>JAHFUJ010000067.1:0-2583 GCA_023265105.1 Acidobacteriota bacterium
CCCGGACCGGCCCGACCCAAGACAGCTGTTGCACGGGCCGCCTGCGTTGAAGGCGAACTGCACAACAATCGGCGGGCCGCTGGCCGGCGTCAGGGTCGCGATTCGCGTCGTGGGATTGACCCCGCTGATCACCCCCGTGATGGTCTTTTCGTCGCCAGCGGCCCAGGCGACCGCAGCGATCAAAAACAGACCAACGGCCGCAACCGTGGCCACAGTCTTGTTCGTTTTCATCATCGCACCCCCACGTTGACGAGACCCCGGCACAGTGCTAGGCTCAAGCGCTTTCTTGTTCGATCCGGTGAGCGATTATAAGGGCATCCAGAATCGGTCCGCAAGGGACGGCCGATATCTTGTCTGCGCGGCTCGGTCCGTGCGCGGCGGCGCGCTCTGTTTCGGGACGGAGGAAACCACATGACGAGGACCAGGGGAGCGACTCTCGTCTTTGCCGCCCTGGTTGCCGCGGCCGCCTTCCCCAGTTCGGCGCGGGCGGAGTGCTATCTGGAGAACGTAGCCAGTCCCGAAGAGATCGCGGGCGGTTGGACCATCCACGAGGATCTTCGCGTCGTCAAACAGGTGGACAGCGCCCCCTACGAGCAGGGCGGCGGCGGGAATTGGTTTGTCGACCGCGAAACGACGACGCTTCCAATGTGCAGCGTGTTTGACGACCTCGGGGGCTATAGCCTCCGGTCGTACATGTTGCAGCCGGTCGTCACCAAGTCACGGGTCAAGATCTGCCAGGCCACCGCGGCCGGCGGCAGTGTGCCGTTTGTACCCGCGGATGCGAAGCCACGACCCGCCGACACGACCTACGAGGTGTACCTCTCGTATGACCGCCCTTACGCCGGGTCTTGTCCGCCGGTCCGGCCCGCTCCTGGCCTTGAGAAATCAACAGGACCAGTTCGCTGAATTGTCCGTCTGATCTTCTCGATTGCGGCCTTCCGTCATCTAGAATTAGCCACTACTTCTTCGTTGGGTCGTTGGCGGGATCAACCCACGTGGTCGCCGAAGGTCCGGTCCCGGTGATTTGGATGACGACGGTCTCCCCTGCGGCGACATCCGCTCCTAACGGCGCACGAGATTCCAAGGAGATGAGGCTTGGCTGTACCAGAGTTTTTCAACAGCATTGAACAGAGCGGCCTCAGTCGGTGGATCCGCGGCGGTTCAGATGTGTTTGCGTTCTATCTCTTTCTTCTCTTTCACGCCTTCGGCCTGGCATTGGTGGTCGGCGGGAATGCGGTCGTTGATTTGCGCATTCTTGGCGTTGCGCGCGATCTCCCGCTCAAGTCGCTTACGTGGCTCTTCGGCATGATGTGGGCGGGTTTTTGGATAAATGCCGCGTCGGGGATAGTCCTTTTGATCGCTTACCCGACCAAGGCGTTCACGAACCCTGTGTTTTATGCCAAGTTAACGCTTGTCGCACTCGCCATGATCACCATGCGGAGGATGCAGATCCGAGTGTTCGACCCGAGCTTGAGCGAAGCAGCGATGATCGTGAAAGGGAAGACGCTGGCCAAGTGGTCGCTCGTCTTGTGGACTGGAGCCATCACGACGGGCCGCCTGTTGGCATATACGTACACGTATTTGCTCTATGGCTTTCGAGCCGCCGGGTAAGAGCTAAGGACGTGTCGCAGGGAGCCGCTTGATGAGTCTTGCATATCTACACCTTTTACTAAATCATTTTCCGATCATCGGCACGATCATTGGGCTGGGCCTGTTCCTCCTCTCCTTTTTTGAGAAAAACGGCGACCCGATGAGGCGCGCCAGCCTGATCGTTTTCGCGGCCATTGCCCTCTTGACGATTCCCACGTTCTGCAGTGGCGTTGGCGCGCAGGAGATTAACAGGGAGCCCGGCGTGTCAACCGCTTTGATCGAACGGCATGAAGGCGCGGCGATGCTGGCCCTGTGGTTCATGGAGGCCACTGGTGCCCTTGCCTTGATCGGACTGTGGCAGTCTCATCGGATCGCACGGCCGGCACGCTGGACCGTATGGGCGGTCCTGCTGTTGTCGCTTGTGACGGTGGGCCTCATGGCAAGAACCGGGAACACGGGTGGTGACATCCGCCATCCAGAGAGTCGGTCGAGCCAAGGGGCGACAGTGTCGGAAGGACCAGTCGGATCCGTCGTACACCTTTTTGAGCCAACGCCCAGGAAGTTTACCGACGCGATGGTCAACAGCAGGTGGTGGTGGGCGTTCATGATGGACGTGCATTTCATCGGGCTCGCCCTCCTTATTGGGACCATTGGAGTTCTCGATCTACGCATCATGGGATTTGGGAAGCAAATGCCGATCGCGCCCGTGCACCGGTTCGTTCTGTGGGCGATGGCTGGATTTGGCATGAATGTCGTGACGGGCATGCTGGCGTTTATAGGCATGCCCACGTATTACGCCTACGACGCCGCGTTTTGGCTCAAGCTCGTGGCCATCATGCTGCTTGGATTGAATGCGGCCGCGTTCTACTTGACGGGCATTTTCGAGGGAGTCGAGCGTCTGGGGGCCGGGGAAGACGCATCGATGGCCGCCAAGCTCGTCGCGGCGAGCTCGTTGTTCTTGTGGTTCGCAGTGATTACGCTCGGCCGCTACAT
>JAHFUJ010000067.1:2683-5707 GCA_023265105.1 Acidobacteriota bacterium
GGGGGAGGATGGTGAACAGGTCCTATCTCGTTGCGGCATCCTTGTTCGGGGCCGTTGCATCCGCCGGTCCGGCGATTCCGGCGGCGGTCGCGCCGACCGGAGCGTTCGTCCCGGTCACCCAGGCGATGCAGGCCAATCCCGATCCCGCCGACTGGCTCCACATCAGTCGAACCTACAATCAACATCGTTTCAGTCCACTCAAGCAAATCAACAAAGGCAACGTCGCTCAGTTGCGCATGGCATGGTCGCGCGGTCTGCCCGCCGGCACCCAGGAATCGACGCCGATCGTCTATCGCGGCGTCATGTACGTGATGGCTCCGGGCGCCCGCATCCAGGCCCTCGACGCCACCAACGGCGATTTGCTGTGGGAGTATGAGCGCGACTATCCACGCGGCGTCGTGGCCACGGCGGCGCGCAGCAAGAGCCTCGGGATCTACGAGGACATGATCTACTTCGGCGCGCCGGATGGTTTCCTGCTGGCCCTCGATGCCCAGACCGGCAAGCTGCGCTGGGAAACCAAGGTCGATGACGGCCAGATCACCGCCGGTGGATTGCTGGTCGCCGATGGCAAGGTGATCTCGAACCGCACCTGTCAGCAAGGTAAGCGCGAGTTCTGCTTCATCGCCGCGCACGATGCCAAGACAGGTAAAGAGGCCTGGAAGTTCAATGTCACGGCCGCGCCGGGCGAGCCGGGGGGCGACACCTGGGGCAACCTGCCGATCGACCAACGGGCCGCCGGCCCGTGGGGCCTGCCCGGATCGTACGATCCGGTCCGGAAAGTCGTGTATTGGGGCGTGGCCAATCCCAATCCGTACACACGGTTCAAACGTCACGGCCGCTACGACGCCGTCTCCCTGACGTCGCCATCAGAGCTCTTTAGCAACTCGACCGTGGCGCTCAACGTCGAGACCGGCAAGTTGGTCTGGTACTTCCAGGAACTGCCCGGCGACGATTGGGACGCCGACCACAACCAGGAACGGATTCTGGTTCGCACCCGCGTGAGCCCGGACCCGCGATTCGTCAAATGGATCAATCCCGCGTTGACGGCCGGGACCGAGCAGGACGTCGTGATCACCGTTGCCGAAGGCGGTGGCATCTTTGCGGTCGCGCAGGAGACCGGTCGGTTCTTGTGGGGGCGGCCGTTTCCCTTCGATGATCCGAACATCAACATGCGCGTCGTCGACGTCAAAACCGGTCAGACGAGCGTCAATCCCGACAAGCTTTTCAAGAAAGACGGCGACACCATCCTCGGCTGCTACCACAACACGCGCGGCCTGTGGCAAATCGCCTACCATCCCGGCAAGAACTCGCTCTACGTTCCGTTCCACGACCAGTGCTTGACGATGCAAGCGGTCAATTCCAGCGCGACCGGCTATGGGCGGCGCACCGGCGTCATGCGTCCTGGCTCCGATCCGAAAGCCTACATGGGCATGGCCAAGATCGACGTCGCAACCGGCGAGATGCGAGTGATCTACTCGCAACCACAGCCGACCAACGGATCGGCGCTGACGACCGCGGGCGACCTGGTGTTCTTCGGCGATCTCAACCGGCGTCTGCGCGCCCTCGACGCCGACAACGGCAAGGTCCTGTGGGAGGCCGTGGTCGGTGGCATGATCGTCAACAGCACCATCTCCTATGCTGTGAACGGCAAGCAGTACGTCATGGTGTACACGGGTTCGGGACAGTCGGTCACGACCGGGCCGCTCGGGCTGACCGCCCAGGCCATGCCGCCAGCAGTGCCCGGACACAGCGCGATCTACGTTTTCGCGTTGCCTTAGTTAAGAGCCCACGCCAGGAACTGTTCCGTGTAGTACAGCGCCAACTGGGCGCTGAGGCCGCTCGGGATGGCGTCGAACGTATGCCCCGCCCACGGAATCTCGAGCAGCACTGAAGGGGTTCCGGTCGACTGCAGCCGCTCGTACAGCATCTCGCCGAATCTTGCCTCGACAACATGATCGCGTGCGCCATGGATGAGCAGTGTCGGCGGGAGCTTTCGAGTCACGTACCTGATCGGCGAAGCCTCTCGATACCGATCGGGCACCTGGTCGGGCGTTCCCGACAACAACGCTTCGTCGATCGCGCGCACGTCCAGCGGATCCGGTCGAGGAGGATGTCGATAACCATCTTCGAGATCGACCGGACCGTAGAAGCTGACGACAGCCTGCACTGGCGGCGCGCCAGGCTCGTACGCCGCCATCAGCGCGAGATGAGCTCCAGCCGACCTGCCGATCAGCGCGAGGCGGGATACATCGGCGCCATACTCGCTGCCATGTTCCCGGATCCAGGTGAGCGCGGTGCGCACGTCCGCGATTTGCGCGGGCCACGGCCACTTCGGCGCGTGCCGGTAATCGATCGCAAACACGACATACCGTCGCGTCGCCAGGTACCGCGCGAACTCTGGATTGTCTCCCGGGGCGCCACGCTGCCAGGCCCCTCCATAAATCTGAACGACCGCTGGAAAGCGCCCGTCAGCGACGGGACGATAGACATCCAGCGTGAGCTGTTGGCCGTCCGGCGCGGCGACCGGAATCCCGCGCACGAGGCTGGGCTCACCGAAATCGATGCCGCGAAATAGATCGATGGCCACAATCGGACGCGGCCTCAATCCGTCGCGAACGCGTGCCGGCACCCCTCGAAGAAAATCCTCTCCGAGCGCGCGTTGCATCGCGTTCTGAAACCGCCTGACGGCTAGAGCGGCCTGCACCAGCGGAACCGAGGCGAGCGCCGTCGCACCCAGCGCCAGAAGCAGTGTGACTCGCGTCAATTGAGATGGGCCGGGAACTCTGGTCCACACGAGGCACAGGATCAAGCTGGCGAGCAACAGCCAGGGGCTGAGCTCCGGGGCGCCGACGCCCAGCACGAACAGTGGGTAGGTCCAGCCCGGAATAAATATCCAGAGCGTCAGAAAAAAGATGGCGCCGGCGGCGATGAGCAGAAGGTAGGACATGTACGCGCAGGTCAGGCCGCTGCTCGCCGGATCTCGGGCACCTCCACGATTCGCACGCCCTCTGGCGGTGGTGTCTC
>JAHFUJ010000067.1:5807-15295 GCA_023265105.1 Acidobacteriota bacterium
TAGAGGCGTCAAGCGCGTTACCGATCACCGGCAACGCAGCACTCGGCAGCTTGGCTTCCGAGCCCGGTCGCACGAGCGCGTGGACCATGTATCCGCGTTCGCGCAGCGCCTCGATCAACGCCCGGCCGAGGTACCCGGTCCCGCCGGTCACGAACATGGGATCCATAGCCGTGCCGCTCCGTTGTCAGCCGGCCATTGGTCTGGCAGGCGGCCTTAATCAGTTCCGCCGTTGGCGAGCGCTATACGGAGATCGCGGTACGACTCCCGGAGCAACTGGCCGACCGCTTCCCAATCGGGCCGCTCCGCTTCGGCATCTCGCAGCGCCCCTGCTTGTGCCCTGAGGATGGCGGCTCTCGTGACCTGCGTACGTGGCGCCTCGTACAACAACGCGTACGCATCCGCCATGACGCTCCCGACGTGTTCGGGGCTATTCTCACCAGGCGTTCGCCGCGCCACCCACCACGCCAATTCCGCGCGGGCCACGGCGCCAGGGTCAAACCCCGCCTGCAGCCAGTTCTTCGCAGTACCATAGGCGGCTTCGAGATCGGGCAGGACGACCTCATAATTCGCTCGGGCATTGCCGAACGTCGCTGCCGCCCGGGCCAGGTGATAGCCCTCGGTCGCTGCGGTCAGCCACGAGTAGTGGTATTGCTCGCGCAACATCGTCACCAGCAGACCGAACAAGCGCACGTTTTCCTTGCTGTAGTACGCCTGCCACATGCGGAGCTCGAGATCCGCCATGCGATCCGGCTCGAACTGGCGAAGCGTCGGTG
Source organism: Acidobacteriota bacterium (assembly GCA_023265105.1). Classification (GTDB taxonomy): domain Bacteria; phylum Acidobacteriota; class Vicinamibacteria; order Vicinamibacterales; family CAVVIG01; genus JAHFUJ01. The sequence goes on from JAHFUJ010000067.1 coordinate 6,581, forward strand.
GCCCCGGCGGCGTTGCGGCGAGCCAATAGGTCAGCGTCGCCGCGAGCACGAGCACCACTCCGACTGCGATCCAGCGTACACGCGTCATGACAATGTGCGAACACCACGGGCCATGCGCACCACATGACCCCTCCGCTCCGCGTCGGTTCCCACGTCGCCGCGGAGAACGCGGTTTGTCACCTGGGCATATAGTCCTCTGGTGGGACCATCAGTAGGACGCGACATCCTTCGTCGGTCCACACCTCGCCGTGGTCACTGCCGGCGTCAGCGTGATGGAAGTCACCAGGTCCGATTCGGCGCCCGCAGGCAACCAGGCTGCCGGAAATCACGTAACACTCCTCGTCACCTGTATGATGATGCGCCGGAAACCGCGTACCCGGCGCGACGTCAAGCAGCAGCGTTGCGTAGCCGCGCTCGCGGTTCAGCGCGAGCACCTTCATCCGGATCCCCGGCACCGGATGCGACAGCCAGTCGCACTGGCTGGCGAGACGAAACGCGAAGCCCGGCGGGATCGGCGCGGCGGTCTCGGCCAGGCGGGACATGAGGCGCTCTTTGACTTCGGCGCGCGGCGGATCACCAAAGCCCGCCGCCTGAGCCAGCGCCAGCGCGATGAGCTCGTCGAATTCGACCGAGTCGACAGGGTAGTCAGTCATGGCTCGATGGACGTCTCCAGCAGCTGCTGGCGCAAGGCCAGCATGCCCGTGCGAATCCGGGTCTTGACCGTGCCGAGCGGCAACCGAAAACGAGCGGCAAGCTCCGAGTGCGTCAGGCCGAGAAAGTAGGCGTCTTCAATCAGGTCCCGTTGCTCGGCGGGCAGCGCGCCGAGCGCTCGCGCCACCATGCGCTGTTGTTCGCTGTTCGCGGCTCGCGATTCCGGACTGTCAGCGACCGCCGTCGGTTGAAACGCCGAAGGTTGAGACGCGTCGACGACGCGGTCGCGCACACCGTTGGCGCGCAACCGATCGATCCCGCGGTTCCGGGCGATGCGCAGGAGCCACCCGGCCGGTGACCCGAGCGTGACATTGTAGGTTTCCGCCCTGTTCCATACCGCGAGGAAGACCTCCTGCAGGACATCCTCGGCCTCGCCCCGATCTCGCAGAATGCGGAGAATGAGGCCGAACAACAGCCGACTGTGCCGGTCGTAGAGCTCCGCGACTGCCCTCTCGTCGCGGGCGACGATTCGATCGAGCAGCCGAACGTCCGCGCGCGTTTCTTCAGAGACCACGGCCATCGGTAGCGCACACGCGGGCATCATCCTATCAGTACGCCTGCCCGTGCAGAAGCCCGAACACGGAGGCGAGGGCGACACGGCGACGCGCCGTAGATGCTCAGAGCGGATCATCCCCGACGATAGTTGCCGGAACCGAGCGACCGCCGCGCCGAGGAACGAACGGATGCCGGCGGACGATTCGAGGACCACCGTCGAGCGCTGTCGTGGTAAAATTCGCGACCATGACCCGTCGCCGCCTCGTTCTCTTCGTCGGTCTGATCTTCGTGGCCTGCCTGACCGAATTGCCGGTCGGCATCGATGGCCGCTCCGTCGCCGCGCCGCTCAGAACCACGCTGCCGGCGCGGCTGGCCGATCAGGAATTCTGGAAGATCGCCTCGGACTTTTCCGAGTCGGACGGAACCTTCCGGTCCGATAACCTGCTGTCGAACGAGCTTGGGCTTCAGTACGTGATTCCTGAGCTGACGCGGACCGCGAAGCCCGGCCGTGTATACATGGGGGTCGGCCCGGAGCAGAACTTCACCTACATGGTGGCGCTGAAGCCGAAGATGGCGTTCATCGTCGACATCCGGCGGGGGAACTTGGACCTCCACCTGATGTACAAAGCACTGTTTGAAATGTCCGCGGACCGGTCCGGGTTCGTGTCGCGCCTCTTCTCGAGGCCGCGAGCCGACGGGCTGGGGCCGAAATCGACGGCGGCGGAGATCTTCGAGGCCTATGCGAACAGCGACACGACCGAGACGCTGTACCGGGAGAACCTGAAAGCCATCCAGGACCGCCTGGTCGCGACCCACAAATTTGCGCTCTCAGCGGACGACCTGCAAGGGATCGAATACGTCTACCACGCCTTCTACTCGTTCGGGCCCCGGCTGCAGTACTCGTCGACCGGGGGCTTCGGTGGCCGCAACCAGCCGACCTACGCCGATTTGATGGAGGCCACTGATACCGAGGGGCGGGCGCACGGGTACCTCGCCACCGAAGAGAGTTTTGCGTTTCTGAAGGATCTCGAGACCAGGAACCTGCTCGTGCCGATCGTGGGCAACTTCGCGGGCCCGAAAGCGATTCGAGCGGTCGGCAAGTACCTGAAGAGCAAGAGCGCGACCGTGTCGGCCTTCTATCTGTCGAACGTCGAGCAGTATCTCCGCCAGGACGGCATCTGGCGCGACTTCTGCGGCAACGTCGCCACGCTGCCGCTCGACGAGTCGAGCACGTTCATTCGCAGTGTGCGCGGCGGCCTCTACGGCGGACCGTTCGGGTTCGGACTCAATTCACACTTGGGCGCGATGGCGCCCGAAGTGAAGGGCTGCGCGTCGCTCCCGCCGTCTCGCCGCTGATTAACTACTCCAATTCTTGCTCGGGCGTTTCGCGTCGTGGGCGACCACGTGCCGACCGCTACGCGTCGGGACGGCTGCTGGACGGGATCGGTCGCTGCCAACCGGTCGGGCGCCGGAACCGCGCGTCTTCGGGTCGTACCCGCAGCCGCCGGGCACGACCGCTGCGGGTGATCACCAACGACCGCGAGACGAACCAGCGAAAACCGGAGTCGTGGCTGCCTGCCGTCAGTGACTCATCGCATAGAGCAGAACGTTGATCCCAAACGCATAGCCCTCGGCCGCGAAGGTGTTGAAGTAGTCCCGATTGTCGCCTTCGCGCTCGAATGCGTCACCGAAATCGGTGTTGTGCGTGATCAACACGATCATGTGGCCCTGCGCGTCGGCGATGGCGCGAGCGTGCGGCTCGGCGCTGTCGCGGCCGCGCTCGGATGTCCGGCCGCCGCTGCCGAAAAAGAAGCCGATGGAGGGGATTTGTGGGAGGTGGCGCACTTCGTACAGCGTGTGAAAAATCGGGTGCTCCACGGGAAGGTCCACGATCGGAAATTCGCCGGCCGGGAGAGCCTTGCGGAGCTCACCAACGAACGCGTTCCACGCATGCTCGCCCCAGAAATCGTCGGCCCACAGAAAGCCGCCCTTCGACAGGTAGTCCCGGAGCCGAGCCGCCTCGTCCTGGTCGAAGTACGCGCCCCCGGGCTCGGTCATCATGACGAACGGGCATCGATACAGCTCCGGATCGGTGAGGCGCAGGAGGACATGATTGAAGTCTCCCTTGCTCTTGCTGACCAGCGTCGTCGTCAGCTCGGACAGGCGGAAGGAGAGGTTCACGTCGGCCCTGGGGTAGTCGACAGACCAGCCGCCTCCATCGCCGTACGGCGAGTTCCGGAACATGATCCGGCAGAACGTGAACGCCCCGTCGTAGCTCGGGTTGGTGGGGATCCGCGGTCCCCTCGCGAATCGGCCCCCGCCTTGCCCCGTGGGCTGCGCGGCGCCGCCCGACGCAGCCGCGATGACGCCAGCGAGGATCACGGCCGCGACTCTCACGAATACAGTTTACTTCCAAGACGCCTTCCGGCAACGACCGTCAGGGTGTAATATTTCTACGCGAGAAGAAGGGAACGATTTATGAGCATCCGTTATGCCATGTTGTTCGTCGTGCTGTTCGGACTCTTGACCAGCGGTGTGGTCGGCCAGGAGGACTCGATGTCTCGGCGTGCCCCTCTCGTCGGCCGGTCCAAGGTCGCGACGACCTATGGAATCGTCGCCGCAAGTCAGCCGCTGGCGGCGCGGGCCGGCGTCCAGATCCTCGAGCGCGGCGGAAACGCGATCGACGCCGCCATTGCGACCAATGCCGTCATGGGGCTGGTGGAACCGTACTTCGACGGCATCGGCGGCGATCTTTTCGCCATCGTCTACGAAGCGAAGACCGGCAAGTTGTACGGGCTCAATTCGGGCGGCTGGGCGCCGACCGGTTTGACGCCCGCGTTCCTGAAATCGAAGGGCATCGACCGGATGCCGGGCCGAGGCATCTACGCGGTGACGGTGCCGGGCGCAGTGGCCGGCTGGGACGCGCTGCGAGCGAAATTCGGAAAGCTGCCGATGTCCGATCTGATGGCGCCGGCGATTTTCTACGCCGACAACGGCTTCCCAGTGTCGGAAGTGATTGCGGCCGCGTGGGGGCAGGCGCAGGCGAGCCTGGCCGCCGAGCCGCACGCCGCGAAGACGTTTCTGGTCAACGGCCGCACGCCGCGCGCGGGCGAAGTGTTCAAGAATCCCGATCTCGCCGTCTCGTTGCGGCTGATTGGCGAAAAGGGACGCGCCGGTTTCTACGAAGGCAAGACCGCCGAGGCGATTCTCGCGATTTCGCGGGAGAAGGGCGGCACGATGACCGCCGCCGACCTCAAGGAGTACCAGTCCGAGTGGGTCGATCCGATTTCAACCACCTATCGAGGCTGGACGGTGTCGGAGCTGCCGCCGAACACGCAGGGGATTGCGGCGCTGATGATGCTGAACCTGATGGAACAGTTCCCGATGGGCGAGTACGGATTCCACAGCACGAAGGCGATGCACACGATGATCGAGGCGAAGAAGCTGGCGTACGCCGACATGCTCCGGTACGTCGCCGACCAGAAGTTCTACAAGACGCCGGTGCCGGCGATGTTGAACAAGGATCACGCGAAGGATCGCGCCAGACTGATCGATCCGGCGAAGGCCGCGTGCACGGCGGAGCCGTCGGTGTTCGACGGCCTGACCACGTCGCCCGGCGGCGACACCATCTACCTGTCAGTCGTCGACAAGGACGGCAATATCGTGTCGCTGATTCAGAGCCTGTACGGCTCGTTCGGCAGCGGTCTGGTCGCTCCGGGCACCGGCATGATGCTGCACAATCGCGGCGGGCTCTTCACGCTCGACGAGAAGCACCCGAACGTCCTCGCGCCCCGCAAGCGGCCGCTGCACACGATCATTCCGGCCTTCATGCAGAAGGACGACGTGCGGATCGGCTTCGGGATCATGGGCGGATTCAATCAGGCCCAGGCCCACGCGCAGTTCGTCGCCGACATCGCCGACTTCGGCCTCGACATTCAGCAGGCGCTCGAGGCGGGCCGCTTCACGAAGGGATCGTTCAGCGGCTGTGACGTGGACGTGGAAGCGCTCGTGCCCGAGAAGGTGAGAAACGAGCTCAAGGCGCTCGGACACGAGGTCCGCACGATCCCGCCCCGCACCGGGGCGTTCGGCTACGGACAAGCGGTGATGAGCAACGGCGCGGGCGTGCACTTCGGCGCGTCGGAGCCGCGGCACGATGGCGCTGCCATTCCCGAGGCGCCGCCGGTCTTCAAACCGGGCCCGGCCCCGTCCCAGTCGGCGCGCGCCGCGAAAGCGGGTGATTGAACCTGCGACAAGAAGAGGGCCGAACGTGGCGGCGCGTCGCGGCGCTGCTGACGGTGGTGATCTTCGTCCTGTTCCTGCTGCTGCGTGGACGCCTGTGGTAACCGCGCCGCGAGCCTCGTACGGCTCTTGCACCGATGTCCCGCCATGAGAGCTGCCAGGCTGCTGAACGGCGTCGGTCGCTGCCAACCGGGTCGGGCGCCGGAACGCGCGTCTCCGGCTCGTACTCTTCGCTTCGAGCTCGCGGGGCCCCACCTTCTTCACGGCGCCGGGGCTCCAGCCCCGGCGCTCTTGGCTCAAGGCTGTCGCTCGCTCGCCTCGCTCCGCTCCCGCGGCGATCATCGGGTGGCTTCAACATGGGCGATGCACGGCAAGCGCCGCCAGTGGTAACGCGAGCGCCACGGATCGTGGGGAGCAGGATCGCCGAGACGAAAGCCTGCACCGCGCGTTGGCGAATCACATCCGGCCACCCTCCCACGGTTGGCCGCGCCCGGCGTCGTCCAGCAGCGCCGTCCGACGCAGCGGTCGTGCTGGATGGCAGCGGCCATCTGAGCGCGCCGACGCGATCCTGTACCGGAAGTCGGGCGAAGCGATTCCACGCGCCGACTCCGGTCCGCGTGATCCACGGCGTTCGGATAAGCAAGGCCGGTGCATGCCGCGACGTGGACGTCCTCGGCATCAGCTGTTAGTCGGCGCGGGAGGGCACGAGCACGAGCGAAGGCCGACTTCCCGGTGCGCGAAGTGGCCGCAGCCGGCCGGTGCGGCCGCTGCGTCGGCGAGGCGTGCTGTGGCGCCAGGCTTACAAAATGGAATGACAATTTACAGATTGCAAGGCTGGCTGATGGCGAGACGTAGCGCAAGTCTGGCGTTTACTTTCCCCAGTGGTCCGCGACCCAGCGCCCGGCTCGGCTGAGCGGTTCGATGTAGCCGCCCATCTCGGTGTGCGCCAACCCCTCGAGCGCCTCGAACTTGATGACGCGCCCCAGTTTCTCGAGCTCCTGCGCCGTCCGCTGAGCCGGCTCGAACGGCATGGTTTGATCGGCTCGACTGTGAAGCACGTAGGTCGGGATCTTGGCGAGGCCGTCGAGCGGTTCGTCTCTGGCCGACCCGGCCATCACGATGGCCGCCGTGAACAGATCCGCATGGTGCGACTCCATGAACCAGGTGCCGCGGCCGCCCATGCTGTAGCCGGTGACCAGGATGCGACGGCGATCGATCGAGTACTCGCCGAGGACCTTCTGAAGCAGCGCCATCACGGCCTTCTCCGCCGTCGGATCGTTCCAACCGCGCCACGGACAATCGGGCGCCACCATGATGGCGCGGAGATCCTTCAGACCGGGCGTAATGATCGACAGCATGAATCTGGCGCCGTAGTACGGCGCCCGTTCGCCCGGGTGCAGCGCCAACACGAGCGGACGCGGCTGACGCGCGTCGTAGTCGTCGGGGACCGAGATGCCGTAGAGGACGGTTCCGACGTCCGGAACCGAGAGTGTCCGCTGGTGCATGATGGCCGCGGCTGGGCGGGCGAGCATGACCAGCACGACGAGCAGAGCGGGGACGAGGAGACGCTTCATCGCACTGACCTCCAACCGCTTCAGGTCGAGCGGGTGCCGCGCGGCCCGATCAGCATCGAACGATACGCGTCATTATAGCGTCATAATTGCCAACCTACGCCGAAAAGCTCTTGTATTGGACATAGCTCTCAGCTTTCAGCTTTCAGCTCTCGGCTTTCAGCCCTCAGCAGCACGCATTGGCTGAAAGCTGACAGCTGACGGCTGATAGCTAGGCCAAGTCAAGTGACGTCCGGATTTGGCGTATAATCCTCAGGTTTCACTGCCCCGGCGTGCTAAACTTTGATGTTTTGTGAGGGAGGAGAGTCCATGAAGTCGAAAGCATTGATGGTCGTTCTGTTCTGTCTGGTCGGATCTACGTTCGCGCTCGGCCAGCGTGGCGAGGGCCAGCGCGGCGGCGGTGGCGGCGGCGGCCGGGCCGATCAACCACCGCCACCACTATTTACAGTGGCTCCAGACATTCCCGGTGTCATTGCGGGCGGCACGAAAATGCAGCTCGTCAAGGAAGGTTTCAATGGCGCCCAGGGGGCAACCCAGGCGCCCGATGGCAGCCTCCTCTTCACCGAGCGGATGGCCAACAAGATTTCCAAGATCGACAAAGACGACAACGTGACGACGTACATGGAGGACACCAGCGCGACCAACAGCTTCTCGTTCGACCCGAAGGGCCGCGCGATTGGGGTCCAGTGGATGCCGCCCGGAGTCGCCGTGCTCGCTCCAACGAAGTCCACGCTCGCCGACAAATTCGAGGACCATGGCTTCGGACGCGCCAACGATCTCGCCCTCGATAAGAAGGGCGGCGTGTACTTCACCGACGATCTCGGGTTTCCTGACAAGATGATCAAGCCTGCCGTCTACTACATCAAACCGGACGGCGGCGTGATCATGCTCGCGAACAACATCGCGCGTCCCAACGGCCTCATCCTGAGTCCGGATGAGAGGGTCCTCTACGTGGCGAACACGAACGGGGACTCCATCGTGGCGTTCGACATCCAGGCTGACGGCAGTGGCCGCAATCAGCGGGATTTCGTGAAGCTCGAGAACCTGCGCCAGACCGACACGGGCGTGATGAGCGGAGCTGACGGGATCACGATCGATGGCGCGGGCCGATTGTACGTAACGGCGAACGGGGGCGTTCAGGTGATCAGCCCGCAGGGCCGGCACCTCGGAACCATCCCGATCCCGCGGGGTGCGCAGAACATTGCCTTTGCCGGACCCGACAAGAAGACGTTGTACGTGCTGGGCGGCAACGCCGTCTACAAGGCCCCGATGCTGGCCGAGGGCTACAAGGGCCGCGCGAAGTGACGGTGAATCACGAAGGCACGGAGCGCTCCTTCGCGCGCTTCGTGTCTTCGTGATAAGCAGTCGCGACTGGCAGGCGGGCGAGCAGTCACCGATCAGTACCAGCAGTCCGCGGACAGCCTTCAATCTCGAGCTGCTGCGGACCCTTGTGGCGATCGTGCCGGCGGCCGCTCTATGGTGCCGCCGAGGAGCAGCGACAGCAGGCGCGTCCAAATCACTTCGGCGGCGAGCGCACAGCATCCCGACAACCCGATGGCCAGATACACCGCTGCTTGTCCGTGGCGTCCGGCGACGTGTACGTGGCGTCCGGCTTTAGCCGGACCGTAAGTCTGTACGTGGCGTCCGGCTTGAGCCGGACTGTCGACCGGTACGTAGTGTCCGGCTTCAGCCGGACCGT
>JAHFUJ010000067.1:15395-17408 GCA_023265105.1 Acidobacteriota bacterium
GCCAGGCCGATGACGCCGATTGCCAGCTCGAGCGCTGCGTAGACGCGCAGCGGATGTCGTACGGGGAAGACGACTCGCGGCGCAGCGATGGCGCCGAGACACAGTCCGCCCATGTAGGTGGCCAGCAGAACACCCACAGAGATAGCCGAGGAGCCGATGACGAGCTGCAGCAACTGCAGCCAGGTCACCTCGAAAATCAGGGCGGCGCAGCCGCTCGCAAGAAACAGCAGCAGCAGGGAGGAAGCCGGCGCGGGGAGGTGGGCGGCACGGCGGGTCGGAGGTAGGATACCCCACAAAGGGACCCCTTCACCGTTGCGCCGTGGGGCAAGCGAGCACACCGCATGATCGGCAGCGTGGGACAGGCGTAAGTCAGTCGCCGAGGCGCGTCAGGCCGGGGATCGCGTCGAATCCGTTGTCGAAGCTCATGATGCGAGTCACGCCGTGTTCCTGCATGGCCGCGACATGAAGGGCATCGCGCGCCGACAGGGTCCGATAGCCGAGCACGAGCGTCTTTGCTCGTTCGACGACGGTCCGACCGATCGGAAAGATCTCGTCGATGACTTCGTTCAGCACGTCGAATGCCGGCTGGATCGCCTCGCGACGGTTGATGGCCGCATACCGATGGAGGATCTCCTGAAACACCTCGGCATCAGTCACCAGTCGCTCACGATTGGTCGCGGCGCGATCGAGCAGCCGCTGCGCACTGCCCTTGTGCTTTTCGTCCGCGCCGACCAGATACATCGGGACGTTCGTGTCGATAAGAATCACGACTTCGGCGCACTCAAATATCCGCGCTCGATCTCCTCGTTCATCTGATCGATCTCGGGTGCGGGAAACGTGTGACGCGCGGCCGATCGGATCGCAGCGAGTTTTCGCTCGACGTCCTTCGACGAGCTCCCGCGCCTGGCCTGACGCAGCGCGCGGCGAACCCACTCGGCGACGGTCGTCTTCTCCGCGCGCGCGGCGCGCCGGAGCTCGCGCCATTCCGGCTCTTCCAACAGGACCTGGAGTCGCTTAGTCACGAGATGATGATAGGTGACTCCTCATCATGAGTCAAGATTGGACGAATCAAGCATGATCCTCCCGCTCGCCGGCGCGAGGGCATGGGCTAGGCTTGGGCGAGGTTTACAGCCGAACTGCCGGCAGTTTCCTGAGCGTCTGCGTGGCTGGGTCGATCGTGACGCCTGCAGCTTCGAGCGCCGTCACGCCCAGGAAAGGCTCGACGCCTTCTGGACCGAAGATCACGCGGCCCGCGGTGATTTCACCCATGAACTCAATCTGCGCGAGGCCGAACGCGTACTCCTGGCGACTGCCATCGGCCACCTCGTACATCTTGCGGCCGACGGGCTGGATGCCCACTCTTTGAAGCGCACTTGAAGGGGCCATCGAATCAATCGCCACGGTATCGATGAGGAAAGGCGCGTCGTAGCGATCTTGCGATCCTCCCGGCGCTTTGACCGAAACCGGCACATGGATGAATCCCACGTTGTCTCCTTGCTTTTGGACCGCCATGGTCCGATTCTACATCGTCGGGTGGAGCACGCACCGTGCCAATGCGTGTGGTCGCGGCAAACCCGCAAAATACGGGCACCGGACCACACCATGCGGGAGGGACGCGAGTCTCGGTACGCAGTTCCTGCCCTGTCTCGAGGTACGTCGCGGCGCAACTCCTGCCGACGTTTCGTTTCGAAGAGCGCCCCTTTGAGCACCTCCGGAGTGGACGTACGTGGCGTCCGGCTTTAGCCGGACTTCGGCACGTAGTGTCCGGCTTCAGCCGGACCGAAAACCGGCGTCGCTGTATAATTCGCACCGGTCCCTATCACATGTCGCTCGCGCCCGGTACACGCCTCGGGCCTTATGAAATCCGCTCGCCGCTCGGCGCGGGCGGCATGGGGGAAGTTTACAAGGCGCGTGACGCGCGTCTGGGCCGAGATGTCGCCATCAAGGTGCTCCCCGCCGCGTTCTCCGCCGACCCTGAGCGCCTGGATCGCTTCGAACAGGAAGCGCGTGCGG
>JAHFUJ010000372.1 GCA_023265105.1 Acidobacteriota bacterium
CATCGGCTTCCCAGCCGCCGTGTACGGAATCGGCTGCGTCGGCCACGGTTCCTCGCCGACCCTGGTCGTCTCCGTCGGCACAGGCATTTCCTTGATCGGATGAATCGGCTGTCCGGTCTCGCGGTTCAGGATGTACAGGAATCCGTTCTTGCTGGCTTCGGCAAGCGCTCTGACCCGTTCCCCGCGAACCTGCATGTCAAAGAGAATGGGCTGGTTGGCCGAATCGTAGTCCCACACGTCATGGTGCGTCTGCTGGAAATACCACGCCATCTTGCCCGTGTCCAATCTGAGCGCAAGAAGCGAATCAGTAAAGAGGTTGATCCCCGCTCGTTTCGTGCTGTCGCCGAATGGATTGCCGACGGCCACGTACAAGAGTCCCAGCGCGGCATCTATTGAAGGCGTTTCCCAAATGCCACCGCCATTGCGTTCGCCACCGACCCAGGTTGGACCGGCAATCTCCCAGCCCTGATCCTTTTCGTCTTGCGGAACGGCGTTGAAGTACCACTTGACCTTGCCCGTTTTGGCATCGACCGCGATCACGTGACCGCCGGGAACGTGGCTCTCGCTTCGTGTGCTGCCGATGTAGAGCACGCCGTTGTGCACCTGTGGTGCCGAGGTGAACCAATAGCCGAGACTGATAGCCGCCGTCACGTCCGGGTACCTCTCCTTGAGCACATCCAGGATCACACTGGCCTGGCCCTTATTGCCGAAGCTTTCAATGGGTTTCCCTGTTTTTGCGTCGATGGCAAACAGAAACGAGCCCCCGGCCGTGTAGATCACTCCGTTCTCATAGGCGACACCGCGTTGGCGGAAAATGTAGCAATCCAACCCGGCTGAGCACCCTCGCCCTCCAAGGAGATTCGTCACGTCGTACGTCCACAAGAGATGCCCATCAGCGGCGTCAACGGCATACACGCTCCCGCGGGAATCGGTCACATACATAACCCCGTCGACGATAACCGGCGTGGTCTGATTGCTGACTCCGTCAATGACGCCGTGTTGGAAGAGCCATCGTGGAGTCAACGATTTGACATTCGCCCTGTTGATCTGGTCCAGCGTGGAAAATCGGCTACCGGCCAGATCCAGGTTATGGAGCGGCCAGTTCACCACCGCGCCGGAGCTTGGTCCTTGTGCTTTGACTGGTGGGAACGTCAGCATCACGAAGACCGTCACGATGCTCGAGAAGACTATTGCCTTTGGCTTCACGGCTCGGTCCCCCTTGCGAGGTCTCAGACCCCGCGACCTGCTTTTGAAGACACGACGCGTTTTTGTCGCTCCGCGGATTGTAGTCATAGGTTCCCTCAGGATGGTAACCTTTATCTATACAGGCGGTTTCATCACCTCGTTTCGCGGGTCCTGTCCGCGAACAGCCCCACCCGGTGCTCGCCCCAAGAGCGCTTGTCACGGGAGTGGGCTCCGCGCCGGGCGGGCCGGCCCCGTTCGACGGCAGTCTCTTGAACAATCCCTCGACCGCAGCGATAATGGCGCTACCCTCGAAGGTTCCGTCCCATCCCGTAATCTGGCAACGAAAGTCATGTGGGAGATCACCATGCGACATCGGGCGCCGAAATTCTTGAGACCCATTTCCACAGCTCTGATTGGCATTTCGGCCGCGGCGGTCACGCTCACCGCCCAGTACACGATGACCGTCAACAGGGACCGGCTCATCAATGCGCAGAACGAGCCGCAAAACTGGCTGATGATGAACGGGGATTACGGCTCCACCCGGTATTCGAAGCTTTCTCAGATCAACCGGGACAACGTCAAGAACCTTCGGATGGTCTGGGCCCTGGCGCTCGGGGGGATGCAGGACGTCGGGCAGAACGGCCCCGAAAACGAAGTGAATCCGCTCATCGACAACGGCTTCATGTACACAACGGACGGCTGGGGAAAGCTCTATAAGATCGACGCCCGCGATCAGACCAAGGGCGAATTCGTGTGGGTCACCGATCCCGGAGTGAAGCACCAGGGCAACGCGCCTCGCACGCGCGGCATCGCGTTATGGGAAGACCTCGTGATTGCCAATATTCCCGACGGCCGCGTGATTGCGGTCAACCGCAACAACGGCGAAATCGTCTGGGAGAAGATGGTGGCGGTGGCCAACGAATTCGGCAGCCGGGAACGATTCTTTGCGGCTCCTATTACTGTCGACGGCAAGGTCATCGTCGCAAACGGGGCGGGCGACGGCAAGACGCGCGGATGGATCGCGGCGCTCGACGCCAGGACCGGCAAGGAACTCTGGCGGTGGTATGCGGTGCCCAAGCCGGGGGATCCGGGCAGCGAAACCTGGAAGGACACGAACAACGCCTGGAAGACGGGCGGCGGCGGCCTCTGGCAGACTGGCTCCTACGACCCCGCGACCAAGCTCACCATCTGGGGGACGGGCAATCCGGTCCCCATATACGATCCGCAGGCGCGTCCCGGCGACAACCTCTACACCAACACGGCGGTGGCGCTGAATGTCGACACCGGCAAGCTGGCGTGGTATTTCCAGTACACGCCCAACGACTCGTGGGACTACGACGAAGTCGGCATCCACATGCTGTACGACACCACGATCGAGGGTCAAAGTAGAAAGGTCGTCGGCCATTTCGCACGCAACGGGTTTTTCTACTCGCTGGATCGGACCAATGGCAGATTCATCAAGGCGAGCCAGTACGTCAACGATCTGAACTGGACCAAGGGGCTCAACCCGAAGACCGGCATGCCGCTCGAATACGATCCGAAGCTTGACGTGCAGATCTACAATCCCGAAGCCCGGGCGCTGCGCGGGGACGGCACGAAGCGAACCTGCCCGACCTGGCACGGCGGCATCGCCCACCAGCCCACCGCGTATAACCCGGTCAAGAACATCGCGTACGGGGTTGGCATCGAGGGGTGCTTCTCATCGAACGGCGCGGCCGTCGCCTTCCTGTCCCCGCAGGGCGGCATCGACGACAAGGCCAGCCAGAAGCGCACGTACAACAGTGACCTGTACTACGGCGCGGTGACCGCGTACGACACGCTGAAGCACAAGGTGATCGCGAAAGCGGTCACCAACATCGAGATTCGTTCCGGTGCGACAGACACGGCCGGCGGCGTTGTCTTTACCGCCTTGCAGGATGGCTGGATCGTCGCCTATAACGACGAGACGCTCGAGGAGCTCTGGCGCTTCAACGTCGGCACGGCGCTGAAAGGCGCACCGGTGACTTACGCGATCGGACCGAAGCAGTATCTCGCCGTGCAGGCCGGCGGCCGCCACCTGCATCCCGTGAAGTACGACAACCTGCAGGATTCCAGCTACCTGTTCGTCTTCGCGTTGAACTAATCCCGGACGCCACTTGACTTGGCGTAGCTATCAGCCATCAGCTGTCAGCTTTCAGCCAATGCGTGCTGCTGAGAGCCGAAGGCTGAGAGCTGAAAGCTACGTCAACACAAGAGCTTTTCGGAGCAGCAGATCCTGGCTGCTTATTTAGGAACATCGCGACAGGCCTCGACGTCCGAGCCCCAAAATTCCACGCACTTGGCGTGGTCCATCGGCCCTTTGCCAACGATCTTCGCCATCATGAAGTCGGCAATCAGATCGATCTCGCGCGCCTGCAGCGTTGACGGCGGGTCGGGCATGCGTGTGGCGTACGCTTTCAGATCGGCCTGGGTCTTCCCGTAGCAACGCCCGTCGCTGTAGGCGAACTTGTCGAATGCCGGCATCTGCGAGTTGAGACGCCCGCACTTGATCGTCATGACGAGGACGGTGCGGCTGAGCTTGGCCTCCCGCAAGTTCGCACCGTCGGGCATCTGGTTATCCGTCTTGTGGCCGTCCCCGGACCAGCCGTGACAGGCCTGGCAATCCCCCTTTTGTTGGAACAGCCTCATACCTTCGGCGAGGTCGCTCGCGTCCGGCGCCTGCGCCCTTGCCCTCCGGGCCAACAGCAGCCCGGCGACAATCGCAACGGCCACCACAACGGAAAACGACTGCCGCCACACAGCTTGTCCGCGTGTGTCAGGCACGGCGCACCTCTGGAGCCTGTGAAGAGATCGCTAACCGCCGAGACCGCAGAGACCGTGGGGACCGCGGAGAAGAAAATTCTACCGGCGGTTTCATGACCTACTCGCGGGTGGCCGCGAACGGGGCCGCCCCGCCCGGCGCGGAGCCC
>JAHFUJ010000373.1 GCA_023265105.1 Acidobacteriota bacterium
CCCCATCGCTCGACCATGTCGTGAGCACGTGTCTGGCGAAAGATCCCGACGAGCGCTGGCAAAGCGCGAGCGATGTGATGCGCGAGCTGAAGTGGATCGCCGAAGCCGGCTCGCAGGCCGCCGCATCGACCACAGCCGCACCGGCCGCGCGCCGCGCGAGCGGTGATCGCGTGGCCTGGACGTTGCTGGCGGTGGTCACGGCCGCCGCGATTGCGCTCGGAATTCCCTATCTCCGCAGCGCCTCCGGTGACGTGCATCCCATCCGGTTCTCCGTATCCGTGCCGCAGAACGCCACGCTCAGCCGTATTAGTTTTCCCGTGGTATCTCCTGACGGGCGTCGCGTTGCCTTCGTCGCAATTCGCGGAGGCACGCCTCTCCTGTGGGTTCAGGCGCTCGACGCGCTGGAAGCCCAACCGCTGCCCGGCACGGAGAACGCGGGTTTTCCCTTCTGGTCGCCCGACAGCCACACCCTCGGGTTCGGCGCGGGAGGCAAGCTCAAGACCATTGACGCCGGCGGAGGGCCGGTACAGTCGCTGTGCGATGCCCCGGGCAATCTAGGCGGCACGTGGAACCGCGACGGCCTGATCGTGTTTGGCTATCTCACGGGTGGCCTGTCCAAAGTGCCGGCCGCCGGCGGCCAGCCAACGCCCCTCACGACTCCCGATGTCTCGCGAAAGGAGGTCGCCCATCGCCTTCCGGCCTTCCTGCCGGATGGGCGGCATTTTCTGTACTTCGCCGCGCCGTCGAACACGATCTGGGTCGGGTCGCTCGACTCGAAGGAGACGACGCGCCTGCTCACTACGGACTCCCAAGCCCAGTACGCCGCGCCGGGGTATTTGTTCTTCGTGCGACAGGGCACGCTGTTCGCTCAGCCGTTTGACGCGCGCCGCGCGACGCTGACGGGCGAGGCCGCGCCGATCGCGGAGCAACTGGCATCTAACAACCCTGTCAACTATGCAGCGTTCTCCGTGTCCGACAGCGGCGTCCTCGCGTATCGCGCCGGCGATCGAGCAACCAACACGCGCACGCAATTGACGTGGTTCGATCGCACCGGCAAAGCGCTGGGTCCCATTGCGCAACCGGACGTGTACCGCAACCCTGCCTTGTCGCCGGACGGCAGCCGTGTGGCGGTGGAAGCGACCGATCCCCAGAGTCCCCAGAGCACCCAGGACATCTGGGTGGTGGAGGTGGCGCGCGGCGTGACCTCCCGTTTCACGTTCGACCCCGGCAACGACATCTTTCCGGTCTGGTCGCCGGACGGAAGCCGCCTCATGTTCGGCTCCGATCGCGAGGGCGGTGTGTTCAACCTGTACCAGAAGCGCGCCGACGGGGTGGGGCGCGAGGAGCCGGTGCTCAAATCCCCTGCCGGCATGCTGCCGAACGATTGGTCGCCGGACGGGCGCACCCTCGTCTACCGCACCATTGAGGGCGGCTTTCCCCTGGGGATCCTGCCCCTGGTGGGGGAGCGGAAGCCGCACCTGTTTGAGCCGTCGAGAGTCAATCAGAACACTGGCCAGGTGTCGCCGGATGGACGATGGATCGCGTACCACACCCTCGAATCGGGACGAGTCGAGGTCTACGTGCAGAGCTTCCCAGCGGCTGGTGCCGGCAAGTGGCAGATCTCGAAAGGCGGGGGCGCTGACGTGAGATGGCGGGGCGATGGCCGGGAGCTGTTCTATTACGCTTTGGATGGGCGGCTCATGGCGGTCCCCATCACGGGCTCGACGGCGCTCGAAGTCGGTGTCGCGGTCCCGCTCTTCGAGGCGCGCATGCTGAACGGCCCCGGTCCTCAAGCTGGCTTCAAGCAGCAGTACGACGTGACGCGCGACGGTCAGCGATTTCTACTCAATGTGCCGCTTGAAGGGTCGGCGTCCTCGCCGATTACCGTCGTCGTCAACTGGCAGGCGCGGGACTGAAGAAGTCAGTAGTCAGTAGTCAGTAGTCAGAAGTCAGAAGTGAAAAGGCAAAAGTTAGAAGGCAAAAGGTAAAAGGCAGAGGGGAAAAGGCAAAAGGTAAAAGTTAAGACACTGAAGGGGGTTGATATGCGTAAGACGATGCTTTTCCTCGCGGCGATGATGTTGCTTGTGCCGATGGCGGTTGTCCACACACAAGCGCCGCCACAAGCCACACAGGTGGTGAACGGCGCGGTCGCGCCGGCGCTGAGAAATCCACCAACCACGCTGGACATCTACTCCATCGACACCGAAGGCGGCAAAGCCACGCTGTATGTATCGCCGACCGGGCAGACGCTGTTGTTCGACACAGGCACTGGGGGCGACAACAACCGCGATGCCGATCGCCTCACCGACCTTATCAAGATGGTGGCGGTCGAGCCGCAGCTCGACCACGTCATCGTCTCGCACTACCACGGCGACCACGTCGGCAACGCCGCGGAGCTCACCAAACGGTTCCCGGTCAGACATTTCTATGATCACGGCGCGTGGACCGTGGAAGGGCAGACAAACAGAAGGACGGGCTTCGACAGCTACCTCCCGGCGCGCGCGACCGCTCACGCGATGGTGCCCAAGCCGGGTACCAAGATTCCGGTCACCGGCTTCGACTTCACCGTCGTGTCCAATGCCGGCGAGCTGATCACGTCTCCGGTCCCTGGCATGACGGGAGCGGGGGCGCCCAACCCCCTGTGCCGTGAATTCGTTCCGCGAGTGCAGGACGCGACGCCGGAAAACGCCGATGCGTTGGGAGCGGTCGTCAAGTACGGCAACTTCAGGCTCGTCGACCTTGCCGACCTGATCTGGAACATGGAAAAGGAGCTTGTCTGTCCGAACAACCTGCTCGGCACGGTCGACGCGTACTTCACGTCGCGGCATGGGACCGATTGGGCGGGGAACCCGGTGATGGTGCACGCGATCCGGCCGAGGGTCGCGATCATGAACAATAGCCCGCGGAAGGGCGGCACCCCGGAGACGTTCAGAATCGTCAAGAGCTCGCCGGGGCTTCTGGACTTCTGGCAGATCCACTACTCGGAGAATGTCAGCAAGGAGACGAATTCGCCCGAGCCGTTCATCGCGAACATGGACGCGACGCCGACGAGCCACAAGGCGTACTACATCAAGCTATCCGCGCGGACCGACGGCAGCTTTTCGATCACCAACGAGCGGACCGGCTTCACCAAGAACTATCCGGCCGCGGCGAAGGCCGCGACGCCATCGGCGTCGGCATCGGCGTCGAAACAGTAGCTCGGTTGTCGCCGTAGATTGAGTCCTGTTGCGGTTTTCGCGCGCCAGTCGAGATCCGGAGGATTGGTTCCGCAAACACGAACGCGCGGGCCCGCACGATGCCGTGCCCATGTAGGTGTCACCACGAGATATCCAGACACCCCGCCACACGGGCGACTGTCAGCCGTAGTTGCCGGGTGCGGCGGAGGTCGATAGGTCGCAGCCCGATCGCGATCCCACTAAAACGACGCGGCGGCCACCTCCGCGCCAGGCCAAGCCTGGCCGGGCGCGCCCATGACAGTGACCGATGACGCCGCCGCGCCGTTTTTCCGGGCTGTCGACCGTGACCGAAGACGCACCCGACAACTGCGGCTTCGCGAGGCCCGTGCAAGTACGCGCGGGTGCCTGCGGAGAGGCCACGACCACATCAAATTGAAATCCGTGATGAAGAGGAGGAGAGGGTTGAGTATGTGGCGGGTATCAGCGTCGGCCGATACCTGCCACTCGTCTATCGATTCGCGGTTTACTTTTTCACTTCGTCGGGTGCGCCGGTGCCCGACGAGCCGAGGAACAGCGTCTGCCCGTTGGGGAGCGTGAGGTCGCGCCCGTTGGCCCGCAGCGAGCCGTCTTTGGACTGATACCCGTCGACCTTGATTTCCGTGCCCGGCAGCAGCGAGTTCTTCGTCAAGCCGCGCCGGAGCAGCGTGTTCGGCGTCCCGGCTTCGATCATCCACGCTTCCACCGTGCCGTCCGGCTTCTTCACGTCGACGTGGATCCAGGCGTGCGGATTGATCCATTCCATCTTTGTCACCGTTCCCCGGAACTCCACGTGCTTCTTCGCGTCGAATTCCGAGTTGAACGCGTGATGGGCCACCACCGGCACGGCGGCCAGCAGCAGTCCGAGACCGGCCGCCACGATCGAGATCTGTCTGCGCATCGGATTCATCC
>JAHFUJ010000374.1 GCA_023265105.1 Acidobacteriota bacterium
GCTGATGGCCTCTCATTACTTGACTGTCTCCCGCACGACTTCCTCGACCGTCGTGACGCCATCCTTCACTTTTCGCAGGCCGCTCTGGCGCAGCGTAATCATCCCCTCATCGACCGCCTTGCGCCGCAGCTCGAGACCGGAGGCGCCGACCAGAATCAGCTCGCGCAACTCTTCGGACACCTCCATCACCTCGTACAGGCCGACACGCCCCTTGTAGCCCGTCTGATTGCACTTCTCGCAGCCCTTGCCTTTGAAGGGCGCCACGCGCCCCGCGTCCTCTTCGTTGAATCCCGCCTGGATGAGCGCCGCGGGCGGCAGCGGGTGCGCCTCTTTGCAGTTCGAGCAGACGCGCCGGACCAGGCGCTGCGCGCAAATCAGATGCACCGAGCTGGCGACGAGAAACGGCTCGATGCCCATGTTCATGAGCCGGTTGACCGTGCTCGGCGCGTCGTTGGTGTGCAGCGTCGACAACACCAGATGGCCGGTGAGCGCCGCCTTGACCGCAATCTCCGCCGTCTCGAAGTCGCGGATCTCGCCCACGAGGATGATGTTGGGATCCTGCCGCAGAAACGACCGGAGGGCCGCGGCGAAGTTGAGGCCGATGTTTTCCCTGACCTGCACCTGGTTGATGCCGACGAGATTGAATTCGACCGGGTCTTCCGCGGTCATGATGTTGGTTTCCGGCGTGTTGATGCGGGCGATCGACGAATAGAGTGTATTGGTCTTGCCGCTGCCGGTCGGGCCCGTGACGAGCACCATCCCCCACGGCCGCAGAATGGCCACCTCGAACTTGGTCAGCGACTCCTGCTCGAAGCCGAGCTTGGTCATGTCGAGCATCAGCTTGTCTTTGTCGAGCAACCGCATGACGATCTTCTCGCCGAACAGCGTCGGCAACACCGACACGCGGAAGTCGATCTCCTTCTGCGTGCCGCCGTCGCTGAACCGGATCTTGATGCGGCCGTCCTGCGGCAGCCGCTTCTCGGCGATGTCGAGCTTCGCCATGATCTTCACGCGCGACGTGATGGCGTCGCGGAACTTCATCGGCGGATTCATGATGTTGTAGAGAATCCCGTCGACGCGGTACCGGACGCGCAGCTCCTTCTCGTACGGCTCGATGTGAATGTCGCTCGCCCCCTTCTGGATGGCCGACATCAGCAACACGTTCACGAGCCGGACGACCGGCGCCTCTTCGCCCTGTTTGGCCAGCGCCTCGGCGCTGATCTCCTCGAGGTCTTCGAGCACCTCGACGTCGCCGGCGTCGAGCGTCTGCATCTCCTCGAGGCCCCGGGTGGCCATCTCGAGCGCGCCCGGCCCGCTGGGCCCGGTCGCGGCCGAGACCGTCTTGGCCGCCTTGGCGCCCGACGGGTAGTACCGCTGAATCGCCTCGGTGACCGCCGTTTCCGACGCCACGACCGGCTCGACGTTGTAGCCGGTCATGAACTTGATGTCGTCCATCGCGAAGACGTTGGTCGGATCCGTCATCGCGATCGTCAGCGTGGCGCCCGCGCGGCTCAACGGAACGATTTGATACTTTTGCGCCGTGTCGGCCGGAATCAATTTGATGACGGCGGGATCGATTTCAAACTGGGTGAGGTTGATGGAGGGCACGCCGTACTGCTTGCTCAGCAGCGCCGTAATCTCTTCGTCCTTCACCAGGCCCATCTTGACGAGGTTGTAGCCGAGCTTTCCCCCGTTGGCCTTCTGATGGTTCAAGGCCTGCTGCAATTGCTCAGCGGTGATTCGCTTCTCCTTCAGCAGGAGCTCGCCAATACGGACCGGCATAAGATCCTAAAACGACACCCGCAGAGCAAGTCCCCACCCGCGCCGCGTTTGATCAGAGCCACCCGTGGCCTCGCCGTCGAGGTACATCGCGCGCCGCAGCGCGACGCTCACGCCGGCCGCCGACACAAGCCGCGCGTCCCCGGCCATATTCGCGCTCAATCCTCCACGCAGTCCGAGCCGACGCCGGAGCATCCACGCTTCGATGCCGCCCGCGACATGTCGCTCGTCGCCGGCGGCTGTCGTCGTCGTGGTGAGATCGGCGTCCAGCGCCAGGGTGACGCCGTCGGTCCGTCCGTTCCCGGTAGACGTCAGCGCGACGCCGGCGCGCGCCTGACGGTCAAGCACGATCGCCGCCGCGCCGCGGCCGAACTCTGGCGCCGTGGCATTTCTGACCGCCAGGCCGAACCGCATCTTGCCAAAGGACGCCATCGCGCCGACATCGAGAGCGCCGTGGGTCTCCGATTGCGCGTGGACGAGCTTCAGCGTCGAAGCGACGACCAGGTGATCGCCCAGCGACTGACCAACCGACGCCCCGAACTGATCGATGTCGAACGAAGGCAGACCTACACCCACAACTCCTTGATCTTGTCGGTCGAGGGGGCCGGTGGCTGTAGGGTCCGGCGGCCGTATTTCGCTGATATGAAGGCGGTAATAGCTCAGGCCGAGGGCAGGAAACGCGAGCGCGACCCCGCCCGAATGCCAGGTGTCGGAGGGCGCTCCCGTTGAGTCACCCTCTCGTCGGGATTCCCGGTGGCTCTCGCGCTCCACGACCCCGCTGAACGAGGCGCCGGTGGCCAAGCCGGCCGGGTTCCACCAGGTCGCCGTGGCGTCGTCGGCGACAGCCACAAACGCGCCGGCCATCCCCTGCGCACGAATGCCGACGCTTTCGTAGATCTGCGCGCCGGCCGCCAGGGGGCACAGCCCGACCAGTGCCGCGCCGAGCGTGGCTCGCAGTGACCCGTTCCGCATGGCCGTGTTATCGGAAGTTTGTAATGGCAGCGCAGGACTTCAAACCCTGTGAAACGGCAACCGCCGAGACGGCCGAAACCGCCGAAACCGCAGAGAAGAAAATTCTAACTCTTTCGTCCCGCCCGGGGTAGCGGTCACACCATCAGCCGACGAGCACCGCCGCGGCGACCACCGTCGTCCACAGCCCCTTCTTGTCGCCGACGGCCGTTTGGGTCACGTTCTGCGTTCGCACGATCTGGTTCGAGAGCCGGTACACCTCTTTCTTCTCATCCCAGCTCTTGTCGGGATCGAACTCAAGCCCGAGCGTCGTCGCCAGCATTTCGGCCGCCAGCTCTTCCGCGTAGTCGCCGGCGATGTCTTCGCTCTCGCCAAAGCTGTGATGCTCGGACAAGTACCCGTACAGCTCGCGGTCGCGTGGAATGGCCACGCCCACCGTCGCCGCGATGAGCCGATGGGGCTCGCGCGTGGCCGCCTCGGACATGACGACGAACGTCACCTGGCCGGGCTGAAGCCGGGTGCCGCCTTCCGAGCGCGAGAGGATGCGGCAGCCGGGCGGAAAGATGCTCGAGACGCGAACGAGATTGCACGCCGCGATCCCGGCCGATCGGAGCGCCAGCTCGAACGAAGTGAGCTTCTCGCGGTGCTTGCCCACGCCTTTGGTGAAAAACATCTCCTTGGGGACGAATCCAACCACGTCACGCTCCTTGCGTGGCCGAGCCTGGAAAAAACCAGAACTCGTCCACGCTAGGCGGCGCGCCGAAGCGCGCCGCTTCTAGGACAAACGCGTTAGATGGTGTTGCCGCGTTTGTCCTGCATGGTAAACACCAACTTTCCCAGTGTCAAGGAAACCTGGCGGAGGATTTCACGTCTATGTCTTAGAATGGGGAGAATTGGGTCTTTTCGCGACTGCTTCCCGGCTCACTTCCGGTCTCGAGGATCACGTGCCTGAGGCGATTCGGTCTCAATCGGCGGCGGCGACCGCGTCCAAAGGGTTGTTGGCGCGGCTGGTCGGCGTACTGACGTCGCCCACGGCCACGTACGCGGAAGTGGCGGCCCGGCCGCACTGGCTCGGCGCGCTCGTGCTCATCCTCGTCATCTCGGGCATCGCGGTGGGAACGTTCCTGTCGACCGAGGTCGGACGGACGGCCCTGCTCGATCAGCAGCTGACGTCGATGGAGTCGTTCGGCCGGCAACCGACGGCGGCGCAGGAAGAGCGCCTGAGGCAATTTCTGCCGTACGCCGCGTATGTCGTCGTGGTGTTTCAGGTCGTGATGTTGCCGACCGTGGCGCTGGTCATCGCCGGCGTGGCGTTCGCGATCTTTGGCGCCGTGCTCGGTGGCAACGCGACGTTCAGGCAGCTCTTCTCGGTGGT
>JAHFUJ010000068.1:0-15326 GCA_023265105.1 Acidobacteriota bacterium
GATCAAATCGGTCGAGCAGCGGCAGAAGACCATTCACAAAGTCGCCAACAGCATCATCAACTTCCAGCGCGATTTTCTCGACCACGGGATCGAACATCTGCGCCCGCTGGTGCTGCGCGATGTGGCCAACGACATCGGCATGCACGAGTCGACGGTCAGCCGCGTCGTCACCAACAAGTACATGCACACGCCGCAAGGCGTGTTCGAGATGAAGTACTTCTTCCACAGCGGCATCAGCAGCTCGTACGGCGAAAGCGTCTCGTCGGTCACGATCAAGCAGCGGATTCGGAAGATTATCGAGAACGAGGACCCGCGCAAGCCGCTCAGCGACTCGAAGATTGTCAGCATCCTGCAGCGCGAAGGGCTCGTGCTGGCGCGACGGACCATTGCCAAGTACCGTGAAGAGCTCAAGATTTCCACCTCGAATCAGCGGAAAGTGCTTTACTAGCATTCAGCTGTCAGCTTTCAGCTGTCAGCTTTCAGTTCACACAGCTGATAGCTGATAGCTGACAGCTGATAGCTACCGATCAGCGCTTACAGCTTTCAGCTGATCGCTGACGGCTGATAGCTGATATATGCGCCTCGAACTGACCGGCCGACATCTGGAGATCACCCCGGCGCTGCGCCGCTTGGTCGAGGCCAAGCTCGCCAAGCTCGAACGGCTCCTGAACGACAGCGCGCTGTCCGCACAGACCGTGCTCACCCGCGAAAAGCACCGGCACCGCACCGACATCACGCTCCACGCGCGCGGCGAGAAGTTTCTCCACGGCGTGGGGAATGCGGCGGGCTGGGAGGCGTCGCTGAGCGAAGCGATCGGCAAGATCGGACAACAGGCGCAGAAGGTGAAGGGCAAATGGCAGGCGCGGAAACGTCGTGGCAGGCGGCGCTCCGGGGCGCCGGCCGAGCTGAGGGAAAGGCTGACGGCCGCGAGCGCGCCGGCGGCTTCACGCCCGTCGGCAGGAACCGGGCGGGTGCGGCTGCGGATGCCCCGCGTGTTGCGCACGACGCGGCAGGCCGTTAAGGCGATGTCGGTCGCCGAGGCGGCGCGCGAAATCGATGCGCTCGGCGACGGCATTGTCGTCTTTCGCGACGCCGACACCGAGGGCCTGAGCATCCTGTATCGGCGATCCGACGGCGAACTGACGCTGGTCGAGACGGAAATTTAATGCCACCCGCGCCAGGCGTGAGCGTCGGTGCGCTCCTGCGCAGCCGGCCCGAGGCCGTCGGATTGCCACTCGAGCTCGTCGCCGGCGCGGAGGGCCTGGACCGCCTCATCACCAGTCCGCACGTTCAGAAAACCGGGCTTGCGCTTGCCGGGTTTCACGAGTACCTCAAACCTGGACGCATGCTGATTTTCGGCGAGAGCGAGGTCCGGTATCTCGAGAGCCTGAAGCCTGACGCGCGCGCCGCTTCGATGCGGCTTGCCTTGACGCTCGACTTTCCCTGCATCCTCCTGACCGGCGGGTTCACGCCGCCCGCCGAGCTGGTCGTCGAAGCGGAGCGCGCGAAGCTGCCGCTCTTGAAGACGTCGCTCGTCACCCCCGCCGCCATCGCCAAAGTGACGTCGATTCTCGAGGACACGCTGGCCGAACGAACGATCCTGCACGCGGTGCTGATGGACATTCTCGGGCTCGGCGTGCTCATCGTCGGCGAGAGCGGCATCGGCAAGAGCGAGTGCGCGCTCGATTTGATCGTGCGGGGGCATCGCCTCGTGGCCGACGACACCGTGGAGATCCGCCGGCGCGGGGAGACGATCGCGATCGGCACCTGCCCCGAACTGACGCGCCATCACATGGAGCTGCGGGGCCTCGGCGTGATCAATGTGAAGGATCTCTTTGGGATCGCATCGACCCGGTCGTCCAAGCGCGTGGAGCTCGTCGTGCAGCTCGAGCGCTGGGATCCGGCGCACGAGTACGAGCGTCTGGGCCTCGACGACCACTCGTACGACGTCCTCGGGCTTCGCGTGCCGCTCATTCGCATGCCGGTCGCGCCCGGCCGCAACATCGCCATTTTGGTGGAAGTCGCCGCCCGCAATCAGCTCTTGCGCGCGCGGGGCCACCACGCGGCCCGCGCCCTCGCCGATCGCCTCGAGCAGAAGCTGCGCGCGAGCGGCCTCCGGGCGGCCGCCGGCGGCGAGGACGAGGAGGACGAAGAGCTCGAGCCCGGAGGCTCGCGGTGAAACCAGACGGGAAGGTCGGTCACCCCTTCATCGTCCTGACCGGGCTCTCGGGCTCGGGCAAGTCGCAAGCGATTCGCGCCCTTGAAGATCTCGGGTACTTCTGTGTCGACAACCTGCCGACGACGCTCATCCCCACGCTAGCGAAGCTGTCGCTGCGCGCCGGCGGCGACATCGAGAAGGTTGCCATCGTGGTCGATGTGCGCGAAGGCAATTTCCTTTCATCGTTTCCGAAGATTTTCCTTCGGCTGCGGAAAATGCCGCGCCTTAATCCGGTCCTCATCTTCCTCGAAGCCGACACCGCCGCGCTCGTGCGGCGATTCAGCGAAACGCGACGGCCGCACCCGCTCGCGCCCGGGCGCTCGGTGAGCGAAGGCATTCGGGACGAGCGCGCCCGTCTGAACACGATTCGCGACATGGCCGACGAGATTGTCGACACCTCCGACATGACGGTGCACGAGTTGCGGCAGTTCTTCATGGGGCTGTCGCGCGACCGATCGCGCGCCCAACTGGTTGTCACCTTCCTCAGCTTCGGCTACAAACACGGCGTGCCGGTCGACGCCGATCTGGTGTTCGACGTGCGGTGCCTGCCGAACCCGCATTTCGTGCAGGCGTTGCGCCGCCGCACGGGACGCGATCGCGCCGTCGTCACCTTCATGGAGCGCGAGCCATCGACCCGCGAATTCATGGACCGGCTGGAAGACTACCTGCGTTACGTCTTGCCCCATTACGTCGCCGAAGGGAAGAGCTATCTGACGATCGCGATTGGCTGTACCGGGGGCCGGCACCGCTCGGTCATGATCGCCGAGCGGCTGCGCCGTGCGTTGGCTGATGTCGGCGGCGCGCGCCTCCGGGTACGTCACCGGGATATCGGTCATGCGTAGGGGTTTACCCGGAGACCTGCGTATCACGAAGGCACGAAGCCCACGAAGTCCCCTAGCCAAAAAGTCTTCGTGTCCTTCGTGGCTTCGTGATACAACGGCGCCGGTATGATTGGGGTGGTCGTCGTCACGCACGGGCAGCTCGCCACCGAGCTGGTGAACGCGGCGGAAATGATCGTCGGTGATCTGCCCCGGTTGACGGCGGTGTCGATCGGCTGGCACGACGATGTGAATGACGCGCGGGAAGACATCGCACAGGCGATCGAGCGCGTCCGCGGCGAGTCGGGCGTGCTGGTGTTGACCGACATGTTCGGCGGGACGCCGTCAAACCTCGGGATGACGTTTCTCGAGAAGGACCGCGTGGAAGTGATCACCGGCGTCAACCTGCCGATGTTGATCAAGCTGGCGGGCCTGCGCAGCTCCTCGGATCTGCTGGGGGTGGCTCGCGAGATGCGCGAGCAGGGACGCCACGCGATTTGGGTGGCGTCGGATTTTCTGCGAGGGGAGAAGGTGTAGGTTCTCGAGGTTCTCCAGGTTCGCGAGGTTCTCCAGGTTCGCTGGGTTCTGCACCTCTCGAACGCCGAGAACCCGGAGAACCCGGAGAACCTTGAGAACCCGGAGAACCCGGAGAACCCCTTTCCGTATGACGTCCCGAACCGTGACCGTCGTCAACCCACTGGGCATGCACGCGCGGGCCGCCGCGAGATTCGTCCAGGTCGCGGCGCGGTTCCAGGCGCACATACGCGTGGCGCGCGAGTCGCGCGAAATGGACGGCAAGAGCATCATGGGCATTCTGCTGTTGGCGGCCGCCCGCGGCTCCGCGATCACGATTAGCGCCGAGGGCAGCGACGAGCGTGACGCCGTCGAGGTGCTGGCGACGCTCGTGCAGTCCGGCTTTGGAGAGGACGCATGCAGCGCCTGACCGGCATCGGCGTCTCGCCGGGCGTCGTCTCGGGCCGCGCGGTGATTCTGATCCAGCGCGCGCACGTGCTGCGCTATCAGATCACCGCGGCGCGGCTTGGGCACGAGCTGGATCGGCTCGAGGAAAGCCGTGCGCGCGCGCGCCGGCAGCTGGTCGACATCCGCGCCCGCGTCGCGCGGCGGCGTGGCCCCGAGATGGCCGCGCTCTTCGACGCCCAGCTCCTCATGCTCGACGACCCGATGCTCGTGCCGCGCGCGGCCCACATCGTGCGTGAGCAGCGCGTCAACGCCGAGTGGGCGGTGCAGCAGGTCTTCCACGAGTTCTGCGCCGTCTTCGACGAAGTCGCCGACCCGTACCTGCGGGAACGCACGGGAGACGTCGCCGATCTGGTCGGCCGCCTGAACATGAACCTCCGGCAGGGCGCCTCGACGCCCCGCGATCTGCTGCGGGAACTGGAGGAAGCATCGGTGCTCATCGCCGACGAGCTGACGCCCTCGCTCGCCGCGCAGGTGGACTGGACCAAGGTGCGCGGCTTTGCCACCGACGCCGGCAGCCGGACGTATCACACCGCCATCCTCGCCCGATCGCTCGAGGTGCCGGCCGTCGTCGGTCTCCATGATGCGAGTCGACGGATTGCGCCGGGGCAGCTCGTGGTGATCGACGGCGAAGGGAGCGAAGTCATTCTCGAGCCGACCGACGAGGTGCTCGCGCGCGCGGCGCGGCACGCAGACGATCGTCGTCCCTCGGTCGCCGTCGATCATGAACGGCGGCGACCCGCGACGACCGCCGATGGCGTGCGGATCCGGCTGGATGCGAACATCGAGTTCCCCGACGATTTGGCGGCCGCGCGTTACGCGGGCGCGGAGGGCATCGGCCTGTACCGATCGGAGTTTCTGTTGCCGGGCGCCGGCGGCGACGTCCCTGGCGAGGACGAGCAGTACGAGATCTACCGCGGGATGGTCGAGGGCATGGCGCCGGGCCCTGTCACCGTCCGCACGTTCGACGTCGACGAACATCAGCTCGCGTCGCGATCGGGGGAGCCGCTGGGCGGGGGATGGGCGGCCGACCAGGAGCGGGGCAGCCGGCGGGGTCTGCGCGGTCTCCGGCTGAGTCTGACCCGGCCCGAGCTGTTCCAGGCGCAGGTGCGCGCGCTGATGCGCGCGGCGCGGCACGGGCCGCTGCGCATCATGTTTCCGTTCGTGTCCGGCGTCGAGCAGCTGCGGGAGGCGCGCCGCATGTTGGCCGAGGCCGCCGCCGATCTGGCGCGGCGCGGCGAGCCCGTGCCGTCGGTGCCGGTCGGCGTCATGATCGAGATTCCGGCCGCGGTCTACACGGCCGATTTTCTCGCGCGCGAAGTCGACTTCTTCACGATCGGCACCAACGATCTGATTCAGTACTGTCTGGCCGTCGACCGGGCCGACGAGCGCGTCTCACGCCTCTACGAGCCGCTGCACCCCGCGATCCTGCGGATGATCGTGATGGTGCGCCGCGCGGCGGTGCGCCGGCGGATCCCCGTGTCGCTCTGCGGCGAGATGGCGTCCGATCCGGCGCTGCTGACGCTACTGGTCGGTCTCGGCCTGACCGAGTTCAGCATGACGCCGGGTGCGATTCCCGTCGCCAAGCAGGTGCTGGCCGAGTTCCGCAGCGACGAGTTGCGCGCGCTCGCCCGGCGGGTCCTGCGCCTGCCGACGATCGACGAAATCGAACGCGAGCTCACGGCGGCGGTCGGCCGGCTCTCCCTGACGAGCGGCGGGCGAGGGTAGGAACGGAGCGACACGGTGCCCGGTGAAGTCACGCGAGTCGACAAACCCTGGGGCTACGAGCTTCACTGGGCGAAGACGACTCGCTACGTTGGCAAGCTGATTCACGTGAACGCGGGCCACGCGCTCAGTCTGCAATACCATAATCTGAAAGACGAGACGATCTACCTGCACGCCGGCCTCCTGCTGTTCGAGATTCAGGAAGGGAAGGAGATCGTCGCGCGCGAGATGCGACCCGGCGAGCGCGTCCACATCACCCCGAAGACCATCCATCGCATGACGGCCCTGGAGGACAGCGATATTTTCGAGGTCTCCACGCCTGAACTCGACGATGTGGTCAGACTCGAAGACCGGTACGGGAGGGAGGACAAGAAAATTTAAGGATGTGAGGATTTAAGGATGTAAGGATTTGAGGATGTAAGGATGTACGGATTTTAGAATCCTCAGATCAAATCCTCACATCCCGAAATCCTTAGATCCTCACATTTCAGAAGGGGATGTCGTCGTCGGCGAGCGGTTCTGAGGATTCGGGCGCCGGCGCATGGCCGCCCGCGCTTTCGCCGCGATCGACCGCCGCGCCGCCGCGGCCGCCTCCACCGCCGAGCAGCACGACGCGGTCGCTGCGAATTTCGGTCGTGTAGCGCTTGTTGCCGTCCTTGTCGTCCCACTGCCGCGTCTGCAGCCGGCCCTCCACGTAGATTTGCTTGCCTTTCGTGAGGTATTCGGTCAGCGACTCGGCGGTCTTGCCCCAGAGCACAACGCGGTGCCACTCGGTTTTTTCCTGGCGCTGGCCCGCCTTGTCATTCCAGACCTCGGTCGTCGCCATATTGATCGTCGCGACCGGCGCGCCGCCCGGTGTGTAGCGCAACTCGGCATCACGCCCGAGGTTGCCGACCAGGATCACCTTATTCACGCTTCCCATACTAGGGTCTCCCGAGCTGCTGTTTCGCGAGACGTCCAGCGTCGCTGTCCGGGTAGGTCTTGACCGCGTATTCGAACGCCTCGCGCGCGCGATCGCGCTGACCGAGGTGCTGCAGCGCCAGGCCTTTCTTGAAGTACGCCTCGGGCACCGCGTTCCCATTCGGGAAATTGCGAATCGCCGCGTCGTACGATTCGATGGCTTTATCGTACTTGCCGTCGTTCAGGAACGAATTGCCGGTCAGCACTTGTGCGTCGTCGGCCATGTCGGACTTCGGGAAATTGCGAATGTAGGAGTCGAACCCCTGGACCGCCAGGTCCCACTGGCCGGAGGTGTAGTCGGCGTACGCCATGTCCCACAGCCGTTGCGGCGACGTACCGACGGCCACCGGCGGCGCCGCGGCGGGGGGTGTCGCACCGCCGGCGAGCGCCGTCCCAGCGGCGGCGGCGGCATCGGGCTCCGTGGTCGTCATGCGCGGCGCGGCCGGCTGCTGGACGGCCTGCCGCAGCGCGTCGAGCTCCTGCGTAAGCGACGAGACCCGCACGTTGTTGTCGTCGACTTTCTCGCGAACCACCCGCAGGTCGTTCGTCAGGTTGTCGAGGCTCAGCTTCTGGTCGGCGAAGGCTTTGCGCGCCACGTTCGCCTGCTCGTCGATCCGCTGGTCGAGTCGTGTGTTGACCGCCTTGAGCGACTCGTTGAGCGTACCGAGCAGGTTCTGGAGCTGCTGCGCCTGCTCCTGCAGCATGCGGATGTCGGCCATCAGCTGCTTTTGTTCCTTGTTGGCCGCGGCGGCCGGCGCGGCGACCACGAGGGCGGCAAGCGCGGCTGCGAGAACCTGGCGGAAAATCGTGTGCTTCATAACCATCTCATTTTACGGTGATGACGAAGTGCGCGCGGCGGTTTTTTGACCACGCGGCCTCGTCGTGGCCCGGGTCGAAGGGGAACTCCTTGCCGTAGCTCACCGTGCGCAGTCGATCGGCGGGAATGCCGAGCGACACCAGATAGGCACGAGCGGCAATCGCGCGCCGTTCGCCCAATGCGAGATTGTACTCCGCCGTGCCGCGCTCGTCACAGTGACCTTCGATGGTCACGGTCCAGGTCGCATATCGCTTCAGCGCGGCGGTGTTGGCGTTGAGCACCGCTTGCGCCTCGGCGCCAAGCTCGCTGCTGTCGAGATCGAAAAACACCGGCTTGAGTGGTGAGTTCCGGTTGAGATCGTCGAGCGACGCCGACGCGATGGCATCGTCCTTCACCGGCTCGGGCGGTACGACCGTCGGCTCGACGAGCGGTTCGGGCGGCCCCGGACGCGATGCAGCCGCGGCCGGCGCCGCCAGGGGCGGAGGGGGTGCGGGCCGCGCCACCGGCGGCTTCTTGCCGCCGCAGGCAGCGGCGACGAGAGCCATCAGAATCAACAGCGCGGCCGAGGCGGTCGTTGTTCGTACCTGCGTCGCCCTTCGAATCGGCATCGTGTGCTCCATCCCACGGGTCCGGCTTAAGCCGGACACTACGTACTTATGGTCCGGCTGAAGCCGGACACTACGTACCTGCTACTTGGACCAATCAGGCTGAGAGTTGTTGCCGCCCTGCGTCACCTGTTTCAGGTTCCTGCCGTCGCGCGCCATCGTGAACACTTGCGATTTTCCGGACCGGGTCGACATGAACGCCAGATGCCGCCCGTTGGGCGACCACGACGGGCTTTCGTTGGTGCCTTCACCGAAGGTCAACTGACGCAGCTGCCGCGTCGCCAGATCGATCACCTTGATGTCGTTGCCGGGACCGGTCCGCGCCGTAAACGCAATTTCGTTGTAGGGCGCCGGCGACCAGGTCGGACGATCGGCGTACGCTTCCGACGTAACCTTCTGCAGGCCAAGGCCGTCGGCGCCGATCAGGTAAATCTGCGGCGTACCCGTCCGATCCGACGTGAAGGCGATCTGCGTGCCCGAAGGGGACCAGGTTGGCGACACGTCGGCCCCCGGATGATTGGTCAGACGCCGCGGATTCGATCCATCCCGATTGACGACGTAGAGCTCGGCATTCCCGTCGCGCGTCGACATGAAGCAGAGGCGCGTGCCGTCGGGCGACCAGGACGGAAGAAAACTCTGTGCGATATCCTTGGTCAGATCGTCTCTCGTCCCCTGATAGATGTTCGAGATGTAGATGTTCGGCGCGCCCTTTTGGTACGACGTGTACGCAATCGACCGGGCGTCGGGCGACCAGGTCGGCGTGATGTTCAATGAACGGCTCGTCGTCACCCGCCGCTGGTTCTCGCCGTCGTAATCGGCGATGTAGATCTCCTTGACGCCGCGGCTTTCCACCGTGCCTCGCATGCGCTCGCCGTCGCGGTCCGAGGCGAAGGTCAGTTTTGTTCGGGCCACGCCGCGCAGGGCGCGCTGCTGCTGATGGATCTCGTCGGAGATCGTGTGGGCGTAGAGCCGCGGGTTGGCGGCCGACCCGCTGTACTCCTTGCCGAACGCCGATTGCCGCGATCGCACGTTGAACAGCCGGACGTCGACGCGCACGCCGGTTCCGGTCTTCTGAACCGTGCCCACGATGACGCCATCGGCGTTCAGCTCGCGCCATCGATCGAACGGCACGTCGTCGAACGACTTCGCCGCCGGAATCGTCGAGTAGATGTCGCGCGGAATCAGCGCGAAGTCGCGCTCGAAGTTGAGATCGTCCCACAGCACCTGCCCAATCGTCTTGGCGAGGGCGACGGTTTCCGCGTCGGTCGACGAGGCGATGAAGTCGGGCACGGCAAACCGCGGCGCGGCGCTGGCTTCTCCGCTGATGATGGTGCTGATTTCACTCGGCTGCTGCGGCGGTGGCTGTTGCGCCGGCGCCTGGCGTGGCTGCGAGCGGGCGCCGGGCGAGACCAGCCCAAGCGTCGCCGCGACCGCCACCGCCATCGCGATCCTCGTAGCGCAGGACTTTGGTCCTGCCGCCGCCATGGGGATCCGCGTCACCATCGGGACCGGCGTAGCGCAAGCCGTCGCGATTGGGACGCTCGTAGCGCGGGACTTTAGCCCTGCCGTGACCGTCGGGATCCTCGTAGCGCAGGACTTTAGCCCTGCCGTGACCGTCGGGATCCTCGTAGCGCGGGACTTTAGTCCTGCCGTTGCTGCCGTGACCGCCGCAGAAGATGTCCGCTTCATCGTTGATACTGGAAGTTGAGGTGAACGGTCAGCGTCGGATTGGGGAACGCCGACGGCAACGGTGGCAACTGCCGGGTGATCATGACGGCACGCTGCGCGTTGAGATCCAGCGCCGTGTAGCCGCTCGATTTCTCCAGCGCCGCGTCGGTGATGCGACCGTCACGCTGGATCGTGAACCTGACGATCGTCTGCCCCGATACGTCCGCCATCGGGTTCCAGTTGCGGCGGATCAAATCCGTCATCACGAGGATGAAGTCGGGACAGCAGAAATCGGCGACGTCGAGCGACGATCCCGTGCCGGCGCCGCCACTCGACAGCCCGAAGCCCTGACCGCGCGCGCGAGTTTCGGCGACGGCACTGCCGGCGCTCACTTCGGCGCCGCGCGTCGGCGTACGGCCGCGCGCTTCGTCCGGCGCCTGCTTCACTTCCGGCGCCGGCGTGGCCCTGACCGGTCTGGCGCCCGGCCGGGGGAGCGTCATCGCCGGCGCTTTCGGCGCCGGCGGCCTGATTGCTTCACGTTGTTTCGGCTCGTCGGGCGGCGTTTGGGCTTGGACGGGCCGGCCGCCTATCGCGCTCGTGCCGCCGGTCTGCGCTCCCGACGCGCCGCCGAGCGTGATCGTCATCACCGCCCGCGGCGCTTCCGCGTCGCGCCCGATCCAGCGACCCGGCCCGAACAGCACCAACCCGATCGCCACCGCATGCACGGCAATCGACACGGTCGCCATGCTCCGAAGCCCGGCCGGCTCGTGCATCCGATCGCGCAGAACGTCGGTTACGTCCATGACCCAATCACCCAATTACCCAATCACTCAATTACCCAATTACCAGATTACCCAATTATCCAATGTCATCGTTCTCCCGGCATCTTGGCGACGATCCCGACGGTTTCGACGCCCGCGTCTTTGAGGCGATCGGTGATGTCCATCAACTCCTGGAGCTGGACGCCGCCGTCGCCGCGCAGGTAGACCTGCTTGTCGCTCCGGCGTTCCATCTGCTGCCGGATCCGCTCCCGCAAGATCTCGACCCGGATCGGTTCGTCACCGAGGTACACGATGTGGTTTTGCCGGTACGCCAGCGGCACGCTGACAAACACACGCTCGCCCGAAATCTGTGCCGCCCGCCGCGCGACCGGCAGGTTCACGTCGATGCCGCGCTGGATCATCGGTGCGGTGATCATGAAGATGATGAGCAGCACGAGCATCACATCGACCAGCGGCACGACGTTGATTTCGGCAAGGGAGCTGGCGACGCGGCGAGGGCGGCCCCCTCGTCCCGGTGCGGCATCGGCTGCAAGCTGAACCTTCGGCATACATCAGGCCGCGGAGGCACAGAGGACGCTGAGAACAATCGGCCACAGAGGCACCGAGACACCGAGAAATTTGATCTCTGCGACTCCGTGGCTCTGTGGCCAACGACTACGGGTGGCTCCGTGTCTCTGTGGCATCGTCACGTGAAATTACGCTCGGCGATGTTGAGGAACTCCATCGCGAAATCGTCCATTTCCGACGCGAACAGCTTCACTCGTTGCGACAGGTGGTTGTAGAAGTAGACGGCCGGGATCGCCGCAAACAGGCCGGCGGCTGTCGCCACCAATGCCTCGGCGATGCCGGGCGCAACGACGCCCAGGTTGGTGGAGCCGGTTTGTCCGATGCTCTGGAACGCGCTCATGATGCCCCACACCGTCCCGAACAGCCCGATAAAGGGCGCAATGCTCGCCGTCGTCGCGAGAAACGCAACCCTGCGTTCGAGCTTGTTGACCTCGACGACCGACGCACGCATCAGTGCGCGATCGACCGCCGTGAGACTCTTGAGAGTTGGACGATTCGCGGGCGCTCGTGGATTGGATCCGGCCGCGCCGGCGGCCTCCGACGTGTTCTGGCGTAATTGCGCCGTCAGCTCAGTGTAGCCCGCCTGAAACAAACCGACCAGCGGGCTGTTGTCGAGCGATCGACAGACCGCCTGGACTTCCGAGAATTTGTTGCTGCGGCGGAACACGTCGAGAAAGCTGCCGGATTGGCGTTCCGAGCGACGGAACGTCCACAGCTTGTACAGAATAATGCTCCAGGAAACGATCGAGAACAGCGCGAGAATCAGGAGAACGACTTTGGAGATCGGGCTGGAGCGGGCCACGAGGCCCACCATGGTCGGGCTCGATCCTTCGGGCCCAACGCCGCCCGGCCCCTGCAAGAGCAGGGCGAGGAGCGGGCTTCCAAGCGTGCGCAAACGGCCCTCCGCGACGTAGCTGTGCGCCGCTGGGACAGCGCGATGACAGAACTGTATCACGGTTGTGAAATTCCTGTCAAACCTATGTTAGGATTGGAGTTCTCGCTCTTTCCCCATGCTGCGGTTCCTTCGCGTCCAGCGGCTAGCCGTCATCGACTCGGTCGAGGTTGAGTTCGATCCGGGCTTCAACGTGCTCACCGGCGAAACCGGCGCCGGCAAGTCGATCCTCGTCGAAGCGGTCGGCCTGCTGCTCGGGGGGCGTGCCTCGAGCGACCTCGTGCGCACGGGCGAAGAGGGCGCCAGCATCGAGGCGATCTTCGAGCGCGGCGGAGAAGAGCTGCTCGTCCGCCGCGAGATCACCGCGCAGGGCCGCAGCCGTGCGTTCGTCAATGGCGCGCTCGCGACCGCCGGCGCGCTCAAGGATCTGTCGAGTCAGCTCATCGAGCTTCACGGCCAGCACGAGCACGAGACGCTGCTCGATCCGTCCACGCATCTGGATCTCGTGGACACGTTCGGTAGGCTCGGCCGGCTGACCGTCCCGGTCGCCGAGGCCTTCGAGGTGCTGCGTACGGCTGGCGAGGCGCTCGCCTCCGTCAAACGCGCGGCGGCCGATCGCGAGGCGCGTCAGGATCTCGTCGCGTTTCAGGTGGGGGAGCTCGATCGCGCGGCCGTGAAGCCGGCCGAAGACGAGGAGCTGAAGGCCACGCGGCTTGTGCTGGCAAGCGCCGAGCGCGTCGCGCGTCTGTGCGCCGAGAGTTACGCGTCGCTGTACGAGAGCGACGAGGCGATCCTCTCGGGACTCGGGAACGTCTGGCGCCAGGTCGGCGAGCTCGCCGCGCTCGACCCGCGGTTCCAGCCGTATCTCGAGGCGCGCGAGGGCATCAAATCGCAGCTCGAAGACCTGGCGCTGTTTCTGCGCCGTTACGCGGACACGATTGAAGCCTCGCCGGCGCGGCTGCAGCAGATTGAAGAGCGGCTCGCGCTCCTCGAGCGGCTGAAGCGGAAGTACGGGCCAACGCTCGCCGAGGTCATCGCGCGCGGCGACGCCCTGCGTCGCGAACTGTCGGACTTGGAGGGCAGCGGCGAACGGATCGCCGAGCTGGAGAGGGAACACGCGGCGGCCCGCGCCGGTTATCTCGCCGCGGCCCACACGCTCTCGAACGAACGGCGGCGCGTGGCGACCGACTTTGCCCGTCAACTCGAGCGCCTCGCCGCCGAGCTCGCCATGGAGCGGACTCGGTTCGCCGTGCGGTTCAACGAGGCGCCGATGGCCGAGTCGGCGTGGAGCGCGCGCGGCATCGACGAGGCCGAGTTTATCGTCTCGCCCAATCCCGGCGAGGAGCTGCGCCCGCTGGCACGGATCGTATCGGGCGGCGAGCTCTCGCGGATCATGCTCGCCATCAAAACGCTGACCGCGACCTCGCGCCAGGGCTTCAGCGAGGCGAGCGATCGGCCTCCCAGCCAGGCGGCGCCCGGGCTGATCTTCGACGAGGTGGACGCCGGCATCGGAGGGCGAGTCGCGGATGTGGTCGGCAAGAAGCTGCGGGCGCTGGGCTCGGCGTTCCAGGTGCTGTGCATCACGCACCTTCCGCAAATCGCGGCGCACGCCGACACCCATTTTCTGATAGAGAAGCGGGTCGAGCGCGGCCGCACGCACACCTCCGTCGCGCGGCTGGACGAGGCCGGACGCGTCGAAGAGATCGGACGGATGCTTGGCGGCGCGGTGGTCACCGACCGGCTCCGCGGCTCGGCGCGCGAAATGCTCGCCGATCGGCGCCTGGTTTCTCGCCCCAGCTCGAAGCCGTTTGCCGGCGGTCGGGGCGGGAAGGCGAAAGGCGAATCGATGTCGAAAGGCGAAAGCGAAGAAACCAAGGCCAAACCGTGGTAGCGTCTTGAATCAGATGGCCCGCAAGTACCTCGTCGAAACATTCGGCTGCCAGATGAACTTCCATGATTCCGAGCGGATGTCGGGTCTCCTCGAGCAAGCCGGCTTCGAGGCAACCGACGATGCGGCGGACGCCGACCTCGTGGTGATCAACACGTGCAGCGTCCGCGAGCGCGCCGAAGAGAAGCTCTACACGCGCCTGGGGGAGCTGCGGCAGCTCGCCGCCGACGGCGGGCACGACCCGATCGTCGCCGTCGCCGGGTGCGTCGCGCAGCAGGAGGGGGAGGCGCTGCTCAAGCGTGCGCCCGGCGTTGCCGACGTCATTATCGGGACGCAGGCCATCCGGCGCCTGCCGGTGCTGGTGGAGCAGGCGGCCCAGCAAAGGGGGACGGGAGCCCTTTTGCCGATCCACGGCCGCAAAAGGGCTCCCGTCCCCCTTATCGACCTCAACCCGTACGAGGACGTCACCTTCCCGCTGGGCGTGGCCCGGCGCAGCGATCCGGTCAAGGCCTACGTGACGATTATCGAAGGGTGCAACGAGTTCTGCAGCTTCTGTGTCGTGCCGTACACCCGCGGTCACGAACGGATGCGGCCCAAGGCCGACATTGTGGCGGAGGTCCGCGAGGCGGCCGACAGCGGGCGGCGCGAAGTGCAGCTCCTCGGGCAGATCGTGAATCACTACCTCGCCCCCGATGATCCGTCGTGCGACTTCGCGGGGCTGCTGGAGGCGATTCACGACGTCGAGGGCATCGAGCGCATTCGGTTTGCGAGTCCGCACCCAAGGCACGTTGGCGCGCGGCTGCTCGACGCGATGGCGTCGCTCCCAAAAGTGTGCCGGCACCTGCATCTGCCGGTGCAATCCGGCTCGACGCGGGTGCTGGAAGCGATGCGCCGCCGCTACACGCGCGAGAGCTATCTGGATCTCGTCGCGAGGATTCGCGAGTCGCTGCCGGACGTGGCGTTGTCGACCGATATGATCGTGGGGTTCCCCGGCGAGACCGACGAGGACTTCGAGGCGTCGCTCTCGCTCACCTCCCTGGTGCGGTACCACAGCATGTTCTCGTTCAAGTATTCGCCGCGTCCGAACACGCTGGCTGCCAAGCGTCTGGCCGACGATGTGGACGAGGGAGAAAAGACACGGCGGATCGTGGCGCTGCAGGCCCTGCAGCGGGAGATTCAGACCTCGCTCAACGCCCGGTTGGTGGGGCGCGACGTCGAGGTTCTGGTGGACGCCGCGAGCCGGCGGCGCGCCACCGAGCTGTCGGGCCGCACGAGCGGCAACGTGGTCGTGAACCTGCCGGGTCCCTCGTCGTGGATCGGTGACCTGGTGACTATCCGCGTCGAGCGGGCGGGCCCGCACAGCGTCTGGGGGCAGGCGCGCTCGACACTGCAAGTTGCGCACGAGCGC
>JAHFUJ010000068.1:15426-17224 GCA_023265105.1 Acidobacteriota bacterium
GCGAGACGCGTGGGGGTGGGGCCCCACGCGCGTAAGCTTAAGGTTGGAACCATGCAAATCGAGATGAACATCAAGGGCTTGATGGTCGACCCGGTGACGAACATGCCGATCGTCATCCTTCGCGACAAGGAGGGGCAGAAGGTGCTGCCGATCTGGGTCGGTATCTTCGAAGCCAACGCCATCGCGCTGCAGATCGAGAACATCTCGACGCCGCGGCCGATGACGCACGACCTGCTGCGCAATGTCATCCAGGACCTGAAGGCGTCGGTCCAGAAGGTGGTCGTCTGCGATTTGCAGGACAACACCTTCTACGCCCTCATCTACCTCGCGCTCGACGGCACCACCTTGGCGGTCGACGCGCGGCCGAGCGACGCCATCGCGCTGGCGCTGCGCACGCGGGCGCCGATTTTCGTCGAGGAGACGGTCATCGACAACGCCAAGACGGTCGATTTTTCCTCCGAGAAAACCGATGCCGACCGGCTGCACAAGTGGCTGGAGAGCCTCGACCCGGACGATCTGGGGAAATACAAGATGTGAAAATTGTCAATTTTCGATCTGGCAATTGTCGATTTATTGAGGACATTTGCACCACAAATCGACAATCGACAATTACCAGATCGACAATTCTTCGCGTCAGATCCCGCCATTTCCTGTTACAATCCCCTCGCTCGTTCTCACCCTGATGATCGTCGCCATCGCGAACCAGAAGGGCGGCGTGGGCAAGACCACGACCGCCATCAACCTGGCGGCGGCGCTTGCCCTGCGCGGCAAGCGGACGCTGCTCATCGACCTTGATCCGCAGGCCAACAGCACGATGTCGTTTCTCGACATCGGGCAGGTCGTTCGGAGCGTCTACGACGCGATTGCAGACCCGGCGGTGGCGCTGCAGGACGTCATTCTGCCGACCGGGCTCGAGAAGCTGTGGGTGGCGCCGTCGCGCATCGCGCTGGCCAAGCTCGAAGCCAAGCTGGTGGGGGAGATGGACGCGCACTTCCGGCTGAAGGACAAGCTGGCGCCGGTGCGCAAGGACTACCCGCACGTGGTCATCGACTGCCCGCCGACGCTCGGCCTGCTGACGGTGAACGCGCTGGTGGCGGCGACGCACCTCCTGATTCCGATTCAATCGTCGTATTTCGCGCTCGAAGGGACCGACGACCTGCTCGAGACGATCGAGAAGGTCCGCGCGCGGCCCAACCCGGCGCTGCGCATTCTCGGGGTCGTGATCACGATGCACGACAAGCGGACGGCGCTGGCGCGGGACATCCGCGCGCAGATCCAGAAAGTGTTCGGCGGGAAGGTCTTCAAGACGGTGATCACCAAGAGCGTGCGCCTGGAAGAGAGTCCGGCCTACCGGGAATCGATCTTCACCTTCGCGCCCGACTCGAGCGGCGCGACCGAGTATTACCGCCTCTGCGAGGAGATGATGGACCGTGCCTAGACGAGGACTGCCCGAGACGATTTCGATGCGCCACGACCAGCACTACGTGGAGGCGCTGGCGACGTCGGCCGGCACCCCCATCGGGCGGCTGATCCCGATCGATCAGATCGACCCGAATCCGAACCAGCCCCGCCAGGTGATGGGCGACCTGTCGGAGCTGATTGCGTCGATCGCGGAGAAAGGGATCCTCGAGCCGCTGGTCGTGCGCCAGCGCGGCGAGCGGTTCCAGATTGTCGCCGGCGAGCGGCGCTATCAGGCGGCGGTGCAGGCGGGGCTGCACGATCTCCCGGTGGTCGTGCGCGACGTCGACGAAACCGAGATGCTGGAGCTGGCGCTGATCGAGAATCTGCAGCGCAAGGA
>JAHFUJ010000069.1:0-5064 GCA_023265105.1 Acidobacteriota bacterium
GCCGATGGATTCCGTTCAGTCGGCCTCGCTACGCGCCGGGCGCGGCATCGTGGGCAACGCCGATCAAGGCGGCCGGCGCCAGGTGACGCTCATCGAGCGCGAGATCTGGGACGCGCTCATGCAAGAGCTCGGCGGCCACGTGCCGCCCTCCGCCCGGCGCGCCAACCTGCTGGTGAGCGGGTTGCCTCTCGCCGACAGTCACGGCCGCACGTTGCGCATCGGCACGTGCCGTCTGGCGGTCGCGGGCGAGACCAGGCCGTGCGACCGCATGGACGAGGCGTTGTCGGGACTGCGCGCGGCGATGTCTGCAGAGTGGCGGGGCGGCGTCCACGCCGAAGTGCTCGACGATGCCGAAATCCAGGTGGGCGCGGCTGTGGAGTGGATGGACTAAGGCGGGGCCGAGGTGACCTTTGCGTTGGCGGGGAGGCCGGCCAGCAGAGCCGCCAACATCTCGTCCTGCTCCGGCAACACCGTTCTCAAATCCAGCAGCACTCGATCGCGCTCGATGCGCGCGACGATGGGCGGTGAGAGACCGCGGAGCTGTTCTTCCAGCGCATCGGGTGTGAGACCTCGCTGTTCGACCGCGACGAGCCAGGTCGGCAGTTCAACGCCAGGCGCGCTTCCGCCGCCCACCGCGGAGGCGCCCGGCACCAGCTCCGCGCCCCATCCATCCAGCGTCCGCACGCGTGCCGCCAACGCCTCGGCTCGCGCGCGGATCTCGTCCAGCGTCGTGGCCAGCATGCGCTGTACGGGAACCGTGTGCGCCGCCCGCCCCGCTGCGTACTCTGCGAGCGTCGCTTCGAGCGCCGCGTACGTCATCTTGTCCACTCGCAGCGCGCGCATCAGTGGATGCCGCCGCACGCGCTCGACCAGCGCCGCGCGTCCGACGATGAGACCGGCTTGTGGACCACCGAGCAACTTGTCGCCGCTGAAGCAGCAGAGGTCGACGCCTGCGGCGACGCTGCCGGTCACCGCGGGCTCGGTGTCGCCAAGCGGATGGCGCGCATCGGCCACCAGATGTCCGCTGCCCAGATCCTCGGCGACCGGGATGTTGAAGCGCTTGCCGAGGGCGACGAGGTCGGCGAGCTGGGGCCGCTCGGTGAATCCTTCGATGCGGAAATTCGACGGATGGACCCGCAGGATGAGCGCGGTCCGATCGCCGATGGCCGCCGCGTAATCGGCTGCGCGCGTCTTGTTCGTCGTGCCGACCTCGCGCAGCACCGCGCCCGACTGCGCCATCACCTCGGGCACGCGGAAGCCGCCGCCGATTTCGACGAGCTCGCCTCTCGACACGATCACTTCGCGTCCCGAGGCCAGCGCGGCGAGGATCAGCAACGTGGCGGCCGCGTTGTTGTTGACGACGATGGCGGCTTCGGCAGCCGTGAGGCGGCAGAGGAGCGCTTCGGCGTGCACGTCGCGGCGGCCGCGGGCGCCGCGGGCCAGGTCGTATTCGAGCGTGGAGTAACCGCGTGCCACCTCTGCCACGCGTGCAATCGCCGAGGCTGCCAGCGGCGCGCGTCCGAGATTTGTGTGGATGATGACGCCGGTCGCGTTGATCACCGGTTCGAGCGAGAGCCGGAACTCTTCGCCGAGCTGGGCGAGGGCGAGGGCCTCGATTCGGGCGATGACAGTACTGTCAGTCCCGAGCGAGGCGTCGCCGCGACCGATCGCCTCCCGCACCTCCGTGGCCGCATGGCGCAGCGCGTCGAGGGTCGCGTCGCCGCCGAATCGGTGCTCGAGCGCGCGGATGGTTGTACGCTGTCGCAGCTGTTCGATGGACGGGA
The DNA here is from genome assembly GCA_023265105.1 of Acidobacteriota bacterium. GTDB lineage: Bacteria > Acidobacteriota > Vicinamibacteria > Vicinamibacterales > CAVVIG01 > JAHFUJ01. The sequence continues at coordinate 1,785 of JAHFUJ010000069.1, forward strand.
TGACCCGGTAGTCAGGCATGAGATTGCAGATTGCAGATTGCTGATTGCAGATTGAAGCCGGGAAATCTGCAATCTGAAATCTGAAATCTACAATGCTATGCTAGCACCACACGTTCATGGATCCGGAACAGCCAAAGTACCGTCCCCAGGAGCGGTTCTGGCCGTACGCCGAGCTGCCGGAGCAGCCGACCGACGAGGAGATTGCGTCGCTCGATCCGGATCTTCAGGAAGCGCTGTTCGGCGCCAAGCCGCGCCCCTTCTCCATCACCATCGTGTTTCCGCCGCTCGACCTGCCGGATTTTCCGCGCGCGCTCGACATCGCTCGCCGCTCGGCGGAATTCAGGGAGACCGGGAGCGGGGCGCATCTCCTGTACCGCGCGCGCTTCTGGTCGAGCGACGCCGCGCGGCTGCGCGATCTGTTCGAGATCGTCGGGCGCTCCGACGCCACCGACGTGCTCATCGACGATCGGCCGGTGCCCTACGCGCGCGAGCTCTGGCTGCCGCTCGTCTGGCTCCTCATCCCTCGGTAGCCCCCTGTGCCCGATCTGACCGACGTCGAACGCGATTTGCAGCGGCTCGAAACCGAGCTGAAGCGCCTCGAGGCGGAATACAACATGTATTTTGCGGGCCGGCTGCCGAGGCCGCCATGGGGGACGCGAACCCGCGTCGAGGCGCTCGTCAAGCAGTACGATCGCGGGCATATTCCGAACTACGGCGACCGCTTCCGTTTCACGACGCTGCAATCGCGCTACGTCACGTTGGTCGATCTCTGGGACCGCGGCCTGCGCGCGAAGGAGGAAGGCCGGGCTGGCCCGTTCGTGCCCAAGCGCGCGGAGAAACCGGCCGCGCCCAAGCGCCAGGAGGACAAGATCCTCTGCGTGGCCTCGTTCAGCGATCCGGTGCACGAAGTGGACAAGCTGCGCGATTTGTACCATTCGCTGGTCGAAGCCCGGCGCGAAATCGGCGAGGAAGCCGTGCCGTTCCACAAGTTTGCCGATCTGGTCAAAACCCAGGTGAAGAAGCTCCGGCAAGGCGGTAACGCCGAAGTGGCGTTTCGCGTCGCGCTGAAGGACGGAAGAGTGAACTTTACGGCCCGTGCGTTGAAGGGCACGAAAGACTGATGACCACCGACGACGATCAACACAGAGGCCGCGGAGACCGCAGAGGAAAGAGCTCTCTGCGCGCTCGGCGTCCTCTGCGTTAATCGTCGTGACTGGGAAGCGGTGGGGCGCCGGGCACCCCGAGGGCGCCCGGCTCTGTGGTTAACTAGATCTTGGTGACGTTGCCGGCCTGCGGCCCCTTCGGACCGTCAACGATCTCGAACTCAACCGCTTGGCCTTCCTCGAGCGAACGAAACCCGTCGCCCTGAATGGCCGAGTAGTGCACGAAGACGTCGCTGCCTCCGTCGCGCTCGATGAACCCGTAACCCTTGGCGTTGTTGAACCACTTGACCTTGCCTGTGATACGCATCGTTCTTCTTCCTGTCTTGCTGGGACGCGACACAATCGTCTCGCCCGAACCCACCCGCGGCCCGTTCGACCGCGGGCAAAAAAAAAGACCGCGTGTGCGGCCTTTTCCTTGCGGCGCCAGGCCCGCCCGGCGTCACTTGAGATGATACTGGACTTTCATTGCCATGCCAAGGGCCCTGCTGAGCGTCGCTGACAAGACCGGTGTGGCCGACCTCGGTCGCGGCCTGGCGGCCCGCGGGTTCGAGCTGGTGTCGACGGGCGGCACGGCCCGCGCGCTCGCCGCCGCCGGTCTCGCGTCCAGGAGCGTCTCGGACCTGACCGGCTTTCCCGAGATGATGGACGGCCGGGTGAAGACGTTGCATCCCGCGCTTCACGGCGGCATTCTCGCGCGGCGCGATCGACCCGACGATCTGGCCGCGCTCGAGCGCCACGGGTTGGGCCTGGTCGACCTCGTCGTGGTCAATCTGTATCCATTCGCGAAGGCGGCGGCGGACCCGGCGACGCCATTCGACGCGCTCATCGAGGAGATCGATATCGGCGGGCCGTCGCTCGTGCGCGCGGCCGCCAAAAATTTTCGCGGCGTCCTGGTCGTCGTCGATCCGGCGGATTACCCGCGCCTGCTCGCGGCGCTCGACGAGTCGCCCAGCCTGGCGTTCCGGTACGCGCTCGCCCGCAAGGCCATCGCCCACACGGCGGCCTACGACACCGCGATCTCCGCGACGCTCGCGACGGTCGAGGTGGACGGCGATCGAATCGAGCGGCGTCCAGCGTCGGTGGCCGCCGCGCTCGCCGATCGCCTGGAGCTGTCGCTCGACAAGATTCGGGACCTTCGCTACGGCGAAAATCCTCATCAGCACGCGGCATGGTACGGAGGGCGAGCGTTCGGATCCGCCGGTGGTGCCGCCGGCTTTGGCCAGGCGGCGATCCTGCAAGGCAAGGAGCTGTCTTACACGAACCTGCTCGATCTCGACGCGGCCGCCCGCATCGTGCTCGAATTCGACGAGCCCGCGGCCGCCGTCGTCAAGCACACGAACCCGTGCGGCGCCGCGACCGGCGATTCGCCCGCGGAGGCCTACCTCGGCGCGCGCGAGGCCGACAGCCTTGCGGCGTTCGGCGGCGTGGTCGCCTTGAATCGGGCCGTCGATGTGGCGACGGCCGAGGCCATCGTCTCGACGTTCATCGAAGCGGTAATCGCGCCGGCGGTTGACGGCGCCGCGCGAGACGTCCTCGCGCGCAAGACCAACATGCGCGTGGTGACCGCGGACTTTCGCGCACTCGCCGGCGGCGGCGTCGAGATCCGGTCGGTGCTCGGCGCCGTGCTCGCGCAAGAGCGCGACCGTGTGATCGAAGCGCGCCAGGCGTGGCACCCCGAGACGCTTTCAGATCAGTTGCGTGTCGTCACCACACGACAGCCGACGGCCGAGGAGTGGGAAGCGCTTCGGTTTGCGTGGCGGCTCTGCGCGCACGTCAAGTCGAACAGCGTCATCTTCACCGATCGGCGTCGGACGCTGGCGATCGGCGCCGGTCAGATGAGCCGCGTCGATGCCGTGCACGTGGCGGTGATGAAAGCGCGGGCGGCCGAGCGGGCGCTGGCGGGATCGGTTGCGGCGTCGGACGCGTTTTTCCCCTTCCGCGACGGCCTCGATGCGGTGGCGAGCGCCGGCGCGGTCGCGGTCGTGCAGCCGGGCGGCTCGGTGCGCGACGCCGAAGTGATCGCGGCCGCCAACCAGCATGGTCTCGCCATGGTGTTCACTGGAAAACGCCACTTTCGGCACTGACGGTTCTCAAGGTTCTCAAGGTTCTCAAGGTTC
>JAHFUJ010000069.1:5164-6348 GCA_023265105.1 Acidobacteriota bacterium
AGTTCGGGCCGCGGCGAAGGGGAGCGTAATCACACTGAGGAACAACATCAGGAACTCTGAGTCGCCAAAGTTGTACTCGAACATGCCGGCCGCGAGCATCGACACCACGGCGGCCAGGCCCGCGGCGGCGAGGAGCCGCTCGTCGGCGGCTTGGAAGCGCCTGGCGAGCGCGACGACCAATCCGCCGATGAACCACAACCAGATGGCCAGAGCCGGCAGGCCGCGCTCTGCGGCGATCTGGATCGGCACGTTGTGCAGATGCGGGTTGGTCGTCTCGACCGCGTCGGGGACGCGGTACTCGCTATAGAGCACCTGGACCATGTTCGGGCCGACGCCGACGATCGGGTGCGCTTGGACCATGTGCCAGCCTTCGGTCAGCATCGCCACCCGGTCGCGATTGGTCGGATCGTTCAGGTCGAACGTCGAGATGAAGCGATTGGCGACGGCGGCGGGGGCAAGCGCGAAGAAGATCGCCGCCACGACGGGCAGGACCGCGAGCAGCCGGAAATCCTTGAGCGACAACAGCAACGCTGCCGCCGCGCACGCGCCGACCGCCGCGCTGCGCGTAAAGGTGAGCGCCACGGCCACTGCCAGCGCCGGCATCACCAGCGCGGCCCACGTCCGCTCGCGGCGTCCAAAGAGGACGCGAGCCAGAGCCACGCCGATGACCAGCATCAGCAGCCCCGAATACGTCATGTAGTGGCCGAGCGTGCCCTGCGGACGCTGGCCGAGGTTGTCGTAATGGAGGATGCCGTACTGAAAGATCCCGACCGCGGCGCTGGCGGCGGCAAAGGACAGAATCACCGTCACCATCATCGTTGCTCGCGGACCGGTCGCGAAGCGGTACACGATCGGGACGATCGCGAACAACACCATCTGCTTGCACGGCAGCAGGCTGACGCGAGGTTCGGGTGAGAACGCCGCCGACACGAGCGTGACGGCGGCGAAAGGGACGAGCGGCCAGAAAAACCGCGGCACGGCGACCGGTTCGTGCTCGAGGACGATCAGCAGGAACCAGCAGACGATCGTCACGGTCAGCAGAATCTGCGCGGCCGCAATCGAGAACTGCAGCGCGCCCACGAAGCCAAAGAGCGCGACCGCTCCGACCTGTTCGAGGTAGGTGGACCGGGAGTGGACGGCGACGGCGTGTTGCATCACGATTACATCTTATTCCGGGTCCGGCT
>JAHFUJ010000069.1:6448-17121 GCA_023265105.1 Acidobacteriota bacterium
AAAGCCGGACACTACGTACTGAGTCCGGCTACCTGGGCGCGGGTCAGGGCGCGCTCGGCGGCGGCACTCACTTGTTCCGGCCCGAGCGAGGTCAGGCAGCGGAAGTCGCCGGGCGCGCACGTCCGCTGATCGCACGGCCGGCATGGCAGGCCGTCAATCCCCACCGACTCGGTAATCCACTGCGGCGCCCGCCACGGGGCCGACCGGACCGGGAGCGTCGGCCCGTAGAGCCCGACGATTGGCACCGTGCTCGTGGCCGCGATGTGCAGCGGCCCGCTGTCGCCGCCGATGAAGAGCGCCGCGCGATCGACCAGCGCGCGCAGCTCGGCGAGCGAGAACTCGCCGCACGACACGACGTGGTCGCGGTCGCCGGGATCGAGAAGCATTCGCGCCTGACTGATGACGCGTCCGGCGGCCCCGAGCTCCGATGGTCCAGACGTCACGATGACGCGCCGGCGTCGATCGCGCGCGACGAGAAGAGTGACCAGCGCGACGAACGCGGCGATCGGCCAGCGCCGAAACGGATTGCCCGCGCTGACGTGCACCACGATCAATTGATCGCCGGCGCCGATGCCGGCGCGCTCGAGCCGTCGGGACACCTCCTCGGCGGCGTGCGGGTCGAGAGCCATCTCGACCGGACACGTTGCGGCATCCGGAGGAGCGATGTCCAATGCGCCGAGCAGATCCCACTGGGTTTCGACCGAATGCCGCGGCCGCAGCTGCCGCGTCCGGGGGACCCGCTTCGTGTACATCCACCCGCGTCCCGCCACGTCGTAGCCAAGGCGAACCGGCGCGCCGCTCAACCAGGTCAACAGCGAGCTGCGCGGGCCGCCGTGAAAGTCGATGACGACGTCGTAGCGTGCGGCGCGAAGGCGGCGAACGAGCCCGAGCTCGCCAGCCAGCCCGGCCAGGCCCCCTCGCCGCGGCGCGACGATGACTTCGTCGAGATGCGGATTGGCGGAGACGATCGGGGCCGCGGCCGGTTCAACGAGGTAGGCGAGGTGGGCGTCGGGAAACCGTCGGCGCAGGGCGCCCACGGCCGGCGTCGTAAACACGACGTCTCCGATCTGGCGGAGGCGGACCAGCAAGAGCCGCATTGGGTAATTGGATGATTGGGTCATTGGGTAATTGGGTGACGGAACGCCTCGCAATTACCCAATCACCACATTACCCAATCACCACATTACCCAATTACCAGATTACCCAATTACCAGATTCATTCCTCTATGGTAGCTTCGTCGATGAGCATCACCGGGATGTCATCCTTGATGGGATACACGCGGTGGCACGTGGCGCACTTGAGCGCCGTGCCGTTCTTGACGAGCGTGACAGGCGTCTTGCAGTTCGGACAGGCCAAAATCTCAAGCAATTCAGGGTCGACGGACATGCGGGCAAATATATGACACCTTCACCGTTTTGTGGAACAATTTACCCGTATGAAGCTTGCGATGCTTGCCGCCCTTCTCGGGGTGTCCCTCTCCCTCGCCGCGGCCGCCGAGCCGGCCGCTCAGCGTGGGGCCACCGGCTCAGTCCGCCCTGAGCGTGCCGACGGGCGTGGCGCCCAGCTTGCGCCGGCGGCGCCCGACAAGGTCGCCGAGGCCTACAACCAGTTTCTGCTCGGGCGCCATCTCAAGGATCAAGACAACGTCGAGGGCGCCATCGCGGCGTTCAAGCGCGCGATGGAGTTCGATCCGCTCGCGGCGGACGTGGTCGCCGAGTTGGCGGCGCTCTACATGCAGCAAAACCGCGCAGACGAGGCGATCGCGACGGCGGAACAGGCACTGAGGATTGCGCCGGCCAATCGCGACGCGCATCGTGTGCTCGGGCTTGTCTACGCGGCGCTGTCGGAACCCCGGCGCTCCAACGCGCCGCGTCCGCCCGCTGGGGGCGGCAGACCCGATGACAACGTCGCGAAAGCGATCGAGCACCTCGAACAGGCGATCGATCGGCCAATCGGCGATCCGGACTCGACCGTGCGCGCGACGCTCGCGCGCCTGTACGTCCGCGCCAGCTCGTACGACAAAGCGATTGCGCTCCTGACCGATTTGGTTGCCCAGGAGCCCGGCTGGCAAGACGGCCCGCAGTTGCTGGTTGATGCGTATGCCGGCGCGGGCCGGAACGCGGACGCCGTCCGGTGGCTCGAGCAGGCGGCCGCCTCGTCCCCGCGGCTCTATCCGATGCTCGCCGATCTCTACGAACGCGATCGCCGGTGGAAAGATGCCGCCGACACGTACGCGCTGGCGCTCGCCGCCTCGCCGCGCAGCTCCGATCTGAAGACGCGATACGCCACGGCGCTGCTGAATGGCGGTGGACGCGAGGCGATCGGCAAAGCGCGCGCGCTCCTCAACGACGTGCTGTCGACGCGTGCCAACGACGCGCGCGCGTTGTATCTGTTGTCGCAGGCCGAGCGGCGGCTTGGCGATCTCAACGCGGCCGAGGCGACGGCCCGGCGCCTCATCGCGCAGAACGCCAGAAGTCCCTGGGGCTTCTACGCGCTGAGCGAGGCCCTCGAACAGCACCGGCAGTATCAAGGCATTGTCGACGCGCTGTCGCCGGCCATCGACCAGTTCCGCTCGCCCGGCAACGTCGCCTCGGCGTTCGAGCTCGGCCTCCTGCTGCCGCATCTGGGGTTCGCGTATCAGGCGCTCGGCCAGCTGGACAAGGCGATTGCGGCGTTCGACGAAGCGCATCGCGTGGCGCCCGACGACCTTGCCATCACCGGCTACCTGATCGAGGTCAACCTCGCGGCGAAGAAATATTCGGCGGCCGTCGATCTCGCTCGTCAGGCGCGCATCCAGAACCCGAACGACCTCCGGCTCGCGCGCCTCGGCGCGCAAGCGCTGCGGCAGAGCGGACAACCCGATCAGGGCATCGCCGTGATGCAGGATGCGCTGAGGAAGCACGCCGACGAACCGATGGCGTATATCGGGCTGGCGCAGATCTATTCGGACACCAGCCGCGGCGCCGACGCGGTGAAAGTGCTGCAAGACGCGCAGGCGAAGTTCCCCGCCAACGTCACGATTGCGTTCGAGCTCGGCAGTGTGTTCGACAAGCAGAGGCGATTCCCGGACGCCGAGGCGGCCTTTCACCGGGTGCTCGCCCGCGAGCCGGACCATGCGGCGGCGCTCAATTACCTCGGCTACATGCTGGCCGAGCGCGGCGAGCGTCTCGCCGAGTCGGTCGGCTACGTCAAGAGAGCGCTCGAGATCGATCCCGACAACGGGTCGTTTCTCGACAGCCTCGGCTGGGCCTATTACAAGTCCAACAAGCTCGATCTCGCTCTCGACAACCTGGGGCGGGCGGCCGGGCAGCTCAAGACCAACTCGGTGATTCAGGACCACTACGGCGACGTACTGGTCAAGCTGAAGCGCTACGACGAGGCGATTGCGGCCTGGACGCGGGCCCTCTCGGGCGACAGCGACGCGATCGATCGCGGAGGGATCGACAAGAAGATTCGCGCGGCGAAGCAAAAGCTCGGAAAAAAATGACGGCGCGCCCCGCGACGGGCCCAGGGCGGACGCTCGTCGCGTTGGCCGCGGTCGTGTCGATCGCGTGCGGCGCACCTCTGATGAAGCTGCCGTCGGGGCCAGGCGGGCCCGCGCCCGACGCCGCCGATCTCCTCGCCCAGGCGACGACGGCCTGCCGCAGCGTGCGCACCTTCACCGCCGAGATCGCCGTCAGCGGATCGGTCGGCGGCCGCCGAACCCGCGGCCGTCTCGCGGCCGGCCTCGCGGCCCCGGCGTCGGCGCGGCTCGAAGCGTTCGCGCCCTTCGGTCCACCCCTCTTCATTTTCGCCGCGACCGGCGACGAGGCGACGGTGCTGTTGTCGCGCGACGCGCGCGTGCTCGAACAGGGTCGCCCCGACGCGGTGCTCGAAGCCATTGCCGGCGTGCCGCTTGGTGCCGCGGAGCTGCGCGCGACGCTCACGGCGTGCACGACCGGTGCGGCCGACGCGGCCGGTGCGCGCCGGCTCGGCGATCCGTGGCGCGCCGTGCCGGTCGGCGCGGGCCACGAGGTGTACCTTCATCGCGAAGGCGCCTCGGCAAAGTGGCGCCTGGTCGCCACAGTCCGTCACGCCGCCGGCCCCGAGCGCGGCTGGCGCGCGGAGTACGGCGATTTTGAGAACGACCTGCCGCGCACGGTTCGCGTGACGAGCGAGTCGGACGGGCCGTCCAGGTTCGATCTGCGGCTGGCGCTGTCGCAGGTCGAGACGAACCGACCGCTCGACGCCGACGTCTTTCGCATTCAGATTCCACAGGCCGCGACCGCGATCACGCTCGAGGATCTGCGGCAATGGGGTCCGCTCGCGGAGAAGCCGCCCAACGCCCATGCCCGCTAGGCGGCGGAACGTCCGCGTCCGCGCCTTCGCGAAGATCAATCTGACCCTGCGCGTCCTCGGCGTGAGGGCTGACGGGTATCACGAAGTTCGAACCACGTTTCAGTCCATCGCGCTGCACGACACGCTGACGTTCGCGGCGGCCCCCGGCGCGTTCCGCATCGAGTGCGACGACCCGGCGTGTCCGACCGATCCGACCAACCTCGTTTGGCAGGCAGCGGAGCGGATGTGGCGGGCCGCGCGCCGGCGTGGGGCGCCGCGCGACCTGGTGGTCCGCATCGAGAAGCGCATCCCGATGCAGGCGGGGCTGGGCGGCGGCAGCAGCGACGCGGCCGCCACGCTGCGCGCCCTGGCGGCGCTGTGGAGCGTGCGCATGTCACGCGACCGGATGCGGTCGATCGCGTCGGAGCTTGGCGCCGACGTGCCGTTCTTTTTCGAAGGCGGCACGGCGCTCGGCCTGGAGCGCGGCAATCTGGTGGTTCCGTTGCCCGACGCGTCGGCCTCATGGGTGGTGCTCGTCATTCCGGGGTTTGGCGTGAGCACTCGTGAGGCGTACGGCTGGTTCGATCGGGATCGCAGGGCCGAAGAGCGTGTGAAGACATCGCTAACTGCCGAGACCGCCGAGACCGCGGAGAAGAAAATTCCAAGCCGCGCGCGAGCGGAGCGAGAAGCGATATCGGGCGCTGCGAGCGCCGGAAACGATCTGCAGGTGTCGGTGTCGCGGCGTCATCCGGACATCGCGCGCCTCGTTGGCGCGCTCGGCCGTCAGGGCGCGTCGCACGCGGCGCTTTCGGGCAGCGGCTCGGCCGTGTTCGGGCTGTTCGGCAGCCGTCGCGCGGCTGCCGCGGCGGCACGCGCGGCCACCGGCCGAACCTGCCGGACGCTGCTGACGCGCACGCTCGATCGTGTGAGGTATGCGCGGCTCGCGCGCCCCCGGTCCGGCTAAAGCCGGACGCCACGACCGAAAAGCGGTCCGGCTCAAGCCGGACGCCACGACTGAAACAAGACGGCTCTACCACCGCCCTCTGTCCTTTCGTTCCGTGACCTCAGTGGTAGCGCTTCGTTTGGCGACGTGACTTGCCGCAGAAAGAACCCATCGTATACACTTACCGTTTGCGCCAGGTGGTTCAGCCCACTCCTGAGGTCAGCTTCTTTCAAATTCGCCGAGAGGGTGCCCGGCGCGAGCCCGGTCGGACCTGCGCAGGCATGATGGGGCGTGGCCAAGCGGTAAGGCGCGGGACTTTGGATCCCGTATTCGAAGGTTCGAATCCTTCCGCCCCAGCCACATCGCGAGGCTGTAGGTGATAGGTGACCCGTCGATGGCCACCGGTTTCGGCGAGTTGAAACTGTTTTCGGGCAGCGCCCATCCCGACCTGGCGCGCGAGATCGCGGCGTTTCTCGGCATCCAACCGGGCCAGGCGCGGCTGCGGCGGTTCCCCGACACGGAAGTCTCGTTCCAGATCGACGAGAACATCCGCGGCACCGACGTGTTCGTCGTGCAGCCGACCTGCGCGCCGGTCGATCAGCACATCATGGAGATGCTGATCATGATCGACGCGTTCCGCCGTTCGTCGGCGGCGCGAATCACGGCCGTCGTCCCGTACTACGGCTACGGGCGGCAGGACCGCAAGGACAAGCCCCGCGTGCCGATTTCGGCCAAGCTCGTCGCCAATGTCCTGAGCGCGGCCGGGACCAACCGCGTGCTCACGATGGATCTGCACAAGGCGCAGATCCAGGGGTTCTTTGACATTCCGGTCGACCATCTCTTCGCCGCGCCGGTCATCATCGATTACCTGGCCCGGCTGGACTATCCGAAGCTGACGCTTGTGGCGCCCGACGCCGGCGGCGCCGAGCGCGCCCGCGCCTACGCCAAGCGCCTCGACGCCGAGCTCGCCGTCATCGACAAGCGGCGGAGCGACGATGGGACGGCGGAAGTGATGAATGTGATCGGCGACGTCGAGGGTCGGACCTGCATCATCCAGGACGACATCATCGACACCGCCGGCACGATCACGAAGGCGGCGACCGCGCTCGCGGCCAACGGCGCCGGGCGCGTGCTAGCCTGCGCGGTGCACGGCGTGCTGTCGGGTTCGGCGATCGATCGGATCGACAAGTCGCCCCTCGACAAGTTGATCGTCACCAACACGATTCCGCTCGCCTCGGCGGGCGGCAATTGCGAGAAGATCGTGGTACTCTCGGTGGCCCGGCTGCTCGGCCAGGCGATCAAGAGCATTCACGAGGAAACGTCGGTGTCTTCGTTGTTTGTGTAGCTATCAGCTCTATCAGCTATCAGCTAACAGCTATCAGCTTTCAGCTAAGAGCACTGAGAGCTGACAGCTGAAAGCCAAGCTGACAGCTGAGAGCTGATAGCTGACAGCTGACAGCTGACAGCTAAGAAGGAAGCAGAATGGAAGCCACACTCGAAGCAAACGCGCGCGACACGTTCGGGAAGAACGAAGCGCGGCGGACGCGCCGCGGCGGCCACGTCCCGGGCGTGCTCTACGGCGGTGAGGGCCGCACGGCGACGCCGATCGCGGTCGATCCGAAGGCGCTTCTGAAAATTCTCCACTCCGAGTCGGGCGCCAACACGCTCATCTCGCTGAAGCTGGCGGGCGCGGGCGACATGCGTGTCCTGGTCAAGGAGTTCCAGCTCGACCCGGTGACGCACAAACTGCTGCACGCGGACTTCTACCGCATCGCCATGGACCGCGTCCTGCGCGTCACCATCCCGGTCCTCGTCAAGGGCGAGCCGAAGGGCGTGAAGCAGCAGGGCGGCCTCCTGGAGCACATTCGCCGCGAGATCGAGATCGAGTGCCTGCCGGCCGACATTCCGGAGAACGTCGAGATCGACGTCAGCGAGCTCATGTTGTACCAGGGGGTCCGCGTGCGCGACCTCGGCGTCCACCCGAAATGGACGGCGTTGAGCGACGCCGACATGATGATCGTCCACGTCATCATGCCGAAGGCCGAAGAGGTCGCGGCGCCTGCGGAAGCGGCGGCGGCGGCGGCGCCGGTGGCCCCGGCCGAGCCCGAAATCATCAAGAAGGGCAAGAAGGAAGAGGTGGAGGAGGAGAAATAGAGATTTAAGGATTTTAGGATGTCAGGATTTAGGGATTTTATTGGTGCGATTTTAAATCCTAAAATCCTTAAATCCTCACATCCTCAAATTCCAGTGAAACTGATCGTTGGCCTTGGGAATCCTGGCGCCCAGTACAAAGGCACGCGGCATAACCTCGGGTTCGAAGTCGTCGACGAGGCGGCGCGCCGCTGGAACGTGCGCCTGAAGTCGTGGAAGTCGGTGGCTGGTCTCGTCGTGGTCGGCGATCGCGGGGTCGTGCTGGCCGAGCCGAAGACGTTCATGAACGCAAGCGGAGAGGCGGTCGGAAAGATCGCGGCGTACCATCACATCGAACCGGCGGATGTGCTCGTGGTCGTGGATGACGTCAACCTGCCGCTCGGCCGCTTGCGGCTGCGCCGGTCGGGATCGGCAGGCGGTCACAACGGCCTGAAGTCGATCATCCAGTACCTTGGAGGGGAGTTCCCGCGGCTCCGGATCGGCGTTGGACGGGGCGACCTGCGGTGGGATTTGGCGGATCACGTGCTGGCGACGTTTGAGCGGGACGAACACGACGCCGTCAATCAGGCGATTGGTCGCGCGGCCGACGCGGTTGAGCTGTTTGTCGATGCCGGCGTCGAAATGGCGATGAACCGCTTCAACGCGCCCGACGATCAGGCGAGCGAATAAGTAAGCTATCAGCCGTCAGCTGTCAGCTTTCAGCTGATGCATGCTGTTGAAAGCTGGGAGCTGAAAGCTGAGAGCTGAAAGCTGAAAGCGTCCGGCTTGAGCCGGACCGTGGCAGTGTCCGACGAGGAGCATCAATGACTGAAGGGGCAGGGCGACAGTACGAGCTCATCTACATTCTTCCTCCCGACACGACCGAGGCGCAGGTCACCGAGCTGCACGCGCAGGTCGAGGCGGTCGTGTCGCGGATGAGCGGGCGGATCGAAAAGACGGAAAGCTGGGGCCGCCGGAAGCTGGCGTACGAAATCGGTCACCAGAAAGAGGGCGTCTACGTGCTCGAGGTCATCAACGGCTCGGGCGAGCTGATGAAGGAGCTGGATCGCCGCCTCAAGGTGATCGACCAGGTGCTCCGCCATCTCATCGTCCGCGTCGACGAAGAGAAGAAGGTGGTCGACCGCACGCGCTCGAAGAGGGTGGCGAACTCCGAGCGGCGCCGTGTCAAGCGCGGCTTGCCGCCGGTCCGGCAGCCGGGCGAGGGCCGGCCGGCCGGTGACGCCGAAGAGACCGATGACGATCGCTTTGACGGGGTGGAGGTCTAATCATGGCATTCGGGCAGGGACGCTCGGGCGGCGGCGGCGGGGGGGGCGGGGGCGGCGGACGCGGACGCGGACGAGGCCGCGGCGACAAGAAAACCGGCGACAAAGAGAAGGGCCAGCGCCGGCCGATGTTCCGGCGTCGCAAGGTCTGCAAGTTCTGCGCGGACAAGATCGACGACATCAACTACAAGGACGCCAAGCTCCTCGGTCCCTTCGTGCCGGAGCGCGGCAAGGTGCTGCCGCGGCGGATCTCGGGCACCTGCGCCATGCATCAGCGGAAGCTGCAGACGGCGATCAAGCGCGCGCGCCAGATCGCGTTGATCCCTTACGTGACGGAGTGACAACGATCAACGCAGAGACCGCTGAGATCGCAGAGCCAAACCAACCTCTGCGTGCTCTGCGAGCTCCGCGTTGTACGTCGTAGAGGACACCGATGGAAGTCATTCTGCGGGAACATGTCGACAGCCTGGGGCGCCGCGGCGAGATCGTGAAGGTCGCCGACGGCTACGCGCGCAATTACCTGTTGCCGAGGAAGCTCGCCCTGCCGGTGACCGCCGGCAACAAGAAGCAGGTCGAGCGCGAGCGCGGGAAGTTCGAAGTCAAGGAGGCCGAAGAGCGGAAGGTCGCCGAGGCGGTGGCCGAGCGCATGGGCACCGTCGAGATCGCGATCGCCCGGAAGGTCGGCGAGACCGAAGCGCTGTACGGCTCGGTCACGACCGCTGACATCGCCCAGGCGCTCGCGGCCAAGGGCTTCGAGGTCGATCGCCGCAAGCTGCAGCTGGCCGAGCCGATTAAGAAGCTCGGCGACTTCGAGGTCCCCATCAAGCTGCACCACGACGTCACCGCGCGCGTCAAAGTCAAGGTCGTGGCTGAACACGCAGAAAGTGAAAAGGCAAAAGTTAAAAGTTAACTTCCTGCCGACTCCGTATGCCCGAAGCCGTCGCCGAGCGCACGCTCCCGCACAATCTCGAAGCAGAACGATCTGTCCTCGGCGCGATCCTGCTCCACAACGATGCGTTCAATCTCGCCGCCGAGGTGATCGACTCGCACGATTTCTTCCGCGACGCGCACCGGCGCATCTTCGACAAGATGGTGAAGCTCGCCGAGCGCGGTGACGCCATCGATCTCGTCACCCTGAAGGAGGAACTGGGTCGTTCGGGCGACCTCGAGGAGGTCGGCGGGCCCGCTTACATTACGGCCCTCGTCGACGGCGTGCCGCGCTCGATGAACATCGAGCACTACGCGCGGATCATCAAGGAAAAGGCGACGCTCCGGAACCTGATCTTTTCGGCCAACAAGATTCTGGCGACCGCCTACGAGGCGGAGGAGGACGCCGATGTGGTCCTCGACCAGGCCGAGCACGCGATCTTCGCCATCGCGGACGACAGGGTGCGCGACGGGTTCGTGTCGCTGCGCGATTTGGCGCAGGGCAGCCTCGACACGATCGAAAAGCTGCACGCCAGAAAAGAGCTCGTCACGGGCGTCCCGACCGGCTTCGCCGATCTCGATGAGATGACGTCGGGCCTCCAGGCCTCCGACCTCGTCATCATCGCCGCGCGGCCGTCGATGGGGAAGACGAGCCTCGTACTCAACATCGCGCAGCATGTGGGCACGAAGACCGACAGGACGGTCGGCATCTTCAGCCTGGAAATGTCGAAGGAACAGCTCTTCCTGCGCATGCTGACGTCGGAGGCGAAGATCGATTCGCACCGGCTGCGGGGCGGATTCCTCGGCGAACACGATTGGGGCCGGCTGTCGCACGCCATCGGCACGCTCAGCGAGTCGAAGATTTTCATCGACGACAGTCCGGCGATTGGCACGCTCGAGATGCGCGCGAAGTGTCGGCGGCTGGCGGCCGAACACGGCTTGAGCATGGTGGTCGTCGACTACATCCAATTGATGCAGGGGCGCGGCCGGTTCGAGAACCGCACGCTCGAGATCGCGTCCATCTCGCGCGCGCTCAAGGGGCTGGCCAAGGAGTTGAGCATCCCGGTCGTCG
>JAHFUJ010000070.1:0-2502 GCA_023265105.1 Acidobacteriota bacterium
ATCCGGATGCTCGGCGCCGATGACGATGGTCAGGCCGGGGCCGTCGATGTACTCGTTGAGCAGCCGGACGAGCCGCTGCTTCTCTTCCATCATCTGGAGCAGCGTCTGCAGCGTGCTCATGGTGAAGCCGTGGGCTTCGCCCACGAGCGACGCGGCGCCCTCGACGTAGATCGTCGGTTCGCCCGGCAGATCGGCGAAGGTCGAGGTGGCGAGCCGCATCGCGCGGGCGAGGAGGGCGTCGTACAGGAGGCGCTCTTCGCGGATCCGTTCGAGGACCGCTTCGCGCGCGCGGTGCAGCGGCAGCCCCGAGAATTCGCCGTTCAAGTAGTTCGCCGCCCGCCGCAGATCGTCGGCGTCGAGCACTTCGTCGACGTCGATCGCTTTTTGAATCACGTGGCCGCCCCGTGCGACGATCACCACGAGCACGCGGGTCGAGCTGAGCGGGATGAACTCGACCCGTTCGAACACGGCGGCTTCGTGGGCGGGCCGCAGCGCAAACCCGACGTGTCGCGACGCCTGCGACACCACGTGCGAGGCCTGCGACAGCAGCGAATCGACAAGGGCACCCGGGCTATCGCGGCGCAGTCGCGCCTCCACCGCGCTCGCCGTGCGACGTGAACGCTTCGATTCGAGCAACAAATCGACGTAGAACCGGTAGCCGCGATCGGTCGGGATGCGTCCAGCCGAGGGGTGCGGCTGCTCGAGAAACCCTTCGTCCTCGAGCCGCGCGAGGATGTTGCGCACGGTCGCCGACGACACGCCCAGCCCCGCGGCGGTCACGAGCAGCGCCGAGGCGACCGGTTCGCCCGACGAGATGTATTCGCGCACCAGCGCCGCGAGCACTCGTTTGGAGCGATCGTTGGTTTCTGGCGTCATAGGTGTCACGGTCCGGCTGCCGCCACGGTCCGGCTAAAGCCGGACACCACGTACTGTCACGGTCCGGCTCAAGCCGGACACTACGTACTACACGGTTCGCGCGTAGTACCGCCACGCTCCGTACGTAGTGTCCGCCTTTAGGCGGACCGTTTTAGCACTCACTGACTCCGACTGCTAAATCATTATACAACAGCCGTCTACTCCCGTACGCCGGCGCGCTCCGCGAGCTGACGCGCGGCGGCGCGCGCCTCCGCCACAACCTGCGCGCGATCGACGCGGACCGGCGTGAAATCGTCAACCAACACCTCGCCGTCGACAATTGTCGCGCGCACGTCGCTGCCGCGAGCCGCGTACGCGAGCGTCGAGTACGGATCCGGCCCCGGCGCGAGATGCGGACGATCGCGATCGACGACGATGAGGTCGGCGCGCTTGCCGACCTCGAGAGAGCCAATCTCGCGCTCCAACCCCAGCGTGCGCGCGCCGGCCCGCGTGGCCATCCACAGCACATCACGGGCCGGGAGGATGCCGGGACGGCTTCGCATCGCCTGCAACAGGGCCGCCAGGCGCATCTCCTCGAACATGTCGAGCCGGTTGTTGCACGCCGCGGCGTCGGCGCCGAGCGACACCGTGATGCCGCGCACCCGCATCTCCGGCACGGGCGCGATGCCCGAGCCCAGCTTCAGATTCGATCCGGGACAGTGCAGCACTTTGACGTCGTGCTCGGCCAGCAGGCGCTGCTCGGCCTCGTCCACCCAGACGCAGTGCGCCGCACACAAACGGGGCGACGCGAGGTCGAGGCTTGCAAGGTACGCGACACTCGTCATCCCACCCGAGATTTGGCTGACGATCGCAATCTCGTCGCGCGACTCCGAGGCGTGCGTGTGAATGAGTACGTGATGCTCGGCCGACAAATCGGCGACCGCTTCGAGGAGACCGCGCGAGCACGAGATCGCGAAGCGCGGCGCGAACGCCGCGTGCAGGCGCCCATGCCCGACGCCGTCCCACCGCTTGTGGATCGCGACGCTCTCGTCGAGCGAGGCCTCGGTCGGCTCCTGCAGGCGCCTGGGCACGCCGGCATGAGAGTCCATCATGCACTTGCCGATGGTGGCGCGCATGCCGCTCTCTGCGACCGCTTCAAACACGACGTCGGTGTCGTGCACCGTCTCCATCGTCAACACCGTCGTCGTGCCGCCCGCCAGCAGTTCGGTGGTGGCCAGGCGCACCGCCGCCCGCAACGTGGCCGGTGTGTGCGCGGCTTCCATCGGCCAGATGCGCTGTCGCAACCACTCCATCAGCGGCAGATCGTCCGCGTATCCGCGGAAGAGCGTCTGGCACAGGTGAATGTGGGTCTGGATGAAGCCGGGCAGGACGTACCCGCCGCGCGCCGCGATGACGCGATCGTGCGTGTCGGCGAGATTCGATCCAATTGCGGCGATGCGGCCGTCGCGAATCGACACGTCGCCCTCGACGATGTCGAAGCGATCGTTCATCGTGAGGACGAGACCGCCGCGGATGAGTAAGGACATAAAAAAGGGACGCGCCACAGAGGCACGGAGGCGCGGAGAGTGATTGCCACAGAGCCACGGAGTCACAGAGAAAAAGGGCCACGGAGTCACCGAGTCACAG
>JAHFUJ010000070.1:2548-3237 GCA_023265105.1 Acidobacteriota bacterium
TCCTCTGTGTCTCCGTGGCTACGTGATCACAAGTTGTTCCACTTCATCGACAGCTCGGCGGCATCGCCGGCGGTGACCTTGCCGTGTTTGACGGCAATGAGCTCGGCGAGAATGCTGACGGCGATTTCCTGCGGCGTGACGGCGCCGATGTCGAGGCCGATCGGTGCGTGCACGCGCTTGAGCAGCTCGGCCGGCATGGCGTCGGCGGTGAGCGCGTCGTAGATCCGCGCGACCTTGGCGCGGCTGCCAATCAGGCCGAGATAGCGCAGATCGCGCGGGGCGAGGGCGCGCAGCGCCTCGAGATCGTTCGTATGGCCGCGCGTGACGATCACCGTATACGCATGCGGCGGAAGATTGGTTCGCGCGACCCACGAAGGGATGTCGTCGACGACGACCTCAGATGCCGTGGGGAAGCGCTCGCGGTTGGCGAACTTCTCCCGATCGTCGACGACGTGCACGCGGAAGCCGACCTCGTGGGCCAGCCTTGCAAGGTGAAAGCCGACGTGACCGGCGCCGATGATGTAGAGCTCCGAGGACGGCTCGATGGGCTCGATGTACACATCCATCTGCCCGCCACAGACGAGTCCCGT
Source organism: Acidobacteriota bacterium (assembly GCA_023265105.1). Lineage (GTDB taxonomy): Bacteria > Acidobacteriota > Vicinamibacteria > Vicinamibacterales > CAVVIG01 > JAHFUJ01. The sequence goes on from JAHFUJ010000070.1 coordinate 3,139, forward strand.
CTCTTGCGCGAAGTCGTCCGCCAGCTCGTAATGGACGAGCTGCGGGCGCCGGTTCGTGATCGCCTCGCGCGCCTTCCAGAACGCGTCGTTCTCGTAACA
>JAHFUJ010000070.1:3247-17108 GCA_023265105.1 Acidobacteriota bacterium
GCCCGCCACAGACGAGTCCCGTCTCTTGCGCGAAGTCGTCCGCCAGCTCGTAATGGACGAGCTGCGGGCGCCGGTTCGTGATCGCCTCGCGCGCCTTCCAGAACGCGTCGTTCTCGTAACAGCCGCCACCGATGGTGCCGACGATCCGGCCGTCGGCGAACACGAGCATCTTGGCGCCAACCCGCTGGGGCGTCGATCCACGCGTCGAGATAATCGTCACGAGCGCCGCCGCTTCGCCGCGCTCGAGCGCGGCGGCCACGGCCGAGAACACCTCGCGGTTCATCTCAGTTGAATTATAGCCACCACGAAAGGGCACTACCACGGAGATCACGGAGGTTGAACGTGATAACGGAGGTCACAGCTTCTCGTACACAGGGGAACCGTGTGTTCCGTCGTCTGGCGCAGCCTGTCCGTGTCCTCCGTGGTAGCGTTCTTAGAAACGATGCAACTCGCACACTTGCACCGGCTCGGTCCCGGCGAGGAACGCCTCCTGGAGCACGTGCGGGCAGCTGGGCAGGGCAAGCTTTCCGGTATCGGAATCGATGTTGACGAAGGTGATGCCGTCGGGTGGGTCGAAGGGCACGCTCGCGTGGCCCGCGAGCGCCCGCATCATGAACTGCGTCCAGATGGGAAGGGCGGCCTGGGCGCCGGAGAGTCCGACCGGCTGGTTGTCGTCGAAGCCGACCCAGACCACGGTGAGCAGCTCCGGCGTAAAGCCGACAAACCAGGCGTCGCGCAGGTCGTTGGTCGTGCCGGTCTTGCCGGCCGCGTCGAGCGTGAAGCCGGCGGCGCGCACGCCGGCACCCGTGCCTTCGTTGATGACGCTGCGCATCATGTTCGTGATCAGAAACGTCGTGTCGGCCCGCGCGATCCGCCGCGACGCCTCCGACGTCTTCCTCGTCACGTCCTTGCCGCCGCTCGTGATCTCGAGGATGTGCTTGAGCGGCCGCACGGCGCCCTGGTTGGGAAAGAGCGTGTAGGCGGTCGCGATCTCGTACGGCGTCGCCTCGAACACGCCGAGCGCGATAGACGGATACGGCTTGGGTGGAATGCCGACGCCGAGCTTCTTCCACAACGCGGCCACGTGATCGTACCCGGCCGTCTGCGCCACGTGGATCGTCGCCAGATTCCGCGAGTGGGCGAGCGCGCGGCGGAAGGTGATGGGGCCTTCGTACTCCTTCTCGTAGTTCTCGGGCGTCCACACCTGATCGTCGAACTGGAAGGTCTCCGGCTCGTCGTTCACGATCGACGCCGGCGTGGCGTCGGTCCGGCCGTCGGCGGCCCCCTGTTCGAACGCCGTCAGGTAGACGAACGGCTTGAACACCGAGCCGGGCTGACGGCGCGAGACGATCGCGCGGTTGTACTGCGACTGGTTGTACGAACGCCCGCCGACCAGCGCGAGCATTTCCCCCGTCCGGGGATCGATGGCAATCAGCGCGGCTTCGGCTTTTCCGCGCCGCCTCCGCCGCGCCAGCAGCTGGTCGACGTGCGTCAGGCCGTCGCGCACGGCGTCCTGCGCGATCCGCTGCAGATGCAGGTCGAGCGTCGTGTGGACGTCGACTTCCTGACTGGTCGTCGTTGTGAGGCCGGGGTAGGTGTCAGCAAGCGTCTGTCCGACGAAGTCGACGAAGTGGGGCGCCTCGGCCTCGAGGGCCCGCTGGACGACGGCGAGCGGCTCTTTCGAGGTGCGTGCGGCGACCTCCTCGGTCAGGTAGCCCGACTCGACCATCGTCTGGAGCACGACGTTTCGGCGCTCGCGGCAGCGCTCCGCGTTACTGAACGGTGACAGCGCGGAGGGCGACTGAATGACGCCGGCGATGGTCGCGGCCTCGGCGATCGACACGTTGCTGACGTCTTTCCCGAAGAACAGGCGCGCGGCTTCCGGCACGCCCCGGATGGCGAACGATCCGCGCTGGCCGAGCGGGATGTCGTTCAGGTAGAGCTCGAGGATTTCGTCTTTCGTCGCGCGCCGCTCGAGCACGAGGGCCATGAACTGCTCGAGCAGCTTGCGCTTGATCGACTTTTCCGGCGTGAGGAAGAAGTTCTTGACGAGCTGCTGCGTGATGGTGCTGCCGCCGACCAGATACGGCCTATTGCCGCGAATGTTCGTGATGATGGCACCGACGCTGCCGATGACGTCGACGCCCGGATGCTCGTAAAACCGGCGGTCCTCGATGGCCAGCACCGCTTGCCTCATCAGTGGCGGAATCACGGAGAGCGCCACCGGGCGCCGCTTTTCGCGCTCGCCGCTGATAATCGAGGTCAGGACCGGCGCGTCGAGCGTCACGCGCTCGCTCGCACGCGTGCCGAGCTCGAGCCGCTCGACGTGATCGGCTCGCCTGGCCGCCGCCTCCCGCGCGGCGGCGCTGACGGCGCGCGTGGGCCGTTGAAAGACGACGCGCACGACCTGGCCCTTGTAGGCGTTCGCGCGGGGCAGAATGGAGATGGCGCCGTTGCCGATGGCGAACTCGCCCGGCTTTTCCAGGCGCGCGCGCTCGGCATACCCGAGATCGTTGAGCCGATCGACCAACTGCCGGTCGGTGAGCGACTGGCCTCGTCGCAGTTCGAGCGGACGCGCGAAGATGCGCGGCAGCACCCGCTCGCGCTCGCCGTGGAGCCGCGCGTCGATCAGTCGCGCGAAGCTGACGTAGTAGTACCCCGCCGCGAAGCACGCCGCGACGGCGGGAATGGCCAGTCCGAGCGCGGCCAGGCGCACCCAGCGTTGCCCCCAAAGCGCCGCGAGGGGCGTCTTCAGGCGCGCGGCGGTCGAACGGTGTTTTTTCACCCTACTCTTATATCGTCACAATCCAGTGCCGCCCCAAATCGAGCGGCAGCTCTTCGTCCAACCGGTCGAGGAGCGCCGGGCCGTACTGGTTCAAAAAGGACACGAACCCGATGACTCGCTCTTGCGCGTGGCCGTTGGGGAAGGCGAGCGCCCGCGCGTGCATGAATTGCCGCCGCAGCGTCTCGTCGCGGCGCTTCGCCGCGTGAATCACCTTGCCGTGCAAGGTCTGCAGGTCGTGCAGCATGCGCCCGAGCGTCGAGCTGGCGGCGCCCTCGAGTGTCGGATCCAACGCCGGCAACGCTCGAACGAGCCGCGCCATCTGCGCTTCGATGGCGCCGGCCGCCCCGGCGAACGACTCCTCGATCGCCGGCGGGATTTGCGTCTTGAGCAGCTCGTTGAGCGCCGCTTCGTCCTGCGCGTGAAGCGCTTCGAGCGGCAGCTTGTACTTGGTGAGGAAGCGGAGGGCGGCCGAGTCGACGAGCGTGGCCGTGGCGCGCGGGTACATCAGCGGCATCGGGACGCCAAAATGATCGTAAATGCCGCGAAGCTGGCCCAGGTACGCCAGCTCGTTGGGTCCGGCGACGTAACAGATCGTCGGAAACATCGTGTCCTGCACGACCGGGCGCAGCAGCACGTTCGGACTGAAGCCGGCCGGCCGGTCGGTGGCTTCCTTGACGAGCGCGGCCGGCGCGTAGTTCTTGTCGCCCACGACGAAGCGGCCGTCATGTTGGCGAATCGCTCGGCGTCCGCCCTCGAGATGAAACAGCGCGAGACCCTCGTCCTGCGTCTGCACCTGCGAGTGGTAGCCGCGCGCCACCAGGTTGGATCCGGCCAGCGCGGCCAGCCTGGCCGTCTGCCCCGGCATCGACAACTCGCGGGCGAAGACATCGCGGGCCAGCGGCTTGGACGCCGGGTCCGACGAGTCGTACACGATGAGTCCGCGGCTGCCCAGGACGGTCTCGAGCCACCGGCCGAACGCTTCGGCCATGCCGATGCCGGGCGGATACGCGGCGCGCAGGTCTGCGACGAGCGACGGGCGGAATTCCGTCGGCGGCAGCAGCCGCTCGAGCTGGTCGAGGAGGGCGACGATCGATTCGTCGAGGCGCACGTCCGCCACCGGAGCCGGCTCCGGCGTCGCGCGCGGCGCCAACGCAACGCTCTTCGGCGTCAGCTCTTCGTCGAACACCGTGCACGACCGAACTTCTTCCCAGTCGTGATCTTCCGCGTCGATCCAGAAAATGGCGACCGCCGGCACGTGGTGGTCGCGCGACACCTGGTCGGCCAGCTTCAACGCGGTGAGCGCTTTGAGCAGCGTAAACAGCGGACCGCCGAACAGCCCGGCCTGCTGGCCGGTCAGAATGGCGACGGTGCGGCCGTCGGCGAGACGCTGGCCCGCGTCGATGGCCCGCGCGGGCGCGCGGCGGCGCTGCTGCTGCGCGCCGACGATGGCGGCGATGTCGCGACGGCGCCGCTCGTGCGCCTGCGTGCGCGCGATGGCCGCCGCCCACGCCGCGCGATCGGATGGATCGCCGCTGAAGAACGGCGCGACGGCGCGAAAATCGTAGGCGTAATCCGCGGCGAGACGCCGGATCCAGGGAAAACGTCGGACGTCGACCGGAATCCGCGCCGATCGCTCGCCGGCAATCGGAGATGGGTCTGCTCGGTTGATCCGCACGGAAACCTAACTGTCTCAGAGCGCCGCGCGGACGTCAAGCGATGGGCCGACGCGATCGATCGTCGATTGAACCTTCAGCGTTTCGGTGTTACGATGAACGTCGCCTTCACGAGGAGTTCTCGACTGCACACGGAAGCCACCGACTCTCCGACTCCTGACGCGTTCGGTCCGTTTCGTATTCTTCATCAGATCGGTGCAGGGGGATTGGGCCCGGTCTTTCGTGCGTACGAACCCGATCGGGATCGTCTGGTCGCCATCAAAGTCTTCCGTCTCGATCTGCCGCCCGAGCGGGTGCATCAGCTGGTCGCCGAGTTCGAACGGTTGATTGCCGCCGGACTCGCGCACCCGGGCATCGCCGCGCCCCTTGCCACTGGCATCGACCGAGTCGTCGCGTATCTCGTCCAGGATTACGTCGCCGCCGACTCGCTCGACCTCGTCGTCCGCGCCGGTCCGGTGTCGCCCACCGACGCGTTGCGCATCGCGGGCCAACTGGCCGACGCGCTCGATTTTGCCGCTGCGGTCAACATCAATCATGGCGCGCTCAGTCCCCGCGACGTGCTCGTATCGCCGGACGAAGTACGGGTGACCGGGCTCGGCGTATCGCGCGCGCTCGAGCGCGTCGGCGTCGCCCCGCCCGTGCGACGGCCGTACACGGCGCCCGAGCGTACCGCGGGCGCCGGCTGGGATCGCCGCGCCGATATCTTCAGCCTCGCGGCGTTGACGTACGAGCTGTTGTGGGGCCGGCGCGTGTCTGGCACCGGTGCGCAGGCCGCCGGCACGCTGACGGAGTTGGCCGGCGCCGATCTCGCGGCGCTGCGGCGCCTGTTCGCACGCGCGCTGGCCGACGACCCGGCCGAGCGATGTGGCACGGCGCTGGCGTTTGCCGAAGCGCTCAAAGAGGCTGTTCCGGACACGCGCCTCGCCGCGCCAGGGCCGGTGGGTCGCCAGTCGACCGCCCGTGGCCGACAGGCGGTTGAGGAACCGCGTCTGCCGCTCGATGACGCACCTATAGCCGTAGCGCAGGTCCTCAGCCCTACGGACACCCTGGACCTGGAGGTCCGCACGACATCTGATCGGATGGATGACCTGGACACAGGAGTAGCGCAGGTCTTCAGACGTGCTCCCGTGGAGGAAGTGCGCTTTCAGGACATCGACCTGGCGCTGGCCATCGCGCCTTCGCCGACCGAGCCGTCGGCGATCGCGCCGCCGAAGGTCGCGCGGCCTCCGGCCGGCTTGATGGAGCCCTATCAAGCTCAACCTGCGTCGTCGCGCGAGCCATCGCGCTCGGAAATATGGCCGCTGGCGCTCGCGCTCATCGTCGGTCTTGGGCTCGGCTTTGGCGGAGGATATGCGGTCGGCATTCGCGACCGCGCGGCGCCCGCGTCTGCGGCTGTTGTCACGCCGCCGGATGCTACGGCGGCGACGGTCCGGCTGAAGCCGGACGCCACGACAGGGACAGAAGCGACCGTCCGGCCAAAGCCGGACGCCACGACAGGGACGGAAGCGCCGGTCCGGCTCAAGCCGGACGCCACGACAGGGACGGAAGCGACGGTCCGGCTAAAGCCGGGCACTACGACAGAGAAAGAAGCTCCGGGGCGGCTGCTCATCCGATCGACGCCGGCCGGCGCGCGCGTGTTCGTTGATGGTCGCGATCGGGGCGAGACCCCGGCGACGGTCCGCGATCTCGCGCGTGGCGCCCACCTTATACGCGTGGTGCGCGACGGATACGCGACCGCGGATCGCCGCGTAGTCATCACCGAGGCTCGGACGGCGCAGTCGTTGACGATTGCACTCACGCGCCCACGCCTTTCGACCCTTCGACCCGCTCAGGGTCGCTCCGAGCAAGGTCGAGGGGCGACAAGCTCAAGGCGTGGTGAGCCTGCCGAACCACGCGCGGCGCGGTCGGCCGGCACGGCGCCCGCGGCGTCGCGTGGCGCGATCGCAGGCGGGCGAGCGCCTTCGCCTTCAGCGCCGGCGAAACAGGCGGTGGTTGGTGGAGGCGCCGGCGCGCTGATGATCGAGTCGCGGCCCCCGGGCGCGAAAGTATTTGTCGACGGGAAACTCGTCGGGACGACGCCGCTTAGCATCTCGGTGGCTTCGGCGGGCGACCACACCGTCTGGCTGGAACGCGAGGGCTATCGTCGCTGGACCTCGTCGGTCCACGTCGCAGCGGCGGAACAGCAAAGAGTGACCGCTTCGCTGGAGAAATAATCTTGCAAGCCATCCTGGCCCTCGAAGACGGCACCTGGTTCCGCGGCGCGGCCGCCGGCGCCTCGGGCGAGGCACGCGGCGAGGTCGTCTTCAACACGGCGATGACCGGCTATCAGGAGATCCTCACCGACCCGTCGTACGCCGGACAAATCGTGACGATGACGTGTCCGGAAATCGGGAACTACGGCGTGTCGGCCAACGATGTCGAGTCGCGCGCGCCGCAGGTGGCCGGCTTCATCGTGCGCGAAGAGTCGCCGGTGGCGAGCAACTGGCGCGCCGAGGGGACCCTCCGCGACTATCTCGTGGCCAACCACATCGTCGCCATCGCCGACATCGATACGCGTGCGCTCACGCGTCTTCTGCGATCGGGCGGCGTCATGCGCGGCGTGATCGTCACCGGCGACGGCCTCGATCACTCGGCGCTCGTCGAACGCGCCCGATCGATCCCGAAGATGGAAGGGTCGGATCTGGTTGGCGCCGTCACCTCCGAGCGTGCGTTCGACTGGCCGGACGAAGATCCCGGCGAGTTCGGCATCCCGCCCGAGCGTCGTGCGACGCGCCGCCTGAACATCGCCGCGTACGATTTCGGGATGAAGTGGAACATCCTGCGGCGGCTGAGCGCTCACGGCTGCGCGGTGCGCGTCTATCCGGCGACCACACCCGCGTCCGAGGTGCTGGCGAGCGGTCCCGACGGTGTGTTCTTGAGCAATGGCCCCGGCGATCCCGCGCCGCTGACCTACGCCATCGACAACGCGAAGGCGCTCGTCGCGGCGAACGTGCCGGTGTTCGGCATCTGCCTCGGCCACCAGATTCTGGGTCTCGCGATGGGCGGCACGACGTTCAAGCTGAAGTTCGGCCACCGGGGCGCCAATCATCCGGTGAAGAAACTCCAGACCGGCAAGGTGGAGATCACCTCGCAGAACCACGGCTTTGCGGTCGACCCGGCGTCGTTGCCGGGCGACGTCGAGGTGACGCATGTCAACTTGTACGACGGCACCGTCGAGGGACTCCGCCATCGGGCGCGGCCGGTGTTCTCGGTCCAATATCATCCCGAAGCGTCGCCCGGCCCGCACGATGCCGACTACCTGTTCGACGAGTTTATCGGCCTCATCGAGGAGACTTGAGCATTGTCAATTGTCGATCTGGTGATTGTCGATTTATTTTGTCAATGGATCGACAATCGAAAATTACCAGATTGAAAATATCCGTCCAGTCCGCACCATGCCCCGACGCACCGATCTGAAACGCATCCTCGTCATCGGCTCGGGTCCGATCGTCATCGGCCAGGCGTGCGAGTTCGATTACTCGGGGAGTCAGGCGTGCAAGGCGCTTCGCGCCGAGGGGCTCGAGGTCGTGCTCGTCAACAGCAACCCGGCGACGATCATGACCGACCCGGAGCTGGCCGATCGCACCTACGTCGAGCCGCTCACGCCCGAGGTGCTGGCCGCCATCATCGAGCGCGAGCGCCCCGACGCGCTGCTGCCGACGGTCGGCGGGCAGACGGCGCTGAACCTGGCCGTGGATCTGGCGAACGCGGGGACGTTGAAGAAGTTCAACGTCGAGCTGATTGGCGCGTCGATCGAGGCGATCAGGATCGCCGAAGATCGGCTTCAGTTCAAGGATGCGATGCGGTCGATTGGCCTCGACGTGCCGCAGAGCGGCCTGGCGCGGACGCCGGCCGAAGCCGTCGACCTCGCCCGCACGCTCGGTTTCCCCCTGGTCATTCGCCCGTCGTTCACGCTCGGCGGCGTCGGCGGCGGCATCGCCTACAACATCGAAGAGTTTCGCGATCTCGCCGAGCGAGGTCTCGATCTGAGCCCGGTCCACGAAGTGCTCATCGAGGAGTCGGTGATCGGCTGGAAGGAGTTCGAGCTCGAGGTGATGCGCGACGTCGCCGACAACTTCGTCGTCATCTGCTCGATCGAGAACGTCGACCCGATGGGCGTCCACACCGGCGACAGCATCACCGTGGCGCCGATCCTGACGCTCAGCGACAAGGAATATCAGCGCATGCGTGACGCGGCTCGCCGCATCATCCGCCGGGTTGGCGTCGAGACGGGCGGGTCGAACATCCAGTTCGCCGTCAATCCCGCGGACGGCCGCATGGTCGTCATCGAGATGAACCCGCGCGTGTCGCGCTCCTCGGCGCTTGCGTCGAAGGCCACCGGCTTTCCGATCGCCAAGATTGCCGCCAAGCTCGCGCTCGGCTATCACCTCGACGAGATTCCTAACGACATCACGCGCCTGACGCCCGCGTCCTTCGAGCCGACTATCGACTACGTCGTCGTCAAGATCCCGCGCTGGAATTTCGAGAAGTTCCCGCAGGCCGATCGGACGCTCACGACGCAGATGAAATCGGTCGGCGAGGTGATGGCGATCGGCCGCACCTTCAAGGAAGCGTTCATGAAGGGCGTCCGGTCGCTCGAACTCGGGCGGAGCGGCCTGCTGTTCGCGCCGGCCGAGACCGACCGCGCGGCCGGGGCTCCCGGAGTCAATGACGTCGAGACCGACGGCGCGCTCCGAAAGCGGCTGGCGGTGCCCAACGATCGGCGGATGTGGGACATCTTCCGCGCGCTCGATCGCGGATGGACGGTCGAGCAGGTGCACGAGCCGACGCGGATCGATCCGTGGTTTCTTCGGCAGTTCGCCGAAATCGTCGACATGCGGCGCGCCGCCTCGGAGGCCGGCATCAACGGCGTGACGCCGGACGCGATGCGGCGGCTCAAACGTGCCGGCTTCGGCGACGCCGAGATCGCCCTGACGCTCAAGACGAAAGAGGCCGTCGTGCGCGAGCGGCGACAGGCGCAGGCCCTCAAGCCCGTTTATAAGCGTGTCGACACCTGCGCGGCGGAGTTCGAGTCGTTCACCCCGTATCTGTACAGCTCGTACGAGCCGAGCTGCGAGGCCAATCCGAACGACCGGCCCAAGGTCGTCATCCTTGGCAGCGGCCCCAACCGAATCGGCCAGGGCATCGAGTTCGACTACTGCTGCTGTCACGCGGCCTTCGCGTTGCGCGAAGAGGGCCTCGAGACGGTGATGATCAACTGCAATCCCGAGACGGTCTCGACCGACTACGACACGGCCGACCGGCTGTACTTCCAGCCGCTCACCTTCGAAGACGTGATGTCGGTCGTCGAGACGGAACGTTCGGCCGGCGGCGACGTGTCGTGTCTCGTCCAGTTCGGCGGCCAGACGCCGCTCAAGCTCGCGCTCGCGCTGCAGGCGGCCGGCGTCAAGATTCTGGGGACGTCGCCCGACTCGATCGATCTCGCCGAAGATCGTCAACGCTTCGCGGCGCTGCTGTCGGAGCTGAACATCACGCAACCGGCAAGCGGCACGGCCACCTCGCGTCAAGAGGCGCGCGACGTGGCCGCCACCATCGGATTCCCCGTCGTCGTGAGGCCGTCGTACGTGCTCGGCGGGCGCGCGATGGCGATCGTGTACGACGTCGGCACGCTCGATCGCTACATGACGCACGCGGTCGACGCCTCGCCCGAGCACCCGATTCTCGTCGACCGGTTCCTCGAGGATGCGTTCGAGTTCGACGTCGACGCCGTGGCCGATGCCTCCGGCGCCGTCGTCATCGGCGGCATCATGGAGCACATCGAAGAGGCGGGCATCCATTCGGGCGACAGCTCGTGCGTCGTGCCGCCGTTCCTGTGCCCCGAGCGCCACTTGCAAACCATCCGCGAGCACACGCGCCGGATTGCCCGCGCGCTGAAGGTGATCGGGCTGATGAACGTGCAGTTCGCGACGAAGGATGATGTCGTGTACGTCCTCGAAGTGAACCCGCGGGCGTCGCGGACCGTGCCGTACCTCTCGAAGGCGACCGGCGTCTCGCTGGCCAAAGTCGCGGCCAAAGTGATGACAGGAAAGACGCTCGCGGAGCTCGGCTTTACCCGCGACCTCGACGTCGCCGGCGTGTTCGTGAAGAGTCCGGTCTTTCCGTTCGTTCGCTTTCCTGGCGTCGACACAATTCTTGGGCCCGAGATGAAATCGACCGGCGAGGTGATGGGTGGATCGACGAACTTCGGCGTCGCGTTCGCGAAGGCGCAGCTCGCGGTCGGACAGCGACTGCCGGAGGGCGGCACCGCGTTTGTGAGCGTGAACAACGACGACAAGGCCAACCTGGTGCCGATCGCGCGCGATCTGGCCGAGCTCGGGTTCCGACTGATCGCGACGCGCGGGACCGCGGCCTACCTCCGCGCGTATGGCCTCAGCGTTGACGTCGTGTTCAAAGTGAACGAAGGACGCCCGAACGTCGCCGACGAGATCGTCAACCGCAAGGTCGATCTGGTCGTCAACACGCCACTCGGCCGCGAGTCCTTCTTTGACGACCGGACGGTGCGGCGCGCCGCGATGATGCGCGAGGTGCCGTGCATCACCACGCTCACGGGCGCCGCGGCGGCCGTCAGCGCCATCCGCGGCCTGCGCCAGCAGGGCCTCGGCGTCCGTGCGCTGCAGGACTACTACGCAGGAATTGCCGCGGGGAGCGTCTGACACTCGGCAGAATCTGCGACCTCGCTGCGCTGGCTCACCACAAGGGGCACAAAGGACACGAAGCAAAGTCTTTGAGGATCAACCCTTTGTGTCCTTGGTGTCCTTTGTGGCGATTCAGCGCTTGTAACGGGCGGTCCGTTTGCAGCGCCACGGTGCATGCGTGCTGCTGCCGCCATTCCCGCCATCGGCCTCCTCGTTGGATCCGCGTTCGGTCTTCTCGCTCCTGACGTCCCGCCCGCCGTCGAACTTGCGTTTCTGATCGCGTGCGCCATCACGGCGCTCGTCGGATGGCACACGAGACGGACTCGCGTGTTGGCGGCGGCGGTTGGCGTCGCCTTCCTCGCCGGTGGTGCGCTCATCGCGGCCGATGCGTGGCGTCGGGCTTGGCGTCCGAGTCTCCGGACCGCGTTTGAGGAACTGGCGCGTGCCGAGCGGAAGGAAGCAGCGGCTGAAGGCCGCACGCTGCCCGAAGACGACAGCGCGTTCGCCATCGTCACGGGGAGGCTGACAGCCGACGCAACCCCGAGCCCGTCCGGAGTGGCGCTGAGCCTCGATGCCGACACGATCAGCCCGAACCCCGCGAACCTCGAGAACCGTGCGAACCCGGCGAACCCCGCGAACCCCGCGAACTCCGAGAACCCCACGAACCTCGCGAACCTCGCGAACCTCCCGAACCTCCAGAACCTTGAGAACCCCGAGACCAATCGCCCCGTGATCGGCGGGATTTTCGCAACAGTCGTCGGATCCCTCGCCGCCGATCGGCTCGACCAGTGGCGCTCGGGCCGCCGCGTGCGCCTGCCGATCCAATTGCGGCGTCCGTCACGTTATCTCGATCCCGGCGTGCCGGATCAGGAACGCGCGCTGGCCCGGCGAGGGGCGACACTTGTCGGCACGGTGAAGAGCGGCGCGCTCGTCGAGATCGTTCGGCGCGGCAACTGGATCGACGAGCGTTTCGACGCGCTCCGTGCGTTCGCCCGGCGCGCGATCGCCGACGCCGTCGGCCCGTGGAGCGCCCGGTCGGCTGCGATCGTCGCCGCCATCGTCATCGGCGATCGGGCGGGCCTGGACGATGAGGTGCAGCGGAGGCTGCAGGAGGCGGGCACGTATCACGTGATTGCGATCTCCGGAGGGAACATCGCGATTCTCGCCGGGCTGATGCTCGCCCTATTCCGGTTCGCGGGGCTCCTCGGGCGAACGGCGATGGTGGCGTCGATCGCGGCGCTCGTCGGGTACGGCCATCTTGTTGGCGGCGGCGCGTCAGTCGACCGCGCGACGCTGATGGCCGTCGTCTACCTGGCGGGGCGCGCGATCGATCAACGGAGTCCGCCGCTCAACACGCTCGCGTTCGTCGCGGTCTGCCTGGTCGCAACCGAACCGCTCTCTGTCGTCGATCCCGCGTTCGTGCTCACCTTCGGCGCCACGCTCGCCATCCTCGTCGTGGTGCCGTCCATTCCGCATCGGCGATGGCCGCGCGCCGTCACGGCGATCGTCACGATGTTTGCAGCCTCGGTGGCGGCCGAGGCGATCCTGTTTCCCGTGGGAGCGCTCGTCTTCTCGCGCGTGACGTTCGCGGGCCTCGTGCTGAACTTTGTCGCCATCCCCTTGATGGGCGTCGCGCAGATCGCGGGCATGGCGCTCGTGCCGGGGGCGCTGATGTCTGCGCGCCTGGCCGGCGCCATCGGCCTCGTCGCGCACCTCGGCGCTGCGGGACTCGTGCGATCGGCGGAGCTCGCCCGGTTCATGCCGGCCATCACCTACCGCGTGGCACCGCCATCGTGGCCGGCGCTGGCGCTGTACTACGCCGCGCTCGCAGTCGGGTGGATCCTGTGGCGCCGCCGCGTGGAGGTTGTGGGCAGCACCGAGACGGCCGCTTCGCGCCGCTGCAGGCACGGTGCGATCGCCGTCGCGCTGGCCGCTGCGACGTGGATCCTCGCCGAGCCGTGGGCGCTCGTCGCGGCGCGCGGAGACGGCCGGCTGCACGTGACGTTCGTCGACGTGGGGCAGGGCGACGCCGCGTTCGTGCGCTTTCCGCGCGGCAGCACGCTGCTCGTCGACGCCGGTGGCCTCGTGGGCGCCTCTTCCTTCGACATCGGCGACCGCGTCGTCGCGCCCGTGCTGCGCACAGCCGGTGTCCGCCGCCTCGACGATCTTGTGTTGACGCACGGCGACCCCGATCACATCGGCGGCGCGTCCTCGGTCGTCCGCGAGTTTCGGCCGCGCGAGGTCTGGGAGGGCATTCCGGTGCCACGATTCGAGCCGCTGGGCGCGGTTCGCCGCGAGGCGCACGATCTCGGTCTGCGATGGGCGAACGTCAAGACGGGCGATCGCGTCGAGGTTGACGGGGTTGACGTCGTCGTGCGGCATCCGGAGGTGGCCGATTGGGAGCGGCAGAGGGTGCGCAACGACGATTCGATCGTGATCGAGCTCGGCTGGCGCGACGTCTCGGTGCTGCTGACGGGCGACATCGGCAGAGCGGTCGAACGGACGCTTGTGGCGGCGATTCCGCAAGCGCCGCTGCGCGTCGTCAAGGTGCCGCACCACGGCAGCCTGACGTCGAGCACGCCGGAGTTCGTGCGGGCCCTCGCGCCGCGCGTAGCCGTGGTCAGCGCCGGCCGCGGCAATCGCTTCGGCCATCCCGCGCCCGAGGTGCTGCGCCGCTATCGCGACGTGGGGGCCGAGATCTTCCGGAC
>JAHFUJ010000375.1 GCA_023265105.1 Acidobacteriota bacterium
AGCGCATTCTGATCTCGAACGACTACTACGCGGCGCTCCAGCGGGAGAACATCGAGCTGGTGACCGACGGGATCGCCGAGATCCGGAAGCACTCCATTGTGACCAGCGACGGAACGGAGCGCGCGGTCGACGCCATCGTCTACGCCACCGGCTTCGAGACCGCCGAGGCGAAGCCGCCGTTCGCGATCCTGGGGCGCGGCGGGCGCGACCTCGGCGATGCATGGCGCGATGGCATCGAGGCCTACCTCGGAACCACCATCGCAGGGTTCCCGAACCTGTTCCTGCTCGTCGGACCGAACCTGGTGCTCGGGCATTCATCGATGATCTTCATGATGGAGTCGCAGTTCGCCTACGTGCTGGACGCGATCCGGACGCTGCGCGACCGGCGGCTGAAGTCCGTCGACGTTCGTCGGGACGTCCAGGCGCGCTACAACGAGCGGCTGCAAGCGCGCCTCGAGAGTACGGTGTGGAACACAGGTGGGTGCGCGAGCTGGTATCTGACGAGCTCCGGAAAGAACAGGACGATGTGGCCGGGGTTCAGCTTCGAGTACCGCCTGCGGACGCGGCGGTTCGACACGGGGAGCTACGAGATCGGTTCTGGGTCGAGTCGATGTTGCAACGACGCTGGCGAGCAGCCGTAGCGATCGCCGGCTGGATATGGATTGTTGTCGCCAGTCCGGCGGCGGCGGACCAACCAGAGAGTGCACGGGCGGGCGATACCGCGGAGCCGGCCGCGCTGCGCGCACGCGGACTCTACCTGGGGTTCAGCCTGGATTATGACGAGGCTCGCGAGGCGTTTCGGCAGGCGATCGCCGCCGATCCTGGCGACCCGGCGGCCTACCGGCAGCTCGCGACCGTCAACTGGTTCAACCTCCTGTTCCAGAACGGAGCGTTGCTGGTCGACGACTACGTCGGCGAGGCGAAACAGAAAGTCAAGCGCGCGCCGCCGCCGCCAGATCTCGACGGACGATTCCACGACGATATCGGCCGGGCCCTGGCGCTGGCCGAACGGCATCTTCGCGAGCGACCAAACGATCCCGACGCGCACTATCAAGTCGGCGCCGCGCTGGGCATTCTCGCGTCGTACACGGCCACTGTGGAGGGAAGGGTGCTCGGCGGGTTCCACGCCGCGCGCCGCGCGTACGAAGAACACGAGCAAGTGTTGGAACTCGATCCCCGACGCAAGGATGCCGGACTGACTGTCGGGATGTACCGATACGCCGTCTCGACCCTTCCGGTTCACTGGCGTCTGCTGGCGCACCTCGTTGGATTCGGCGGAGGTCGCGAGCGCGGGTTGCGCATGGTCGAAGAAGCCTCGTCGTATCCCGCCGACGCCCGCCCCGACGCGCTCTTCACGCTCATCGTGATGTACAGCCGGGAAGAGCGTTACGACGCCGCGCTGCGCGTCGTCGGGCAGCTCCAACACGAGTATCCACGGAACCGACTGTTATGGCTCGAGGCAGGCAGCACCGCGCTGCGAGCCGGCCGCGCCGGCGAAGCGCGACGCCAACTCGAGAGTGGACTCTCGAAACTGTCTCAAGATCCGCGGCCGAGGGCCTTTGGCGAAGAAGCGCGATGGCATTTGTACTACGGCGCCGCGCTCGTTGCGTTGCACGAGGCCGAGGACGCGCGGCGCGAGCTTGGCACTGCCCTCACGATGCCTGCCAACGACTGGGTCCACGGCCGCGCCCACAGGGAGCTCGGAAAGCTTGCCGATCTGTCCGGCGATCGTTCAGGTGCGGCCGACGAGTATCGACTCGCGATTCGCCTCTGCCGTGCCGACGATGACACCGCGTGCTCGGACGAAGCGAAGCATCTGATGGCCACCGGATACCGCTAACCGAAAGGCGGGTACGACTTGAGAATCGCGCTGATCGCGCCGACATCTGGTTCCGTCCTCCCCCAGTAAGGTAGTGGGCGGTGTGCGGCGGGCAGTTTGCCGCTAACATCTGAGGGAGGAGCCGTATGCGCTAATGAGCGCTCGTACGGATCTGTGCGGGTCCTTTCCGGCTTGTGCGGTTACAATCGTTACGACGAAAAAGAGGCGGAGCGATAAGTGAGCGCGAGAACGCGAAACCAGATAGTCCAGAGACCTCGGCGCAGTCCCACTCGTTCCAAGGGACTACAGAGTGCTCAGAGTTCACACCTAGAAGGTTCTGCTGAAATGGACGCGCCAGCGCCACTCTTAGTGCCACGGGTAAGGCTCAAAAACTATAAGAGCATCGCAACCTGCGATGTTAGCCTTCGGAGTTTGACGTTTTTAGTGGGACCCAATGGCTCCGGAAAGAGCAACTTTGTGGACGGCCTTCGCTTTGTAGCAGATTCGCTCAGGACATCCCTCGATCACGCCCTACGTGACAGGGGCGGAATCAAGGAGGTACGAAGAAGATCCGGCGGGCACCCCACGCATTTCGAGATTCGACTCGATCTAAACATCGGTTCAGAGAGTGGCCACTATGCGTTTCGCGTCGGTGCCAAGAAAAAGGGCGGCTTTGAAGTCCAGCAGGAAGAATGCGTAATCGGCGGCAATTCTTACGTGGTCCGCTCTGGAAAAGTTACCACGAGCTCAGTAAAAACGCCGCCAGCAGCCGCGTCGGATCGACTGTACCTGGTGAATGCATCTGGCTTACGCGAGTTTCGTCCGGTGTATGACGCGCTGTCGAGTATGGGATTTTACAGTCTGAATCCAACTCAGATCCGCGACCTGCAGTCGCCCGATCCAGGGAAGTTGCTCTTGAGAGAGGGTGGGAATATCGCAAGCGTTCTTGATCAGCTATCGATGCACGCTACGAGCACGAAGAACCGGATTGAGGAATACCTCGCTAAAGTGGTGCCAGGCATTGTCGGCGTCGACACTCGCGTTGTGGGACCCAAGGAGACCCTTGAATTCAGGCAGCGAGTGGCCGGTGCTAAAGATCCGTGGCACTTTTTTGCTGCAAACATGTCCGACGGTACGCTTCGTGCTCTCGGCGTATTGGTCGCAATTTTTCAATCGGCCAACGGAACGCGCGTCCCACTAGTCGCCATTGAAGAGCCAGAGATTGCGCTCCATCCGGCTGCGGCTGGAGTCTTGCGCGATAGCCTCCGCGACGCAAGTCGAATCACCCAGCTACTTGTCACAAGTCACAGCCCAGATCTCCTTGATGACGAGTCGTTCGCGCCAGAGACACTCCTCGCAGTGGACGCGATCGACGGGGCGTCAGTGATTGGATCTCTCGATCAGGCTGGCATAACAGCCCTGAAGAAGAACCTGTATACGCCCGGCGAATTGCTTCGCATGAATCAACTCACGCCAAATCTGGCGGCTGTCCCTCGACCCGAGACCGATAGAGATCTGTTCGACTTCTCGGAATGAGCCCCGTTCGAGTCGCGAGCGTGGTCGAAGGCCACGGAGAAGTCGAGGCCGTGCCCCTTCTACTGCGGCGCTTCGCCGCACAGTGGGATCCGAGTGTCCCCTTTGAAGCTTTGAAACCAGTGCGGATCGCACGCAGCAAACTGCTGAAGCAGGGCGAGCTTGAGCGAGCGATTGAATTGGCGGCGTACAAAGCTCCAGAAGGCGGTGTTCTGGTCCTGATCGACTGTGACGACGATTGCCCCGCCCAACTCGGGCCGACGTTGTTACGTCGGGCTGTGCCGGTCGTGCATAACGCGGCAGTCGTAATTGCGAAATCGGAATTTGAATCGTGGTTCTTGGCCGCTGCGGAATCCATCGCCGGCCACCGTGGACTCAGAGATGACCTCACTACACCGCAAGACGTTGAGTCGATACGGGATGCGAAAGGATGGCTGAAACGACAGATGTCGCATCGGGCCAACACGTATTCGGAAGCGCTTGATCAGCCCGCGTTAGCAGCGATATTTGACATAACTGCGGCCAGAGGTTCATCCGACTCTTTCGACAAGCTTTGTCGAGAGCTTTCCGACCTCTTTAATCGGCTACGCCCTCGAGCTCTGCAATAAGGCTGGGCGAATGGCCCGATCTCGCGGGCCCGCTTCCTTGGCCAACCCCACGTCGAGCCGGCTCTCAGCTGTCAGCACTGATCCGGGCTGAAAAGCTGAGAGCTGACAGCTGACAGCTGA
>JAHFUJ010000376.1 GCA_023265105.1 Acidobacteriota bacterium
CGCCGGATTATGTGTTGAGGCCGTAGCCAGAGCCCCGGCACTCAGTTTGACGTTCCGTCTTCCGGTCCGCTATAGTCCGACCGGGATCGATCCGAACCCTTAATTGTTACGGGGGGACGCTTATGAAGCTTCGCGCGTTGTCGTGCCTTGTGGCGTGGGGCCTGTTCTCGACGGCGCTGATCGCTCAACAACTGACCGGAACGATGTCCGGCGTCGTCAAGGATTCTCAAGGGGCGGTTCGGCGAGGCGTCACGGTCACAGTCTCCGGCGACGCGCTCGTCGGCGGCGCGCGCACGGCCGTCACCGGCGAGAAGGGAACCTACCAGTTTGCGACGCTGCCCCCTGGCACGTTCAACGTGAAGTTTGAGTTATCCGGCTTCAAGACCCTGAAGCGCGAGGGCGTGACGATTCAGGCAGCATTGAAGACGGGCGTTGACGCCGCGATGGGCATGGGGACGTTTCAAGGGACCGTCACTGTCAGCGGTGAGGCGAGGACCATCGACACGACCACGGCCGCAGAAACCAGCATCGATGCGATTCCGACAGGCGGCATCGTGCTGACCCTCGACCCGCGGGAAGGCGACTTTGAAGTGGGCGATGTCCGGATTGACGGCAAGACGATCACCGGGGTGGGGGGCCAACGTCCCCGCTAGTGTTGACGGCTGGTCAGCTTCTTCTCGCACGTTGCGCGGTGCTCCTCCAGAACCCAGGCTTCGTGAGATTCTGGCTGACCGCGCTGATGGTCGTGCTTTGGGTTGCGCTGCAGGGAACCAGCGTGCAGACGCAACAGCCGGGAGGCACCGTTCAGACGGACAAAGTTCAGCCCGTCAACAGCGGCGTCAATCCGTATCGCGTCATCCGGGATTGGGCACAGCTCAATCGAGAGGCGAGGCCGTGGGGCGGCTCCAATGGCGTGGCCGTCGACCGCGATGGCAAGTCGGTGTGGGCGACCGACCGATGCTCGCCGGGAGCCGCCCCGGGCTGCCTCGGCACCAACGCGAATCCGGTCCATCATTTCGATGAGTCAGGCAAGGAGATCAGGAGCTTTGGCGGCGGGATGCTCGTGTGGCCGCATGGCATCCATGTCGACCGAGATGGAAATGTGTGGGTGACCGACGCACGCGCGGCGAGCCCGGACGAGCTCGCCAAGTTTCCCGGAGAAGGCAACAAGGGAAGCGTGGTCGTCAAGTTCAGCCCCGAAGGCAAGATCCTGATGACGCTGGGGAAACCGGGCGTGAGGGGAAATCCTCCCGAAGCCCTGACTGACCCGACCGATGTCGTGACGGACCCGAGGAATGGTGACGTCTACGTCGCAGAGAGCCATACCGACGTGACGGATCCCAATCTGATCGGGCGCATCTCCGTGTTCGACAAGAATGGGAAGTTCCTCAGGTTCATCGGCAAGACCGGAACAGGGCCAGGCGAGTTCCGGACGCCGCACGCGCTCGAGTTCGACTCCCAGGGTCGGCTGATCGTCGCCGACCGCCACAACCATCGCATCCAGATCCTGACGAAGGAGGGGAAATTCGTCCGTGAATACGACGACTTCGGTCGTACGAGCGGCCTGGCCATCGACAAGAACGACGTCATCTACACGGCCGACTCGGAGTCGACCGAAAGGGTTCATCCGGGCTGGCAGAGGGGGATCCGGATCGGGAGTCTCAGAGACGGGAAGGTAACGACGTTCATTCCGCCCCACGTGACGCCGAATTCTCCCGATGGCGCCATGGGGGAAGGCATCGCCGTTGACGCCGCGGGCAATGTCTACACAGCGGAAGCACAACTGAGGGGCGTGACGAAGTACGTCAAGAATTAGAGGCCGTTTCGACCGGCGAAACGTCGAATAGCTTGCGCTAACGCCGAATGGGAATGGGAGGCTTCTGGTTGAGGAACCGCTCCCGATAACGCAGCTCGTCGGACATCGTGGTGATCGTTTCGCCCATCGTGTCGTCGTGCACCGCCCTAAAGGCGTGTTGCGCCGTCCACGGCCGGGTATAGGCGACGGGGTCTTCGAAGGTAAAGTCAATCCGGAGCGTTTCGGCGTCCACACGGCGAATTCGTTCGACCACGTGCAGTTGCTCGCTGTGTGGATGACCGACGCCATCGAGCCACGTCGAATCCTTGAAGCCCACTGAATCCACCACGAGCGCGTCGCCCTCCCACTTGCCCACGGATTCGCCGTACCACGTATTGTCGGGATCGTCAGCGTGCGGTTTGTTGAGTGGTATCTGCCGCCAGACCTTGTTCCATTCCCAGAATTGGTACACGTGGTCGTCGGTCTGAACGATCTTGAACTTCGTCGGATGTTGGTATTGCCGCGGAAAACCGAGCGGATCGGCGTACTTCAACGCCGGATCGGTGGCGTTCTCGAAATCTGACTCCCCACCGCTGCCGCCCACTTGCCCTTTCATCCGCTCGCGCGCCCAGGCGGTGTAGGGCATGTCGGGTTCCTCGCCGAGCTTCGCTCGGGCGTCGCTCCACGAAGACTTGCCAGCCCCCACCCACACACCAGAAATGTCGGGATGCTGAGGTGCCGCGGGGACGACAGGCCGTGGAGAGCACGCGGATATGCCTGTGACAAGGCCAAAGAATCCAGCCAGCGCAATCCGCAGTTCTTTTCGCATCTACCTTGGCAGCTCCCTGCCATCGGCAAACACGACCTTGATCAGATCGCCAGTCGCCGCACCTTTCACGGGCGGATGGAACGTGACCGTCACGACTTCGCCCGGTTTGAGCGACCTCTTGGTCCACCCTCTCTGCGACAGGACTCCCGTCGAGCTCGCCTCCATCAGCCACTGCCGGGGCGAGGCCTTGGGATCCGCAGCTTCAATCCCAATCTCCACATGCGGATTCCTCCAGAGGAACTCCGTGACCGTGCCCTTGACCGTCGTTTCCTTCTTGGCGTCGTAGATCAATCCTCGGCCGTGGTGCGCCAGGGCTGAGCCCGATATCAACATCGCACCGGCGGCGACCGCGAGCGTGGTGAACGTGCGGTGATTCATCCCGGAACCTCTTGCGACAGATACTAGCCCCCGCGGTGGTGTGCGTCAACCTGTCGGTGTGCGTTGCCGTGTCGAGGATTGCGAGCGTATACTCCATTTTTTGGAAGGGACACTATGAAGTCGCGAGTGATGTTCGGTGGCCTAGGAACCTTCGTCGCCTGCTCGCTGGCGGTCGCGTTCGCACACGGTCAGGCCCGACAGGAGCCGGGGCCACAACTGTCGGACGCCGTATTCAAGAATGTTTCAGTCCTGAAAGGCATCCCGGTGGACGAATTCATGGACACCATGGGCATGTTTTCCGCCGCCCTGAGCATGAACTGTACTGACTGCCACACGTCGGACAGCACCAGCAGCTGGGACCAGTTTGCGGTCGACACCGAGCTGAAGAGAACCGCGCGCCGGATGGTGCTGATGATGAACACCATCAACACGACGAATTTCCGGGGAGCACGCAATGTGACCTGCTGGACCTGCCATCGCGGCGATCAACGGCCCAAGGTCGCGCCGAGTCTGATGGTGCAGTACGGCACCCCCGTTGAAGATCCCAATGAAGTCGTCTTGGCCGGACGCGATCGTGATGTGAGGGGGCCTACCGTCGATCAGGTCTTCGACAAATATATGCGGGCCATTGGAGGCGCTCAGCGGTTGGCGAACGTCGGCAGCATTGTGGCCAAGGGGACTTACGTGGGCTACGACACCGATCGTGAGAAGGTTCCCGTGGACATCTATGCCAAAGCCGCCGCTCAACGGGCGGTCATCGTTCATATGCGCATCGGCGACAGCACCAGAATCTATGACGGCCGCGCCGGCTGGGTCGCATCGCCCGACAAACCGATACCGTTACTGCCGCTGACGGGAGGGAATCTGGAAGGCGCCAAACTGGAGGCGACGTTGCTTTTCCCGACCGGACTCAAGCAACTCTCCAGCCAATGGCGCGTCGGCGAGGCGGCGATCGACGATACAGCCGTCCAGGTCCTCCAAAGCGCTGTCTTCGGACAACCTCCCCTGAACTTGTACTTCGACCAGGCGAGCGGCCTGCTCGTGCGTGTGGTGCGTTTCGCCGACACTCCTGT
>JAHFUJ010000071.1:0-3624 GCA_023265105.1 Acidobacteriota bacterium
GGAGAATCCGCTCACCGTCGAAAAGATCGAACTGGGACGGCGGTTGTTCAACGACCGCCGCCTCTCGCGCGATGGCACGATCGCCTGCACGTCGTGTCACGATCCCAATCGCGCGTTCTCCGATGGTCGCTCGACGGCCGTTGGCGTCTCCGGGCGGACAGGTCGCCGCAACGCGCCCACCATCGTCAATCGCGGCTACGGCCGCGCGTTCTTCTGGGACGCTCGCGCGCGCACGCTCGAAGAGCAGGTCCTGAAGCCAATCGAAGACCCGAATGAGATGGACCTGCCGGTCGCCGACGCCGCGAACCGCGTTGGCCTATCGGTCGAAGATCTTTCACGCACGCTCGCCAGTTACGTGCGCAGTATTCTTTCCGGCGACTCCCCGTACGACCGCTTCGTCAACGGCGAGCGTGCGGCGCTCTCCCCTGAAGAGCAACGCGGCCTGCAGCTGTTTCGCGGCAAGGGCAACTGCACCGCCTGTCACGTCGGGCCAAACTTCACTGACGAGCGCCTCCACAACACGGGCGTCGCGTGGCGCGATGGTCACCTCGCCGACCCGGGCGCCGGCAACGGCACCTTCAAGACGCCGACACTGCGCGAGGTCGCGCGCACGGCGCCGTACATGCACGACGGCAGCCTGGCCACACTCGCCGACGTCGTCACGTTCTACGACGAAGGCGGGCGCCCCAATCCCAGCCTCGATCTCGAGCTCCATCCGCTCCATCTCACGGCCGAGGAGAAACAGGCGCTGATGGCGTTTCTGCGGTCTCTCTCCGGGAGCATCCGCGAGGGTAATCAGTGAAGGCAGTCAGTCGTCGGCTGCGTGGGAGAAGTGCGGATCGGTCTTAGACCGGGCGCCGCTCGAGATTGCCGATCCGCGTTTCGTGTCCGCTTTCGTTCGCTCAAGCCAGACAAGCCAACGTGGATCAGCCCGTCGTCGGATACGACACATAGGTCAGGACGCTCGAAGACGTCATCGACTTGATGTACAATGTACAACCGTGAAGCGATACCTGGTGTCAAAGGCGCGCGAACGACTTGCCGACGTCCTGGACGAAGCGGAGAGGAGCGGAGCCGTCGTCATCGAGCGCGGGAATCAGCAGTACGTGATCACGCCGAGGCGGCGGTCGCGGTCTCCAGCCAGGCGAAAGTCGGTGATTGAGGTCCTTGACCCGGCGGTCGAAGCTGGCCAATGGACCTGGGACTGGACGCCGAACGGACTCCGCTTCAGCGCGCGCACGCGGCGGCGGTCGTGATTCTGCTCGATACAAATGCCCTCATTTGGGTCGAGCAGGCTCACCCGCGTGCCCGTGAGCTGGCGTCCGGCGACAAACAGCTGTACATCTCGCCCGCCAGCCTGCTCGAGCTGCAGATCCTGATGGAATCCGGCCGCGTTCGGTTACGAGGCGCGTCGGTTTCAGATCTCGCCCGCCATCCCCGCTGGCTCCTCGACGACCCCCCTGCAGCCGCCTGGTTCGATCGTGCGCTGGAGCTTGGCTGGACCCGCGACCCGTTCGATCGCCTGCTCGTCGCTCATGCCCGCATGCGACGCTGGCGCCTGGCGACCTCCGACACGCAGCTTCTGGATCGGCTGTCCGAACGCGAGCGCCTCGCGCTCTAGGCAAGGGCAACTGCACGGCGTGTTACGTGGGACCCAACTTCAGCGACGAGAAGCTGCACGACACCGGCGTCGCGTGGAGTCAAGGGGCGGGAAAGGCAGGAGCGGCAGGAATGGCGGGAGGGGCAGGACCGGCCGGAGGGTTTCAGGACGAAGGACGTGCGTCAATCACACGGCGGTCCGAAGACCGCGGTGCGTTCAAGACGCCCACGCTGCGCGAGGTCGCGCGCACGGCGCCGTACATGCACGACGGCAGCCTGGCCACCTTAGAAGACGTGGTCGACTTCTACGACCGCGGCGGCAACAGGAATGCGTTTCTCGATCCCGAACTCCACGCGCTCGGCCTCACGGCCCCGGAGAAGCAGGCGCTGCTGGCCTTTCTCCGATCGTTATCCGGGACGACGCTCAGATGAAACCGGAACGCCGAATAAAAGGGGCGTTTCGTAGACCAGCAGCTAGACCTCAGGGAGCAGGCTCCCTATACTCGTAGCTCGTGGCCTTCCGTGACCGTCTGCTGGCAACAATTCGCGCGGCGCGCCCGGTTCTGGAGACCCCCGGCGTTCTCGTCGTCGGATCGGAGGTTCCGAACCTCCTCGAACCCGGCGCCGCCGCGACCTTGGTCGTGTCGCAGGACCTCGATGTCGGCGTGCCCGTCGGCCGTCATGCAGCGGTGAAGGAGCGGCTGCCCGAGCTGTCCGCGTTTCGCGCTTCACCCGACGAGCCCTCGGTCTGGACACCCCGCTCGCCAGACTTGCTCGAGGTCAACTTCGTCGGGATGGATCCCGAGCAGGATCCGGCTGAAGCGTATGTGCTGGACGACGACCAGCTCCCGCTGCTCGTGTTCGGTGCCCTGTCGCTGGTTGTTCCCGGTGCCGAGATCGAGATCGCGGGAACGCGCGTATGTCTACCGCGACTCGCTGGCTTGCTCCTCGAGAAGCTGGTGACGGATCGGACGGGGGAGAAGGGAGAACGGGACCTGCTTGTGGCGCTCGCGCTCCTCACGACCGCGGGCCCCGCCGATCTCGACGAGCTCGACGCCGCTCACCGGCGTCTGCGGCCCGAGCTTCGCCATACGGTTCGCGCAAACCTGACACTTCTCTCCCTCATCGGGCCCAGGCCGGGGATGCCCGACCCGCTGCCACGGCGGGCTGATGTCGCCGCGCTGCTCCGACACCTGGAGGCCGGCGATCGGGATCTGCTATGAACTCGTCACTCGAGCGGCGCGTCAAGCAACTGCGCTCCCGCGTGTTGGTCCGGTCGTGGGACTACCGGCAGCGCCGGCACGCCCGCGGCGTATGGTTCCGGCTGCGCCGCGTGTTGGCCGACGCCAGCGCGGCCTATGTCATCTCCTCCGACGAGGCCAGAGGGCTCATCGCCGAAGGCTATCGGGCCGAGCCGGTCGGCGCCGAAATCGAGCCGCCCAAGCTGATCGTCTTCGTGCCAGCCGCGCGCCTCGCGCAGATCGCGTCCGCTCGGCCCGTGCCCGTACGGCTCGGTCGTGAATGGCTATCGGCGGAATGCCTGGCATTGACGCCATTCGACACGACCGCGTAGTCCGCCGCGACCTTGACCAAAACTCGACACCATCTCGACCGACCGGAGGCAGCGCAGCCGTGACTTTGGACCCGAGTTGAGGGAAGGCTGCGGCCTGTTAGACCATTCGCAAGCATGGCCTGAAGGCTGACAGAACTGCGATCGCCTCAGCTACCGCCGCAGCTCTCGCGCTTCTTGCACGTCGTTCGATAGTCTCTTACGCATGAAGATCGTTGCTTGTGGGTTGTCATTGTAGCGAGGGCAGCGAACGTATCCGCTGCCTTCATAGAACGTGATGGCGGCACGTAAATCGTCGTTCGTGTCAAGGTGAAGCCATTTCGCGCCCCGATCCAAGGCAAACCGCTCCAGGTTCTCCAGGAGTTTTTGTGCAATACCGCGACGGCGAAACGCAGGTCGCACATACAGACGCTTGACCTCGCCAGCGGGACCCATCGCGGGCAACGGGTGATACA
>JAHFUJ010000071.1:3724-16985 GCA_023265105.1 Acidobacteriota bacterium
AAGGCAAACCGCTCCAGGTTCTCCAGGAGTTTTTGTGCAATACCGCGACGGCGAAACGCAGGTCGCACATACAGACGCTTGACCTCGCCAGCGGGACCCATCGCGGGCAACGGGTGATACATAGAGCGCACGAGCGCGTGCATTGAACGAAGAGACGCACAAAAAGACGTCTCGTGCCCCGGCGTTGCGACAGACTATCTCGGCATGTTCCATGAGGCACGACCCCACGCCGCGACCACGCCGGTCATCCTGAACACCAACGGACTTGATGTAGGGAGCACCTGCTACGCCGCGCGGGTCCAAGATCAAAAAGCCGAGCGGTTCGTCCCCGTCGTGCGCGATAAACACCTGATATTCGGGGTCGGTCAACGAAGCCCGCGCCGAACCCAGCGTGCGCCCAAGCGTCACCCACGGTTCGGAGTGGATCATCAGCGCCGCAGCCCATTCGCGGTCGCTCGCGGTTGCCGGTCGAATGCTGACGGGCAGCGCCGCGTTCGACTCTCTTTCGAACACGGCCATACTGTCCGCTTCGCGGTCGCGAGCGTGAATCCGAAACTTGTGGGTCAACGTGTCGCCATCCTCTGAAACGGTGACCGTTTCTGTCAACGTAATCGTTCCGCCCTTCTTGGCGGTTCCCGACAGCCGAGAACGATCCAAGCGAGTGTAGGCCATCACGTCCGCTGCTGGCGAGCCGACGACCGGGTAATCGTGGCCATCGCACCTTGCGTCGATTCTGACATCAATCGTTCTGCCGTCGGCAAGGACGATTTCCTCTCGGACGCGCATTTCATCGTCCACTACTTCGATGCGCTGAATCCAACGTTGCGGCACTGGACCCGCGAGGCGCGAGCGATCAGGACGTAGTTTCCACGTGCCGGTAAACGGATTCCGAGCACTCATACCGTCACGCACTCCGTGCTGTAAATGTATCGGTGGCACGTTTGTCTTAGTCAGAAAAATGGACGAAACTGTTGATCATGAACGTCAGCGTTCACGCCGCGAAGACACAACTCTCGAAGCTGCTCGACCTCGTCGAAGATGGCGAGCAAGTCGTGATCAAGCGGCACGGGAGGGCGGTCGCGCAACTGGTGCCGGTCCGCCGGCCCCGGCCATCGGCGCTCGGTGCCATGCGCGGGGAATTCGAGATGGTCGAGGGCTGGGAGCGGGCGCTCACCGATGAAGAGGCCGAAGCGTTCTGGAGCGGGCGCTAGACCCGCGCACCTGCTCGATACCGGCACGCTGCTTTGGGCGCTCGGATCTCCTGAACGCCTGTCAGAGCGTGCGCGCCGCAGCCTGGACGCCGGCGAGAATATCGTGAGCGTGGCGTCGTATTGGGAGGCCGTGGTCAAGACTCAGAAGGGTCTGCTGTCCATCCCGGACCTTGCGACGTGGTGGCGCCGGGCCACGGAGCTCATGGCGGTACGGACACTGCCGATTCGTGCGAGTCACGTCACCGCCTTGGCGGCGCTCCCGGCGCTGCACAAAGATCCCTTTGACCGCATCCTGATCGCCCAGGCGGTCGCCGAAGGGTTGGACTTCGTCACGAACGACGAGCACATCAGTGCTTACCCGGTCCGAACGATCTGGTGACACCGTGACCGAACCCATGTGATATCGACCAATGAGAACACGTCGGCTGCTTCCGCGGCGGAGATCTGCCGAACGGTGCATGCGCCTGAACCCACAGGATTAAAGCTGATCTCGACCGAGATGCTCACTGGAACCGGCTTTCCGTCCTTCATGCCTGGATTGAACGTCCACTGGCATCGTGGCGATCCGAGCTCGACACAGCCCGCCGCATGATAACAATATGTGATATGTTGTTATCATGATTCGGACACAGATCAGCCTCTCCCGCCGCGAGTATCACTCGGCCAAGCGCGAGGCCGCCCGGTTGGGTATTTCCCTGGCCGAGTTGCTGCGCCGTTCTCTCCGATCGATCCTTCCTTCGGACGATTCGAAACCCTGGATGCGATATGCCGGCATGATCGAGACGGGCGATCCGAAGGCCTCGCAAAAAATAGACGACGTGGTCTATGGGCAGAAAGACTGACGCGTACGTAGACACATCCGCACTCATCGCGTTCGCGGATCGTTCCGACAGCTACCACGCGCTATTCCGGAGATTGTTCTCGGACCCGCCCCAGCTCATGACCACCACGCTTGTGGTGGCAGAGGGCCATGGCTGGTTCCTGAAGCGGTACGACCGAACGCGGGCGTTGCGGTTTATCGCGCTCATCGAGGAGCTCACGCCACTGCGCCTGGTTGCCGTTGGGCCGGACGAGCAGGCCGGCGGAATACGGATGCTCCGCAAGTACTCGGACCAGGACCTATCTCTCACCGACGCGGTCGGCTTGCACGTGATGCAGGTCCACCGAATCAACGAGTGCTGGTCAACAGACCGCCACTTGGGCTTGACCGGCGTTTCCCTTGTGACAGATGAACACTGACGCCGTCGAATGGGAGGATTTACGGCGACTTGTCGGGGTCGCGCGGGTTGAGCGACGATTCCCATCGCTCGTAGTCCTCCGGGGTGTCGATGTCGGTGAACGCTCCCTCATCGTCGACCTCGACGTCGCCGCCTGGGGAGGCGTGGGCGCGCACCACCTCTTTTGCGCCCAAGTTCGGATCGGCGGCGCGAATCGCATCGAACAACGAGCGATCGATCAGGACGGGATGGCCGTGACGCGTGCCGCGGATCGGTCGGAC
Organism: Acidobacteriota bacterium; assembly: GCA_023265105.1. Classification (GTDB taxonomy): domain Bacteria; phylum Acidobacteriota; class Vicinamibacteria; order Vicinamibacterales; family CAVVIG01; genus JAHFUJ01. Next base: position 6,434 of record JAHFUJ010000071.1, read on the forward strand.
GATGGGCGGGTGCGTGCGGCGATAACGCTCGACGACGGACCGAACGGTTGAAGCGGCCACCAGCGGCACGTCGACGAGCGTGACGAGCGCCGCTGCCACGCCCGGCCGATCGACCACGCGCAGCCCCGCAAGCAGCGACGAAAGCTGGCCCTTCTCGAACTCCGGATTTTCGACAAATCGCGCCGCCAGCCCGCTCGCCGCAAACGCGTGCGCAATCGCATCCGCTTCGGCTCCTACCACGACGATGACATCGTCGATGTCGGCCTCGAGGAAGGTGCGCACGATGCGCGTCAGGAAGGTGTCGCCGGCATCGAGAGGCAGCATCGCTTTGGGCCGCTTCATGCGTGACGATTTTCCGGCAGCGAGCACGATCGCGGGGATCACGGGGCGATTCTACCCCTCCTGGCTGCGTGGCTCCTCGATGCGCTAGAATCGCGGCCATGACCGATACCGAGCTCCACATTCGTTGTCAGCGGTGCGGCACCCAAATGGAGATGCGCGAGCCGGGACCGGGCATGCCGTGGACGCCCGACCAGTTCTGGGTGTGTCCCCGCTGCGGCCGCCACTTCTGGTCGACCTATCCACCGCCCGGTCGCGAAAAGGCGAAACCGGCCGCCGAACCCGCGTCGTGAGAACCATCGATTCACGCTCCTCCCGAGGGCCGCGGGCGCTCTTTATGATTTGCTTCGAACTCGAGGACGATTTGGACGACGACCTCGACGAAGACGATGACTTCGACGACGACGATGCGGACGGGGACGAAGAAGACTCAGAGGACGACGAGGAGGATGCGGACACGGAAACGTGGCAAGTATCTTCGGTAAGAGGATTCCGCTAAAGGCCGGCTCTCGCTTGACTTCCGGCCCCGACCCGCCTAGACTGGCCCAAATTTCGGAGGGCTTCGGCATGCCAACCGGCGTCATCGCACGGCTCCTCATCGACAAGGGGTTCGGGTTCATCCGCGACGAGGGTGGCACCGAACACTTCTTTCACCGCAGCGCGGTTCGGGGCGCAGTGTTCGAGCTGCTGCGCGAGGGTCAGCAGGTGGAATTCACCGTGGAAGATTCTCAGAAAGGGCCACGTGCGGGCGACGTCCGCCTGATCGAAAGCTGAAAGATTCCCTCCCCGGGCGCCGCACTCTCTAGGATTAAGATCGGGTGGGTCCGGCTAAAGCCGGACGCCACGTTCCGCACGTGTAGCCGGACGCCACGTTCCGCACGTGTGGCCGGACACCACGTTCCGCATGTGTGGCCGGACGCCAGTTCTGTACGTGGCGTCCGCCTTCAGAGCGTGTGAAAGAATGCGACGTTTTACCGCAGAGCACGCAGAGTTCGCCGAGAATCCTTAGAATTTTCTTCTCCGCGGTCTCGGCGGTTTGCGATTTCTTCACAGGCTCTTCAGGCGGACCCGTGTGGAAGCGAACGGGGCCCGGTGGCCCTCCCGGTCTTCAAAATCGGTCGCCCCCCGCTCACGCGGGGGGGCTGGGTTCGACTCCCAGGCGCTTCCGCCACGCCAGATGCCACCGAGGCACGGAGAAAAGTGGCCACAGAGTCACAAAGTCACGGAGAAAAGGGTTGTTTGGGTTTCGGTGGCTACGTGATGATCGCGGCGAGTACGGCGTCGACATCGCTGAGATCCTCGAACACGACGTCGGCAGCCGCGGCGCGGAGGGCGTTTGTGTCATAACCGCCCGTGGCCACCGCGATCGATCGCGCACCGCCGGCCGCCGCGCACGCGACGTCAAGCGGGGTATCGCCGATGACTACAGCGTCGGCGGGTCCAACGTCAAGTCCGCCGCGCTGGCGAATCTCGGCGAGCGCTTTGGGCAGCAGGCTATTGCGATCGGGCGCCGCGTCGCCAAACGCGCCGCATTGGAAATATCGCCACAAGTCGAAGTACTCGAGCTTTACACGCGCGGCATCTTCGTAGTTGCCAGTGAGGAGCGCGAGGTACACGTCCGCGCGACCGGCCAGCAAATCGAGCAAGGGACGTACGCCGGGCATGATTCCTTTTTGCGGCCCGGGCTTCTCAATCTCGGTCGCAAGGTGTCCGAGGTAGACGTCGCGGAAGGGCGCAAGCGCGTGGTGAGCGACGCCGTGCGCCGCGGCCGCATCGCACAGAATCGAAACGTCGGTGCGTCCGGGCATCGGGATGCCTCGAAACGGGTCGGGGACGGCAAAGAGCTCCTCGAACGCGCGGCTCATCGCCCGCACGCCGGCCCCGCCGGTGAGCACAAGCGTACCGTCGATATCAAAGAGGACGACTCTGGTCACGGGCGAGGATCAGCCTTCGCCGCGGACATTCCCGGCGCGCGGGCCCTTGGGCGAGGGTTCCTCGTCGAAGTTGACGCGCTGGCCTTCGGTCAGCTGGTCGAAGTTGCCCTGCACTGAGCTTCGGTGAAAGAACCACTCCTGCCCGGCGTCGTCCCGGATGAACCCGAAGCCCCTGTCACGAACCAGTCGCTTGATGGTACCGCTCGGCATCCCGATTCTCCTTGGGCAGACATGCCCAGGTACAGAATATCAGCGCGGAGCTACTCGGTGACGTTGACCGTGACAGTCTGGCACAACCCTTCGATCGTCTTGTGGAGATCGTCGCCAAGCTGCAGGGTCAACTTGTGCTGCCCCGGAGGCAGCTGCATGTCGATCTCGGCTTTCCCGTCGCCGAAATGCACCCAGGAGGGCGTTCCCTTCACGATAGTAGCGCCGGAAGATAGGCAATCGGTATCGATGCCGACATGGTGATGGCCCATGCCTGGCCGTGATGTTTCGACCGTCCCCGGTGGTACCGCGGCAAGCTGGTAATTCTCGATACCGAATGTCAGATGCACTGGGCTTTTCACTGTCGCCCCATTCTGCGGCTCGACGAAGAACACTCGCGGTCCGGAGGCGGCTGAAGCGGCAGCCGGCGGGCTCGCGGAAGCCGACGAGGCGGGTTGGGACGCCGGCTCGTTGGATCCGCAGGCGCCGACAACGACCAGCGACGCCAGCAGGACAAGGTGGCTCCTGAGACTCATGGATAGCTCTCCTTTTCAGGCTGCGGTTAAGAGGCCCAAACCACCGACATTCTACTAGCCCCGACGGGTCGAGAACCAGCCGCGCCGCCGTTCCGCCAGACGCGCGGTTGCCGGGTCAAGAGTCAGCACCCTCGGCTCGAGGACGGGCGCGCTCACAACCCGAGCAGCCCGTTCACTTCGCCGACGATGCGCCCGGACTGGGCGAGGGCGGCGATCTCGACTTTTATCGCGGCCAGATTGCAGGCGATGGCCCCATACGCGATCGTCGCGTGGACCATCGGCCGCAGGACTCCGGTGTCGACGCTCGCGCCCACGATGGCCGCGGTCATGGTGACCGCCATGGCGAGCGTGCCGACGGAAAACACCGGCTTTCTCGCCGCGGCAATCCGGCGGAAGTAATCGCCGGTGATGCCGTGCTCGGCCATGGCGTCTTTGACCGCCTTTCCCTTCCCGATGAGATAAAACATCATCATCGAGTGGGCGAGCAGCGTCACCATCGTCGAGAAGATGCCGTACGAGATGTGGCGCGAGATATCGGTTCCGCGCAGGCCAAGCACCGTGGTGATGACGAGACCGATGAGACCAAGTCCGACCGCGGTGAGCAGGGCTTGAGGCAAGATGCCAGTGTACCTCTGTCGTGTCACGGTCCGCCTCAAGGCGGACACTACGTACAGGCGGTCCGCCTGAAGGCGGACACTACGTACTACGGGGTCGTCTGCTTTTCAGCTTCTCGTACGTCTCTCGCGGAAGAGAGACGCTGCCTGGGCCAAGGGTGCCGTGCGACTCGTCGCCGTGATAATCCGATCCGCCCGACACGGCCAGCTCGAGCCGGTCGGCGAGTCCGAGATACCGCAGCGTCGACGCCGGATCGTGATCAGAATGGTACGCCTCGAGGGCATCGAGTCCCGCTTCCGCAAACCCCGCGATCAACTCGTCGCGTCCCAGCAACCCGGGGTGCGCGAGCGACGCGACGCCGCCGGCCTCGTGGATTCGCGCGAGCACCTCCTCGGGGGGCGCACCCAATCGCGGCACGAACGCAGGCCGGCCGCGCGAGAGCCAACGCTCGAACGCCTCGTTGGCGGTCTCCACGTGTCCGCCCGCCACGAGCGCGCGCGCGATCCACGGCCGCCCCACCGCCTTCGACGGGTCGTCGACGCCCGGCTGCAGGATGGCGTCCGCATCGAGGCGAATGCCGAACGACCCCAGCCGATCGATCATCTGCCGTACACGATCGATCCGGCGGCGCCGCTGCTCCGCGAGAAACGTGTGAAGCGCCGGCCGACCGACGTCGATGAAATAGCCGAGCACGTGCACGTCGATGCCGTCGAGGATCGCCGTGATCTCGATGCCCGGCACCAACTCGATGCCGGCCGCGGCGCATCGGGTCGAGGCCTCTTCCCACGCGGCTACTGTATCGTGGTCGGTGACGCTCAGCACCCCGACCCCCGCCGCGGCGGCGCGCGCGACGAGCTCCGACGGCGTACACCGGCCGTCCGAGGCGGTCGTGTGGGTGTGGAGATCGATCAACGGCGCCGCTTCGCGGCCGCCTCGCGCGCCGGGCGCGCCGGGCGCGATCGTCCCTGGCGCTCAATCAGCGCGCGGTACTCGCGGATGAGCAGGTCGAGGTGAGCGCGCTCCTCGTCGGCAAACTCCAGGAAGATCCGTTTCCCCTCGGAGTCCTCGAAGCGCTCGCCGTACCGCTTGAAGAACTTGTGCGAGCCGCGCTCGCATTTGATGCCGATGAGCAGCGCCTGCTGATCGTCGACGCCGTCGCGCAGCTTCGCGGCGCCCTCGGCAAAGAGACCGCTGGCGGCGCCCTTGAAAAAGAGAAACGTCGGCTTCGACTCGAGCCGCGGGTCGTTGGCCACGAGCTCGCGATATCGTGTTTCGAGCGTGCTCAGATGCTCGCGCTCTTCCGCGGCGAGCCGTTGAAACACGGTCCGCCCGCGGGCGTCCTTCGTGAGGCCGGTGGCCCGCGTGTAGAACTCGAGGCCGCTCCGCTCGGTGGCAATCGCAATCCGCAGCGCGTCGCGGGCGAACACCGCCTCGGTGGTCGTGCCGTCGATCGTGTCGGTCTTGACGCCCGTCCGGCATTCTTCGCAGGTGCCGTAAATCTGGACCACGGCCTGCTTGGTCGCGAAGCTGCGCGCCGCGGCGATCTCCTCCATCAGTGCTTCGACGTCGGAGCTCAGGAATTCCGAGGAGCGATGACAGTTCGTGCAGATCAGATGGAAATGGCGAGGGTGGCGGTACGAGGGCTCGAAACGTGAACGTCCTTCGCCGAAATCGACCTTACGCGCGATTCCGGCGTCGACCATCCACTGCAAGGTGCGGTACACCGTCGCCCGGCCGACCCCGGGGTCCTCGCGGTGCACGAGGTCGCTCAGATCGTCCGCGCTGAGATGCCCTTCCTGGCGGAGGAAGATGCCAAGAATCCGATCGCGTTTCGAGGATCGCTTGCTGCCTGCCGGGCGCAGGTTCGAAAGGTCGGGAAGTGGACGATCCATTCGTCCATCGTCAATTCCAGCTACTCGACGGAGAAAGACTGGCCGCACCCGCAGGTCGACGTGGCCATCGGATTCTTGATCGTGAAGCCACCGCCGGTGATCGTGTCGACGAAGTCGACCTCCGCCCCCTTGAGGTAGCGGACGCTGATCGGGTCCACGTACAGCTTGACGCCGTGCGACTCGAACACCAGGTCGCCGACGCCCTGGCCGTTCTCCTCGATCATCAGCCCGTACTGGAACCCGGAGCAGCCGCCGCCCTGCACGAACACCCGGAGGCCGCTGCCGCCCTTGTTCTCTTCGGTCAACAGCTCGCTAATCTTCGCCGCAGCCGTTTCGGACACGTTAATCATTGGAAGATTCTCCTGAGAGACATCGACCATTATACCAAGAACCTCGTTGGTATACTGCTCCCATGCTCCAGCCTAGCTTTCCTTCGCCCTGCTGAGAGATACCCATGCCGTATGTCACGGTGCAGTCGGTCGCTCGTAACCACTTGCTGGATATCGCGATGCAGCGCTGGGACAGGATCCTCGAGCGCCGGCCCGATCTCAAGCCGGCGGTCGATCTGCAGCAGCGCCTGTTGACGCTCGTCATCGAGCTGGCACACACGATCGACGGCGGCCGGCTGCCGCGCCTCTCGTTGCCGCCCAAGTACATCGCGACCAAGCTCACGCGCGGCGTGCCGGTATTTGCCGGCGAGCCGATCCCGCTGCCCGTGCAGGCCCTGCACGGCGTGATGCTGCGACTGTGCGGCACGTTGGCGGAAGGAGGCGCCGGCGAGCCGGCCGAGCACATCCGATCCGCCATCGAAAGTGGCAGCCTCGAAGCAAGGTCGCTGCTGGCCGCCTCGCTCGCGCGCGAGCAAGCGGCGATCCGTACTGCCGCGGTTCATCGCGGCCTCGCGCCGGATCTGGTGTGGCTCGTCGCCGAGCTCGCGGTGAGTCCGTTCGCGCACGCGCTGCAACGTGCGTTCTTCGCGAGCCCCGCGCCGTCGGAGCAGGGCGATCGCCCGCGGCTCGCGTCGAGCCCCGCCGAAGGTCGAACCGCAGCCCCCGCGCTCGCGACCTGGAACCGCGGGTATTGCCCGGCGTGCGGATCGTGGCCGGCGCTCGCCGAAGTCGTCGGCGGACACCGCGTGCTGCGCTGTTCGTTTTGCGCGCTCGCGTGGGAGCTCGCCACCTACGCATGCATCTACTGCGGCGAGGACGCCGAGCCCTTCGTCACCGCCGCGCCGGAGGAAGAACGCAAAGACCGCCGCGTCGAGATCTGCAAGGGCTGCGCGGGGTATCTGAAGACGGTCGACGTTCCCGAACTGTCGCCGTTTCCCCTGCTCGCGATTGCGGATCTGGAAACGATGGACCTCGACCTGGCCGCGATGGAACGCGGCTACACGAGGCCGTCGCTGAAGGACAGCTTTCAGCCATAAGCTCTCAGCCGTCAGCTGAAGGCCGACAGCTGACAGCTGACAGCTGACAGCTTCAGACCGTCATCGTTTCCAGATGCCGTCCTGATTCCTGCTCGATGTCCTTATGCAGGCTGTTGCCGTGCGCGTCCATCGTGACGATCGCCGGAAAGTCCTTCACCGTGAGATGCCACATCGCCTCGGGCGTGCCGAACTCCAGTAGCGACACGCCGTCCACACGCTCGATCGTCCGCGCGTAGAACTGCGCGGCGCCGCCAATCGCGTTCAAGTACACCGCGCCGTGTTCCTTCAGCGCGGCGAGCGTCTTCGCCCCCATGCCGCCCTTCCCGACCACCGCGCGCACGCCGTAGCGCTTGATGATCTCGCCCTGATACGGCTCCTCGCGAATGCTCGTCGTCGGGCCGGCGGCGGTCACGCGCCAGCCGTCACCCTCTTTCATCACCACGGGACCGCAGTGATAGAGGATCGACCCGCGCAGATCGACCGGCGGCTCGTGCTTCATCAGGTGCGAGTGGACCTCGTCACGCCCCGTGAACATGCGCCCAGACAGAAGCACTACGTCGCCAACCTTCAGCGACCGCACGTGCTCTTCGGTGAGCGGCGCCTGCACACTGATCTCGCGGCCGGTGCGCGTGAAGCCTGCCTGATCGAGCATCGGAATGATCGGGTGAGCAGGATCGCGGTAGAGCCAGTGTCGAATCGCGCCGGTGCCCGCGTCGAGCTCGACGCCAAGACGCCGGAATGCCCAGCAGTCGTAGGCGACCGACACGAAGAAGCTCGCGGGTAGCCGGTTGAGCGCGCCGACCTTGCAGCCGATCAGCGTCACCTTGCCGCCGAACCCCATCGTGCCGATCTCGAGGGTGTTGACCGTCGACATGATCGACGCCTCGAGCTGCGCCAGCCTCGAATCCGGATTCACATCGTCGAGCGTGCGAAACAGTTGCTCCTTCGCATGGACGTAACCCGACGTGCGATCGCCGCCGACGCACACGCCAACCGCGCCGGGGCTGCAGCCTTTGCCCTGCGCTTGCCACACGGCGTGCAGGATGCACTTCCTGACGCCCTCGAGCGTGCGGTCCGCTCGGCCGAGATGCGGCAGCTCGACCGGCAGCGCGTACTGCGCGTTCGTGTTCTCGCAGCCGCCGCCTTTCAGAATGAGCTTGATTTCGATCCCGTCACGTTCCCACTGATCGAAATGGATGATCGGCGTGCCGGGGCCGAGGTTGTCGCCGGAATTCTTTCCAGTGATCGAGTCGACGGAGTTGGGACGCAGCTTGCCCCGCCTGGTCGCCTCGGCGACCGCTTCGCGGATCTGCTGGCGCATCCAGATCTGATTGGCGCCGACCGGCACCTTCACCTCGAAGGTCGGCATGCCGGTGTCCTGACAGATGGCGCCCTCGTGATCCACGGCGAGATCGATGTTTTGCGCGATGATCGTCAGCGCCTGCGACGCGCGCGTCCCGCTGGTCTCGGTTCCGAGCGAAGTTTTCATCGCGGCGCGCACGTCGGGGGGCAGGTCGGTCGAGGTGCGAACGACGAGTTGAAGAACGCTCTCGAAGAATGAGGGCAGCATACGGGCAGTATACTGGAAGGGATTTGGGGTTGGGGATTTGGGATTTGACTCTCCGAGTCCCGAATCCCGAATCCCGAATCCCAACAGCAATGCAGTACCGTACCGAACGCGATCCGATCGGCGAGCTGCAGGTCCCCGCCGACGCGTACTACGGCGTCCAGACGGCGCGCGCCGTCGAGAACTTCCCCATCAGCGGCCTGCGCGCGCCGGCCGATCTCGTCACTGCGACCGTTCTCGTCAAGAAAGCGGCGGCCGAAGCCAACGCGTCGCTCGGACGCCTCGACGCCGCCGTGGCCCGCGCGATTGTGTCGGCTGCTGACGAGGTGCTCACCGGACGCCTCCGCGATCAGTTCGTCGTCGACGTGTATCAAGCCGGCGCGGGGACGTCGCACAACATGAACGCCAACGAGGTGCTCGCCAACCGCGCCGCCGAGATCCTCGGGGAGCCGCGCGGCACGTACAAGCGTGTGCACCCGAACGATCACGTCAACATGGGCCAGTCGACCAACGACGTGTTCCCCACGTCCACGCGGTTGGCGTTGCTCCTCGGCGGGGCTCCGCTCGTGTTGGCGGCACGCGAGCTGGCCGACGCGTTCGCGCGCAAGGCCGACCAGTTCGCCGGCGTGCTCAAGACGGGCCGCACCCACCTGCAGGACGCCGTGCCGATGGCGCTCGGGCAGGAATTCGGCGGCTATTCTGACTGCATCCGCCGTGGAGCGGACGATGTGGCGGAGGCGTCGGAACAATTGCACGAGCTGAACATCGGCGCCACGGCGGTCGGAACCGGGCTCAACGCCGGCGACGACTACCGGCGGCTCGTCGTCGACCACCTCGTGCGGTACACCGGGCTGCCCCTTGCACCCGCAATCAATCTGTTTCGTGTCACGCAAAGCATGGGTGACGTGCTCGCCTACTCCGGCGCGATGCGCCGGCTCGCCGTGGAATTGAGCAAGGTCGCCAGCGACCTTCGGCTGCTCAGCATGGGGCCGCGCGCGGGGTTGTCGGAGATCACACTACCTGCGGTTCAGCCGGGATCCTCCATCATGCCCGGCAAAGTGAATCCGTCGGTACCCGAGATGGTCAACCAGGTGTGCTTCCAGGTGATGGGCTGCGACCTGACGATCGCGATGGCCTGCGAGGCCGGCCAGCTCGAGCTGAACGTGATGATGCCGGTCATCGCGTGGAACGCGCTGCACGCGTCGACGATTCTTCGCGAAGCGATGAAAGTGCTGCGGACACGTTGCGTTGACGGCATCGCGGCCGACGAGGCGCGCGCGCGTGAGCTGCTCGATCGAAGCACTGCCACGGCAACCGCGCTGAGTCCTTACATCGGGTACGCCGCGACGGCGGAGATCGCGAAAGAGTCGGTGAAGACCGGCCGGTCGATCCGCGAGCTCGTGCTCGAACGAGGACTGCTGGACAAGGCGCAACTCGACGCGATCCTCTCAGTGGAATCGATGACGCGCCCTGGGATCGCGGGGGCGGGAGAGGCTGGAGCGGCGGGAGGGGCGGGGAAGGCCGGAGGTGCACGAAAGGCTGGAGAGGCGGGAAAGGCGGGGCGGTCGTGACGAGGAAGCGCGTGCGGCCCGCGCGAGGAGAGCGAGTCAGCGCCCGCGGCCCGCGTGGGGGTGGGGCCCCACGCGAAGTGAATGACGAGCGCCGCAGCGCGAGCGAGCGAGAGCCTTCAGCCAGCCGCGCTGGGGGTGGGGCCCCAGCGCAGCAAAAGTTGTGGGGCCCCGCGAGCATAAGAAAATGCTGGCCGTTGCTGCTAGCCAGCTTGTTGTGGGCGGGGATCGGCGTGGCGATCGCCGCCCAGACCAAACCGAGGGGGCGCCTCTTCCCTCCGGAAGATCTCGGGCTCCTCGAAGGTCCCGATCGCGAACAGTGGCAGAAGCCGGACCAGATCATGGACAGGCTCGGCATCGCCGACGGATCGGTCGTCGCCGACCTCGGTGCCGGCGGCGGCTGGTTTACCACCCGCCTCGCGCGTCGCGTCGGCCCCAACGGCCTCGTGTATGCCGAAGACATCCAGC
>JAHFUJ010000072.1:0-10945 GCA_023265105.1 Acidobacteriota bacterium
ACACACTGTCTCCGGCCTTGCCGAAGGTGACGCGTTCTTCCTTTTTCCCTTCCTCGAACTTCGCGACGACGGTCATCGCCGGCGAGTCGAGCCCGGTCTTTGCCGTCGACTCGACGAACGAGAGCGCGCGCATGCCTTCGAGCTTCGCAAGGAACGCGGCCATCTTGTCCTTGTCGACGTCGCCGGCATTGGGGCTGACGCGGTGCCACGTCTCCTGCGGGTTGACGCTGCTCGCGTCGTTGGCGCTGGTCCCAGTGCCCTTGACTTTTTCGAACACCACCGTCTGATTGTTGCGCGTCATCTCGAGCCGGTTCGCCGTGTAGGCGCGGAACGCGAAGATGTCCTTGCGCCGATATTCGTCGGCGTTCTTTCTCAGATCGTCGGCGAGCGAGCTCTCCATCGTCATCACGGCCGGCTTGGACGCGTCGCGCACGTACACCGCATTGTTGTCGGCCTTGCCCCCGACGAGGAGCGTGGCTTTTTCGCTCCCGGCGTTCACGTGCAGCGTGACCTCGGGCTTCTCCAGGCCGTACTTTTTCAAGTCGGCGGGAGTCGCCTCGTTCGTGACATTCGATTGCATCCGCGCGCTCTGCAGGCGTCCGATCAACCCCTCGACCGACCCGAAGTCCGCGACGGCCTGCAGCGGCTTGGTGATCTTCCAGTCGCTGCCCTGTTTCGCGATCTGCAGCGTTTTCCCGCCGGCGTCGATCTCGAGGCTGTCCACCTTGTCCCGAGGGAATTTGACGAGCGTCTTGTCCCGTAAATCGAAAGGCGTGCGGTTGAAGCTTTGCTCCTGGAACGAGGCGATGAGGAAGACGCGCTTCTCGTCGTTGCGCTTCGCGAACAGATCCGCGCCTGTCGGCGATTTGTCACCGATGAACAGACGGCGGTAGTCCTTGTCGCCGGTCGCCTTGAACTCGACCTCGATGCGCGGTGTCGAGAGGCCGTAGTCCTTCAGATCCGCCGGGTTCTCGTCGACGACGCGGACGACATCCACCTGCGCCAAACTGCTCGTGATGCCGGACACACCGGACTGGTCGGCGGGAAGGGACGCCGGCTCGATCACCTGCCAGTCGGCGCCGTTCTTCTTGACCGCGGTCGTCTCGCCCGACTCCGACTTGATGCGCAGCTCGTCGATCTTGTCGGCCTCAAGAGCCGCGAATACTTTTTCCCGCGTCGGCCCGGCCTCGCTGCCGGTCGCCGGTTTCTTCGACGTGACGAAATAAATATACGCAGAGAGACCGGCGAGGACGACGATGAAGGCAATCGTGGACCGCAGACCGCGCATTTACCGCCTCCGCCACCACGTATACACGCCCGTGCCGAAGACGAAGCCCGGAATGACGAGCAGCGACAGCCACATGATGTTGGTTTGCTGCGTCGCCGTCAGCGTGATGCGGCGGTCGTCGGCCTCTTTCGGACGGATCGAAATCAGGTTTTCCTGCTGCGACAGCCACCCGACCGTGTTCAGGAACAGATCGCGATTGCCCTGAACGCCCAGTCCGCTGTTGGCCACGAAATCGGAATCGCCGATGACCACGACGCGCGTCTCGGGCTTGGGAGCGTTGGCCTCCTGGCCCGGCTTGGGCGGCGCGGTGGACGCGGCCGACACGGCGGCGACGATCGAGATCGGGCCTTTCTTGTCGCCCTTCGTCTCGTCGAGCGACACTTGGCCGGAGGTCAACAGCCCCTTCAGATCCATCTCCGCCCAGCTCTGCTGGCTCGTCTCGACGACGGTTTGCGCCGTGTGATTGTCGACGCCGCCGGTCACCGGCGTGACCGAGCGCGCCAGCGGATAGGCGGTGAGATAGCTGAACCGCTGCGTGATCGGGTGCGACGGATAGGTCGCCGCCACCGGCACCGACGCATCGGTGCCGAGCAAACGCCCCATCCCGCTCGCGTCGACGACAACGTCGTTGCCAACAGTCATGCCCCAGTCGTGCGCGAGGGCAACGAGGTTGGTGAGCGGCCGGCTGTCCAGCTTGTCCGGCGGATCGAGCTGCAACAAGAGCTTCCCGGCGTCGGCGAGATACTTCTTGAGCGCGTCGATCTCGTTCGGGAAGAAATCAGTCCGCGGACCCGCGACGATGACCACCGACGCATCGGCAGGCACCGAGCCGCTTTGGGCCAGCACGACTTTGTCGACGCTGTAGTTTTCTCCCTTGAGCGCCGTGGTAATGTCGCCGTAGCTGTCGCGCTCCGACAACGCCGTCTCCCTCTCGCCGTGCCCTGACGTGAAGTAGATCTTCCTCTGCTGGCCGCTCACCACTTTGATGATGCCGTTGGTGACGTCCTGCTCGGAGTCGGAGGTCACGCGCTCGGTGCGGCCCTTGTAGTTGAACACGATCGTCCCGTATTGCTGAACCTGGTTCTGCTTCGCGATCGTCGGCTTCTTGTCGGGGTCGATGTACTCGGCCGACACCTGCTTCGACACGTACTGGTATTCCTTGAGCTTGTCCTGGTAGCGTTGGAACTCCGGCTCCTGGGCGAACACCAGCACCTGCAACGGTGCATCGAGTTTCGTGATCACGTTGCGGCTTTGGTCGGACAAGCTGAACTGCCGGTTCACGGTCAGATCCCACCGCTTGTTCTGCCGCGAGCCGATGTAGTTGATCGCGACGAGGATGCCGAGCACGACGAGCACGCTCGTCGCCGCCAGCGTGCCGTAGCGCGCCTGCCGCCCCCCGAAGATCTTCGCGACCTCGCGCCACTGCCCGGCCGTGTACGCGAGGACGCAGACCAGCCCCGCCATCGCCAGGGGTCTGGCGTACCCACCGTAGCGATCGAATGCGGGAACGCGCGAAATGGCAAAGGCCGCGAAAACCAGCGCGGTGCCGAGCCAGCCGACGAGACTGAGAATTCGTTTGACCATTATTAAGAGCGCCACCGTTCGCTGTCGACCGACTTGGCGGTCAGGAAAAGCCCAAAAGTAATGAAGCTCACGTAATAGATGACATGCGTCGTGTCGATGACGCCTTTGCCGAAATCGTCGTAGTGGTTGATGATCGACAAGTAGTTGGTGAGCTGGTCGACCGTTGGTCCCGAGAAGCCGCCGATCCAGGTGATCACCCACAAGAACAGGAACACGGCAAAGGTCGCCATCCCGGCGACGATCTGATTCTTCGTCAGGCTCGAGATGAACAGGCCCACCGAAATGAAGCAGCCGCCGAGGAGCAGCAGGCCCAGGTAGGCGCTGATGAGCGGCTTCCACTCCGGGCGGCCGTAGAGGAACAGAATCCCGAGGTGAATCATCGAGACCAGCAGCATGATGCCGTACAGCGCCATCGCGCCCAGGAACTTGCCCAGGATGATCTGAAAGTCGGTGAGCGGCGAGGTGAGGAGCAACTCGATCGTCCCCGACCGTTTCTCCTCGGCGTACGTCCGCATCGTCACCATCGGCATCACGAACAGCACGAGGATGGTGACGTTCTGCAGGAGGGGCCGAATGAGGGCCTGATTCACGTTCAGCGCCTGCGCCCCCTGCCCGCCGAACTCGCTCATCTGCAGGCTCTGGCGGATGAAGTAGGCGAGGATGGCAATGTAGAAGTAGCCGTACAAGAGCGCGAACATCCCGATCACGATGTAGGCAATCGGTGATGCGAAGTACGACTTCAGTTCCTTCTGAGCGATCGCAACGATGTTACTCATGCGCGGTCTCCTCCCCCTCCGGTGTCGGCGCCGACGCCTCTGCGGTCGGTGCCGGCGTGGGTGTTTCTTCCGTGGTGAGCGAGAGGAAGATCTCCTCGAGGCTCATGCGCATCGGCCGCAGCTCGAGGAGTCCCCACCCGTTGCCGATGACGGTCCGCGCCAGGTCGCGGCGCACGTCGTGTCCGTGCTCGCTCTCGACTTCGTACCCTACAAGCCCGTCGCGGCGGTCGGACTCGGCGACGCGCGTCACGCCGGCGACACCTCCGAGCGTGCCCGACGCATCGAGGCCGTTGGCGTCCACCTGCACGTACATGGTTTCCGATCCGCGCAGCCGCGCCGTCAAGTTATCCGGTGTGTCGACCGCCACCACGTGGCCCTTGTTGATGATGACCACGCGCTGGCAGGTCTGCGACACTTCGGGGAGGATGTGCGTGCTCAGAATGATCGTGTGATCGCCGGCCAGCTCTTTGATCAACTCCCGCGTCTCGATAATCTGCTTCGGGTCGAGGCCGGCCGTCGGCTCGTCGAGAATCAACACGTCCGGGTTGTGAATGATCGCCTGCGCCAGCCCGACGCGCTGGCGATAGCCCTTGGACAGCTTCGAGCACAGGCGGGTGGCCACGTCATCGATCCGCGTACGCTCCATCACCGCAGCAATCCGCTGCCGGCGTTCGGCGGAGGGCACCCCCTTGACCTTGGCCACGAACCCAAGATATTCGACGACGCTCATGTCGGGGTACAGCGGCGGCGTTTCCGGCAGATACCCGGTCCTCCGTTTGGCCTCGATGGGCTGGTCGAACACGTCGAAGCCGGCGACGATCGCCTTGCCCTCGGTCGCCGGGATGAAGCCGGTGAGGATGCGCATCGTGGTCGTCTTGCCGGCGCCGTTCGGACCCAGGAACCCGAAGATTTCGCCGCGTTCCACGCGGAAACTGACGTCCTCGACGGCCGTCACACGGCCGTACCGTTTGGTGAGGTGTTGAACCTCGATCACTGGCAACTCCTATTACGGCAGGGCTAAAGTCCTGCGCTACGAGTCCTGCGCCACGAGCCTGGGGCAGGGCTAAAGTCCTGCGCCACGAGTCCTGCGCTACGAGCCTAGGGGCAGGGCTAAAGTCCTGCGCCACGAGTCCTGCGCTACGAGCCTGGGGCAGGACCAAAGTCCTGCGCCACGAAAGCCCCGCCGCGCCACCCCGGGCGGCGGCAAACAAAAATGCTATCCGAACCGCCCGAAACAGGGCAAGTTATCAAGTTATCAAGAATAGCCCGCCGGACCGGAGGCCTCATGTCTGTAGACGTTGGATCGAACGCGCCGGACTTCACGCTGACCGATCAGGATCGGCGCCCGGTGACCCTCAGCGCCGCGCGCGGCCGGCCGGTCGTGCTGGCGTTTTTTCCCGCCGCGTTCAGCTCGGTCTGCGCGAAAGAACTCTGCGCATTTCGCGATCACCTCGCCGAGCTCAATCGTGGCAAGGCGCAAGTGTACGGCATCAGTGTCGACACGTTCTTCGCCCTCAAGGCCTTTCAGGCCGATCAGCAGCTCTCGTTTCCGCTGTTGAGCGACTTCAACAAGCAGGTGATTCGCGACTACGGCGTGTTCAACGACGACATGATCGGCCTCAAAGGCATCGCCAAACGGGCCGTGTTCGTGCTCGACAAAGACGGCATCGTCCGCCACCGCGAGGTGCTCGACGATGCGCGGAACGAACCGGATTATCAGAAGGTCTTCGACGTGCTCGCGACGTTCGGCTAACGGAGGCTTCGCTGCAGGGTGCTGCGAGACTTCGCAGCAAGGTGCTGGGAGACTTCGCACCAGGGTGCTGGAAACTTCGCAGCAAGGTGCTGGGAGGCTTCGCACCAGGGTGCTGCGAGACTTCGCAGCAAGGTGCTGGGAGACTTCGCACCAGGGTGCTGGAAACTTCGCAGCAAGGTGCTGGGAGGCTTCGCACCAGGGTGCTGCGAGACTTCGCAGCAAGGTGCTGGGAGGCTTCGCACCAGGGTGCTGGGAGGCTTCGCACCAGGGTGCTGGAAACTTCGCAAGGTGCTGGGAGGCTTCGCACCAGGGTGCTGGAAACTTCGCAGCAAGGTGCTGGGAGACTTCGCGGCAAGGTGCTGGCAGACTTCGCACCAGGGTGCCGGGAGGCGCGGATTATAATTTGCTCACAGGCAGTTAGTACGTAGTGTCCGCCTCCAGGCGGACCGTGACGTGAAGACAGTTAGTACGTAGTGTCCGCCTTCAGGCGGACCGTGACATGAAACTGGACACCAAGAGGGCGGCGGTCACGTGCGCGCTGACGTTGTGCGGGGCTCTTGGTGCGCGCGCCCAGACGCTGCCATCCGACCCCATCGTGCTGGCCGACGGACGGGTGACCCTCGGCGGCGACGTCTCGGCGTCGGTCGGGCCCGACGATACGGGGTTTTTCAACTACACGGACTACGAACATTCCGCGCTCCGGCTGTTGCGCCTCGATCTCTCGGCGTCGCTCAAGGCGGGCGACCATCTCGCGGTGCTCGGGGAGCTGCGGAGCGAAAATGCCGGCCGGCCGCGGGCCTACGCGTTGTACCTTCGGATCCGGCCGTGGACGGCGCGGCCGTTCGACATCCAGGTCGGCCGAGTGCCACCCACGTTCGGCGCCTTCGCGCGGCGCATCTATTCGGCCGACAATCCGCTCATCGGCTACCCGCTGGCGTACCAATACCTGACGTCGCTGCGTCCCGATGCGCTGCCGGCCAACGCCGACGAGTTGTTGCGGATGCGGGGTCGCGGCTGGCTGTCGAACTTCTCGCTCGGGAATCCGGCGCCCGACCGCGGACTGCCGCTTGCCAGCGCCTTTAGCTGGGACACCGGCGTGCAGCTGCACGCGGCGACCGATCTGGTTGACGCGACGGCGGCGGTGACGGCCGGGACGCTCTCCCACCCGCTCTTCAGCGAGGACAACGCGGGTAAACAGATCGCCGGCCGCGTGGTGCTCCACCCGATCGCGGGCCTCATCATCGGTGCGTCGGCGGCCCGCGGCCCGTTCCTCGCCGACACGGCGTCGCGCGCCGCGGTCGGCGATGGTCACAACGGCGACTTCACGCAAACGGCGTGGGGCGGTGACATCGAATACTCGCGCGGCTACTATCTCGTGCGGTTCGAGACGATCGTCAGCGACTGGACGGTGCCGGTCGTGCGGGCTCCGGCGATCGACGTGCCGCTTCGCGCGCAGGCGACATCGGTCGAGGGCCGGTACAAGATCGCGCCCGGCTTGTACGCGGCCGCCCGCCTCGATCATCTCGGGTTCAGCACCATCACCGGCACGCTGACGCGGGGCACGTGGGACGCGCCGGTCACGAGGCTCGAAGTGGGCGGCGGCTATTCCATCCAGCGAAATCTCATCGTCAAGTTTTCGTATCAACACAACACGCGCGATGGCGGTCGCGTGCCGAGGTTGAACCTGGCAGCGGCGCAGATCGTGTTTTGGTTCTAATGAAAACACAAAGGACACGAAGGTCACAAAGGTCACAAAGGTCACAAAGGGAACAAGTGTCGGTGACGGCCCACGGCGGCCGGACCGCGCTTGCGGTGTCCGTACGCGTCGTTTCCCTTGTGTCCTTGGTGTCCTTGGTGTCCTTGGTGTTTTTTGTGGTGGCCCCCGCAGGGCCGCTCGTTGCCGGGAGCCAAGCAGGCGCCGCCCGCAGCGGCACGATTCGCGGTCGCGTGGAGCTTCGCCGCGTGGCGCCGTCCGTCGAGCGCCGGCCGACGGTGTCTGAGCTCGGCACACCCGCGGCGCACGATCTCTCCGGCCGCCTGCGATCGGTCGTGTACCTGGAGGCGGCGCCGCGCGGCGCGTTCGAGCCGAGCCCGCCGGGCCACGCGGTGCTCGACCAGCGCGACGAGCGGTTCGTTCCACACGTGCTGGCGATCATGACCGGGACGACGGTGGACTTTCCCAACAGCGATCGGATCTACCACAATGTCTTCTCGCTCTCGAAGGCCGCCCGGTTCGATCTCGGCCGGTACGCCGTCGGGCACTCGAAGTCCGTGCGCTTCGAGCAGCCCGGCATCGTGCGCGTCTTCTGCGACATCCATTCGCACATGAATGCATTCATCCTCGTCTTCAGTCATCCCTTCTTCGCGGTGACGGACGAGGAGGGACGCTATCGCATCGAGAACGTGCCGCCGGGCACCTACAGCGTCGTGGCCTGGAATGAAGGCGTCTCGTCGGAGCCCATGCCGGTGACCGTACCGACCGGCGGCGCCTCCGAACTGGACTTCACCCTGCGATGACGCTGCTCTCCTCGCTGCGAGGCCGGATCTTTTTGGCGAGCGCGCTGCTCGCGGTCCTCTCGATTGGCGTCGCTCTTTATGTCGTCAACGTTCGGGTGACGGGCGAGGCCGAAAGCGCGCTGCAACGCGAGATTCTCGCGACGGGCGCGCTGGTCGACCAGTTGCGTGCGACGCGCACGGAGACCTTCACGGTGATGGCCCGGCTCATCGCCGATCTCTCCAAGCTCAAGGCCGCCGTCGATTCCAACGATCCCCCGACCGTTCAGAACATCGCGGTCGGCTATCAGGAACAGCTCAAGTCGAATTTCTTGCTCATTCAGAATGCCTCGGGACGCGTGCTGGCCACCGTCGGCTCCTCCCCGCGCGCCGCGCAGATCGTCGCGGACCAGCCGGCGGTTCGAGACGCGCTCCGAGGCCGCGAGAGTGTCAGCCTGCTGCCGCAGCCCGACGGGATCCTGCAGGTGGTGACCGTGCCGATCGCGATCGGCCTCACCGAGCCGCAGATTCTCGGCACGCTGAGCGTCGGTTTTCTGCTCGACGACGGGCTGGCCGCGCAGCTCAAAGCGATCACCGGCAGCGACATCGCGTTCGGCATGAACGGGCACATCCTGGCGGCCACGCTGCCACGCGAGGATTTCGCCGCGCTGGCGGATCGACTGCGCACGAGCGGCATCTCGGTCGCGACGCTCGGGGCTCAGGAGTACATGGCGCTGCCGCGGCCGCTGGCGTCCGCCGCCGGCGGCGCGACAGACGCCGCGCCGATCGCCCTCATTCTGCGCTCGCGCACCGAGCAACTGCGGTCTCTGCAAGCCATCCACACCGGGCTGGCGGTGACCGCGGTCCTCGCCGTGCTGCTCGCGACCGTGCTCAGCTTCGCGGTCGCGCGAACGATCACGCGCCCGCTCGCCGCCATCACCGACGTGATGCGCGAGGTCGCGGCGACCGGCGATCTCACGAGGAAGATCGCGGTCCGGGAGGGACGGCGCTGGGAAGACGAAGACGCGCGTCTCCTGGCGACGACGTTCAACACGCTGACCGATTCGGTCGCGCGGTTTCAGCGCGAGATGTCGCAGAAGGAACGCCTGTCGTCGCTCGGCCGGCTGTCGACCGTCATCGCGCACGAGGTGCGCAACCCTCTGATGATCATCAAGGCGTCGCTGCACACGCTCAGCCGGCCAGACGTGAGCGCGGCGGGCGTTGGCGACGCCGTCGCCGATATCGACGAAGAGGTGACGCGTCTGGACCGGATCGTCAACGACGTGCTCGACTTCGCGCGCCCGATTCCCTTCGAGCTCGCGCCGACCGACGTCAACCAGCTGTGCCGCGAATCGGCGGCCGCGTCGCAGGCCGCGGGTCCCGGCGCGCCGGTCCAGTTGGATCTCGATCCCACCGTGGGGGCCATCACCACCGATTCCGAGCGGTTGCGCGTCGCGCTGGTGAACATGCTCGTCAACGCCCGGCACGCGGTGAACGGCGCACCCGGTGTCGTAGGGCGAGTCCTTTTGGACCCGCCGGAACCCCTCGTCTCCTTGAAGACGCAGGCAACCGCGAGCCGGACGACGATCGTCATCGCCGACCGCGGCGTTGGCATCGAGGCCGCCGACCTCCCGCGCGTGTTCGATCCCTACTTCACCACTAAGCGCGGCGGCACCGGCCTCGGCCTTGCCATCGCCAAGAACATCGTCGAGGGGCTCGGCGGCACGATTGCCGTCGCCAGCACGCCGGGCCGCGGCACCGAGATCCGCATCGACCTGCCCTTCGACTCGCCGGCCACCCTGAGCACGTCGAAGGATGAGCGTCTCGGTCAGGGCAGGCCCGGCCGCTGATGGCGAACCATCGAGGCTCGATCCTTCTCGTCGACGACGAGGAAAAGATTCTAAAGACGCTCGGCCGCGCGCTGCGCACCGCCGGACACGACGTGGTGGAGACGACGAGCGCGCGGCAGGCCCAGCGCCTGCTCGCCGAGCGCACGTTCGACGTGTTGATCGTCGACAACGTCATGCCGGAGCTTGGCGGCCTGGAGTTGATCCGCGAGCTGGTCGGCGCGACGCCCGAAGGCGAGCGGCCGCAGATTTTGATGATGACCGCCCACGCGACCGTCGAAAGCGCGATCGAGGCGATGAAGCTCGGCGCGCTCGATTATCTGCAGAAGCCGTTCGAGATCGACGAGCTGCTGGTCGTCGTCCGCCGCGCGCTCGATCATCAGCGGCTCCGCACGGAGTACCGGTACCTCGTCAACGAGCGCGACGAGCAGTTCGGTCACTACGGGATCATCGGGCGCAGCCGCGCGATGGAAGAAGTCGTCCGCCGCGCCGAGCTCGTGGCCGACACCAAGAGCACCGTCCTCATCACCGGCGAGACCGGCACCGGCAAAGAGCTCGTCGCCCGCGCGATTCACGACCGCAGCGCCCAGCGCGACATGCCGCTCATCAAAGTGAACTGCGCGGCGATTCCCGAGACGCTCCTCGAATCCGAGCTCTTCGGGCACGTGCGGGGCGCCTTTACGGGCGCGACGACGACCAAGAAAGGCAAATTCGCGCTGGCCGACGGCGGCACGATCTTCCTCGACGAGATCGGCGCCATGAGCCTCACGGTGCAGTCGAAACTGCTGCGCGTCCTGCAAGAACGCGAGTTCGAGCCGCTCGGCGCCGAGCGCACCGAGCACGTCGACCTGCGCGTCATCGCGGCGACCAACCGCGATCTGCGGCAGATGGTCGCCGAGGGCAAGTTTCAGGAAGATCTGTTCTATCGCCTCAACGTCATTCCGATCGCGATTCCGCCGCTGCGCGAGCGTCGCGACGACATCCCGGCGCTCGTGGATCATTTCGTCGCCAAGCACGCGCAGCGTACCGGCCGGCCGATCGAGCGCATCGACGACGGCGTGCTCGCCGGCCTGCAGCAGTACGACTGGCCCGGCAACGTGCGCGAGCTCGAAAACACGATCGAGCGCGCGGTGGTGTTGTCGGCCGGCTCCATCATCGCCGCGGGCGCGGTGTCGGTGTTGGGGGCCGCGGCCCCCCAGACGAC
>JAHFUJ010000072.1:11045-16849 GCA_023265105.1 Acidobacteriota bacterium
TAGCTGAAAGCTGACAGCTGTTTTGGCGCTGTCTCCTTACGCGGACGGTAAGACGCTTCCCCTTTGGTAAACTCGGGTCGGGATCGCGGCAGATTCTTCGGAAAAATCGCGAATCCACGCGGCACCCGGCTTGCTTGATGGCAAGAGCGCTCGACGTTCTCTCTCACAGGAGTGACACGTGATTCGATCATCAATGCGCTTTTTCGTGACGCTCGCGCTCACGCTGGGATCGGCTACTGCCACATTTGCGCAGGCCCCTTCGACACGCTCGGGGCAAGACGAAGACGATGCGGTGTTGAAACTGGCGGAGCCCGATTTCACGCTCGTCAGTCTGCCGACATCGCTGCGCCTTCCGACGCTCAAGGGCGCATTCCGCGTCACCCACCGCTTTACACGGCCGATCGATTGCGACACCTGCCCGAACAGTTTCGTGGCCGACGGCTTCGGGACCGACGGCGGCGCCGTCATCGGTTTGGAGTACCGCTTCGGCATCGTGCCCAACGGCGAGATCGGCGTGCATCGAACGGCCGACAAAACCGTGGAGCTCTTCGGGCAGTACGGCCTGCTTCGTCAAGGCGCGACGGCGCCGGTCGAGGCGTCGGTGCTCGCGGCCATCGACACGAGCAACGTCGGCCGGAGTGGCGCCGACAGCGAATATTCGCCGGCGCTCGGCATCATCGTGTCACGGCTCGTCGGCGATCGGGCCGCCGTGTACATCGAGCCCGTGTGGGTGCATCATACGAACCTGTTCGAGCAGAAGACGGTCGAAGACAACAACACGTTCTTCGTCGGGCTCGGCGGGCGCGTCCGCGTGCTGCCGACCGTCTACCTTGTCGGCGAGTTCAGCCCGCGGGTGTCCGGCTACCAACCAGGCATCAATCAGGGCAGCTTCGGCATCGAGAAGCGCCTTGGCGGCCACATGTTCCAACTGAATTTCTCGAACTCGTTCGGCACGACGTTGGGCCAGATTGCGCGTGGCGCGACCAAGGAGGTCAGGCCTGACCGCACGACCAAACAGAACTGGTACTTGGGGTTCAACATCACGCGGAAGTTTTTCTAAGGCAGCAGCTTTCAGCCGTCAGCTTTCAGCCTGAACAGCTGAGAGTGAGAGCTGACAGCTGACAGCTGATGGCTGATAGCTACTGATAGCTGAGAGCACTTCAGTCCTGCACACACGGAGGAGAAATCAGCATGACGTCGGTCAACAAGAAATTCACCTGCGGCCTCGCCGCGGCCGGGGCGCTGGCGATCCTGATGGCCGCCTGTGGCGGCGGCAGCTCCGGCTCCGGCAGCCCTGGCTCACCGACGGCGCCGACCGGTCCCACGACGGCGACGACCACGATCACGATCTCGAACAACGCGGTCGGCCCCAGAGACATCGTGGTCCCGCGCGGCAGTCAGGTGACGTTCATCAACAACGACTCGCGCCCGCACGACATGGAATCGGACCCGCATCCGGAGCACACCGATTGTCCCGCGATCAACCAGGCGGGATTCCTCAATCCCGGCCAGAGCCGCCAGACGGGGAACCTGAACACCGTGCGGACGTGCGGATACCACGACCACGATCAGGATCAGGTGAGATCGCTGCAGGGCACGATCACGATTCAGTGAACGTCTCCGCGGCCTCGGCGGTTCACGGTTTCTTCACAGGCTCGCCCACAGGTCCGAGGCGACGCTGGCAATCCACGAACGATTCGCGGGCAAGCTTGTTTCGCAGGCGCAATTCGGCCCGAACAGTCGGAATCATAAACACTTCGCGACTACTCGGGAGTAATCCGATTGTTGGGAAGCGCATCGGTCTCGCTGTCGCGGCGATCGCTCTGCGGGCTCACCACTCCGGAACGATTCGACGAGCCTCCAATGATGCGTTGACAGATCGCGGATCGTCTTGACGTTAGCTTATCGGACCACCAGTTCTCGACCATAAGTTCGCCTTCGCGCCTCGGGCCTCTCTCAAGACGTCGGTTAGATTGATCCTGAGCGCCCGTCTGTCGGGCCCGATGCAGGCAAGCAGACGCGCGTCGAGCATTACCGCGGCCGTCACTGCAAGATACTCGGCGTAAAGTGCGACGTCTTCTGTGGGCCGGTTCTGTGCCACCAGCAACAGCAGAACGAGACCTCGGGCTGAGATTCCACTGGCCATGAGCACCATGGCGCGGACAGGATTCGGGCGAGCACATGGCATGGGTTGGCATCGAGCGCCGCGCGCAGCCCGATTTCACGCGTCCGCCGCGAGACGCTGATGGCCAGCCTCGAGAAGATGCTTAGCGCCGACGGCAACAAGACCAGCGCAGTAACCGCCCCTGGGCTGCGACAGTCACGATCAAGCTCATATCCCGCTGCCGAACCGATTCGTTCAAGGAAACGCCCCCTTCCTGAGTTTCCCGAATTTCCAGCGTGGTCAAATTCGGTCGTTTGGTTACCGCCAGGTTGAAAGCTGATTTTTGCGCTCCCTCGCGATCGCACTGACACTTTCGGTCACATTGCACGAGACATGGTTCCGTGTTCAAATAATGCGCCCTCGCGATTCGCGAGGAGACTGTCAGGGCGAAAGCGATCACCACGATGACTCACGACCCACGCCGCCGCGCACTAATGCGCCAGGGGTTCCTGTTTCTGCTCCTCGCGCTCGTCCTCGGTCTGGCCATCATCGCGTTGCCGCATCCTTCGCGGTGGCTGGCGGCGCACCTAACAGCGTTTCTCACCGGGCTCATTCTGGTCGTGATAGCGTTGGCATGGAACGAGCTGCGCCTAACGAACGGCCAGCGCACGCTGGCGTACGCGACAGGGTTGGTTGCCGCTTACGGAGGGCTCGTTGGAAACGCGTTCGGGGCGATCACCGATCTCCCCGGCCCAGCCTCGAACCCAGGCGTCGCTCCGCCCATGCCGCAAGCGGGCGTGTTCTACGCCATCCTCGCGATCATCGTTCCGAGTCTCTTTGTTTCCTTCGGCCTGGTGTTGTACGGGATGCGAGGCGCTGCGACAGAACGGTGAACTTTTGCGACGGCGTCGAACTGCCGACTCAGTCACCGCGAAGGCTTCTTCACGATTCAGGCCGAGTGGTCGTCGGATTTACAGACACTGACGAGGCGCGTCAATCTGATTGGGCTCCAGGCGAGAAGTACCATCATGTTCGACGCGACGTGGTGGTCTGCGCGTGCAGGGCACGGCGCACGAACTCCGCAATGCTCGTGCCTGCGCGGCGGGCAGCGGCGTAGACTGATCAAGATCCTTCACCAGAGCGGGACGGGATTACTCTCGATCAACGCCGCAGTGTATTCCGATGCCGGGCCAGCACGATCGCCCGCTGCTTCACGACATATCGGGACTAATCCAGGCTCTCGACCGTACTCGGGCTAGAATCCGGCCTAACTTCCGCCCTTGACGCTCACACCACCCGGCACGCGCCTCGGCCCCTACGATCCTCGCGAAAGGTTGCCTGCGACTTGACGTCCTGCCGTCAGGCTGCCGCCGTGTGGACACCGGGGTCGCCTGGCATCAAGAGCAGCAGGACAACGCCAACGAGCGCGAGCGCGGGGACATCGCCCACGAGGTGACCCATCTGCGCGCTGTCACGCACGGCCTGCACCGTCATGATCCCACCGTGGACGAGGCTCGACCACGCGGCGAACTGGATCAGACTCCGATGCCTACTCGGGGCGCGGCTGGCGAGCAGCAGGAAGATCCCGAGCGTGGCGTACACGCCGAGAATCATCTGTTCGTAGTCGGACTGATTCGGGATCCAGCGCCAGCCCGACGGCCACAGCATCATCATCGGAAACACACCGGCCAGGAAGATGAGCCCGAAGACGACGAGGGCGATGCGGAGATACTGATCCTTCGCGTGCTGGCTCACAGGTCAACTCCAAAGAGTTGACGTGACATCCGAGGACACCACACCCTACACTGCTCTCGGCGCGATGGCTCTCTTTTTTTGCGGCGTGCAAACAGGTGAATGACGTCGCCGACTGGCAAGGGGGGTGGCAGGCCTGGCTGACCGCACTCCCTTTTCCCTTGGCCGGCCCTGGCGCGATCGTTAGTATTCGCTGATGAAGATGGAGCACCCTGCTTGAGCGCCTGGCACGTCAAAGGCTCGTACTTCGAGGCGTGCAACTGCGAAGCGATCTGTCCCTGTCGGTGGCAGGGCGGCCGCCGGCTCTTCACGGCCTCGAGTTACGGCGTGTGCGACTTCGCCCTCTCGTGGCACATCCTCGCCGGCCGCGCGGGTGACACCGATCTCACTGGCCTCGACGTCGTCATGGCTGGAACGTATGCCGACACGCAGCCGTGGCACGTCGCCCTGTATCTAGACGAGCGCGCGGATCCCGAGCAGTTCGAGACCCTGACGAACATTTTCCTGGGTCGCGCGGGCGGCACCGTGTTCAAGAATTTCGCCAAGCGGATCGACGAAGTGTACGCCGTGCGACGGGCGAAGATCATGCTCGACCACACGCCTCGCAAGTGGTTCATGCGCGCCGGGGACTACGTCGAAGTGCGCGCGCAGGAGATCGTGCCGTCCTCGCTGCCCGTGACGTGTGGCATTCCCGGGCATGACCGCATGGGGGAAGAGCTGCGCGCCGAGATCCTGCGCGTGAACGACGCGCCGCTCACCTTCGAAGTGCGCGGACGCTGCGGGTACGAATCCGACTTCGACTATCGCTCGGAGGATGGGCCGGGATAAGCATGGACGGCATGGCGATGGGCTCGCCGTGGAACGCGGGCGCCCTCGGCGCCGCATTCCTGATGTGGACGACGATGATGGCCGCGATGATGCTGCCGTCCGTGCTCCCGACGGTGCGACTCGTCGCCGGTGCGAACCGGCGCGCGATGGCGGGGGGCGCCGCGGCGACGCCGCCCGCGCTCTTCGTGCTGGGGTATCTCGTGGCGTGGACGAGCTTCAGCGCGCTCGCGACGACCCTGCAGGGCGGGCTCCTTTCGCTCTCCCTGCTGACGCCGGTGCTGTCTGCGAGCGACCGACGACTCGGCGGCGCCATGCTCATCGCCGCCGGCGCCTACCAGCTCACGCCGTGGAAGGTGCGCTGTCTTGCGCGCTGCCAAAGCCCGCTGTCGTTTCTCCTGCTGCGCTGGCGTGAGGGCAGGTGCGGCGCCCTCGCGATGGGCGTGCGTCACGGGCTGTTCTGCGTCGGCTGCTGCTGGGCGCTGATGCTCGTGCTGTTCGTGGTGGGCGTGATGAATTTCGCGTGGGTGGTCGCGCTAGCCGTAGTGATTCTGCTCGAGAAAGTGGCGATCGGCGCGCGCTGGCTACCGCAGGCAACGGGGATCGCACTGGCGAGTTGGGGATTGGCACTGCTGATTCGGTAGGCAATGAAAAACGCCGTCGGGTAGGTCGAAGTCTCCCAACTCCGAGGGACTGAATGAGGTCCCCGCGCGCATGATCGAACGACGGTGGAGCCTGAGTGCGTTACTTCGCCGTGGAAGCCGCCGACAACAGGGTTTCCTGTGGCTTCGTTGACCAGGGTTGCTCGTAGTTCAAGTGGAACAACTCGACGACGTCGCGAATGTTCTCGACGCCGCGAATCCAGCGGCTCACCCATCCACTGTTCGGCAGGACGTGATGCCGCTCCGCTTTGCCGGCCGCGATCAGCTGCTCACGCACCGTCACCGGGAATGGTAGGTCGGCCAAACGATTGCCGTGCAGGTGCCCAAGCTCTCTGCGGCCGACGCGGAACTCGACGCCGCCGAACCGATGCGGCTCGACCGTCACGCCGGGCCAGCTGGCGACCGTCTGCTCGATCTGCTTGGCAATATCCTCGCCCATGAGAGCAGTCTACCGCTCTCTC
>JAHFUJ010000073.1:0-13042 GCA_023265105.1 Acidobacteriota bacterium
TGCCTGTGGCGATGCCCAGCCGATCGCTGCCGCCGCCTACGTGCACGCGCACGGTCGTCACCGACTCCGAATTCTTTTCGTCATTTGAATACTCCCGGACGATCCGGATCTGGTCCCCGTAGAACTTGTCGGGCCAGTGGCACTGCTCGCAGGTGTCCCGTGCCGGCCGCAGCGTGTGGACGGGCGAAGGGATCGGCTTGCTGTAATTGCCGCCGAGGACGGCGAGCAACTGGCGCGTGCCGGACAACTTCGCACGGGCGAAGTAGGTCGCTCCGGCTCCCACGTGGCACGCGACGCAGGCGACGCGCGAATGCGGGCCGGTCTGGTAGGCCGTAAACTGCGGCTCCATCGGCTGGTGGCACGTCTGGCCGCAGAAGGAGGGCGATTCCATGTAGTGGACGGCGCCGTAGCCGGCGATCGACAGGATGAGGCTGTTGGCAAGCGTCGCAACGGCAACAAACAGCGTCACGCGGCGGTGGGTCGGATCGTTCAAGTCGATGAGCGGCCACCTGCGGCCGCCTTCGACGACCGCGCCCGGCCGCCAGCGTTCCCAGATCATCCCGATTGGGATGAGGAGAAGGCCGAGCACGAACACCGCCGGTACCATGATGAACACGAGCAGACCGGCGTACGGGTTCCGGAAGTATCCGAGGAGCTCGATCAGATAGAGAATGAAAAACACGACGGCGCTCACCGTGACGAGCACGGCGCCGGCGAGCGAAATGGGGTTGCGGACGAGGACCAGCCTGGGGAAACGCATGGGCTGCCTATGGCAAGCACCGTGCCGTCAACTTTATCCTAAGGTGTTGTCGAACGATGGAGGCACTGCCCTTGCACTCCTAACGGCTGGAACCGGCGGTTCTGCCGGATATCCGACGACGGTTACCCGGGAGCAGAGATTATGAACCTACGTGGTGACGGTTTTCCGGCACGCACACTGATCACAGTGTTTGCTCTTGCCTGGGTGATGGCGATCGGTCTGTGGGCCGCCGGCGAAAGGCCGGCGCAGGCGCAGAGGGCGCAGGCCGGGGCGAGCGGCGCGCCGGCCCAGGCGGGGGCGGCAGCGGCGCCGGCGCAAGCGGGCGACTACGTCGGCGCAGCCACGTGCATCACGTGCCACGACTCGGAAGGCAAGTCGCTCGGCCGGACGCTGCACGGCCACGCGCAGAATCCGCGGACGCCGGCCGCAACCGGCCAGAGCTGCGAGACGTGTCACGGCCCTGGCAAGGCACACGTCGATGCCGACGGCGACAAGGAGAAGATCAAGCGGTTCTCGGCGATGCCGGCCCGCGACATTTCCGACACGTGCCTGACGTGCCACAACCGAGGCGTCCACACACAGTGGCAAGGGGGGCCGCACGATTCGCGCAGCCTGTCGTGCACCACTTGCCATTCCGTCCACGAGCCGAAGTCAGAAAAAGCGCAATTGAAGACAGCGACCGAGATCGAGACGTGTGCGACGTGTCACAAGGTGCAGGCGATGAAGGTGAGGCGGACGCAGCACATGCCGGTGTCGGAGGGCAAGATGAGCTGCACGTCGTGCCACAACCCGCATGGCTCGACCAACGTCAAGCAGTTGAAGGTTGGCAACTGGGTCAACGAGAGCTGCGTGAGTTGCCACGCCGAGAAGCGCGGGCCGTTTCTCTGGGAGCACGCGGCCGGGCGCGAAAGCTGCATCACGTGCCACGATCCGCACGGCTCCTCGAACGACCGCCTGCTGGTCGCCAAGCCGCCGATGCTCTGCCAGCGGTGCCACATCGGCACGCGCCACCCGTCGACCATCTATGACGGCAGAAACGTCACGTCGGCGGCGACGGCGAGCAACCGAATCTACGGCCGGGGGTGCGTGAACTGTCACTCCAACATTCACGGCTCCAATCACCCGTCCGGCAACGCGTTCCTTCGCTAGCTGCGGGAGGATGAGATGCGCACCAGACTATTCGTGATGGTCGCCGCGCTTCTGCTGGCCTCCGCGGGCGCGAAGGCCCAGCAACAAGACGCGAACACCAACCAGATCGACTTCGGCTTCCGTGGCACGAGCTTCGGCGATAACCCCGACAAGGCGCGCTTCGAGCGGTACCGCGATTTGCGGGACGGCGGTTTCCTCGATCGATTCCGCTTCACGCGCGAGACCGGATCGTGGCTGGTCAATCTGCAGGCCGACCACGTCGGGTACCGGGATCAGCGATTTTCGGGCGCGTTCAACAACTACGGCAAGGTGAAGGCATCGTTCGAGTGGAACCAGACGCCGCTCTTCTACAGCCAGGACACGTCGTGGCTCTACACCGACCAGGGCAACGGCCAGCTGCGAATCGGCAACACGAGCGTGCGCACGGGCATTCAGAACGGCACGCTGAGGGTGCAGGACGTAAAGTCGTTCCTCGGATCTCCGTTCGATCTGCGACAGCGCCGCGACGTGGCGGCCTTCAGCCTGGTGGCCCCAGTCTCGAAGAATGTTGACGCGAAGGTCAACGTCACGAGTACCCACAAGGATGGCGCGATGCCGTGGGGCGCGAGCTTCGGGTTCAGCGCCGACAACGAAGTGGCCGCGCCGATCGATCACCGCACGACCGACATCGGCGCATCGCTCGAATGGGCGAACGGCAAGGGGATGGCGCGCGTGGGATACGACGGCTCGTGGTTCAACAACGCCGTCCCCACGCTGACCTTCGACAGCCCGTACAGGGTGACCGATTCAACCAACGCGAGCGCCTACGTCGCCGGGAACGGCACCTCCCAAGGGCGCACGGCGATGTGGCCCGACAGCATGGCGAACACCGTGAGCGGCGCCGCGTCTTACAATCTGCCAGGGCACAGTCGTGTCAACGGCGCCCTCTCGGTCGGCGAGTGGAAACAGAACGCGGCGCTCCTGCCGTACACGATCAACACGGCCATTCCGGTGATTCCACTCGACCGTCCGACGGCCGAAGCCGAGGCGCGCATCACGTCCTTCAACGTCAACTTCACGTCGCGGCCGGCGAGCGTCGCCTGGTTCAACGTGCGGGCCCGCCGGTACGACTTCGACAACCGGACGCCCATCTTCAGCGTGACGAACTACGTCCGCCTCGACCAGGTGATCGAGCCGTCGATCCTGGGCCACAACGAGCCGTTCGGCTACGTTCGCGATTTCGTCGACGCCGACGCCTCCTTCACGCCGATTCCGTACACAGCGTTCAAAGTCGGCTACGGAATGGAGAAGGACGATCGGACGTTCCGTCTGCTCGAGACGACGACGGAGCACACGTTCCGAACGGCGCTCGACACGACCGGCAACCAGTACGTGTCGCTCCGCCTCGCCTACGAGCACTCGAAGCGCACGGGGACGGGCCTGGACGAAGAGGTGCTCGACGAGATCGGCGAACAGGTGTCGCTGCGGCAGTTCGACATCTCGGATCGCAACCGTGACCGCGTCACCGCGCTTGTTCAGGTCACGCCTGTCAGTCAGTTCGGCATCGTCGCTTCGGTGCAGACCGGACGCGACACCAGGCCGGACGCGACCTTCGGGCTCCAGAATTTCGATACCAACAACTACTCGCTCGGCTTCGATGCGACGCCGATCGACAACGTGGGGTTCGGGCTCACCTACAGCTACGAGGATGTTCAGACGGCCCAGAACTCTCGTCAGGCCAATCCCGGCGTGCAGTTCAACGATCCGACGCGCAACTGGTCGACCGACATGAAGGAAAAGGTCCACTACGTCGTGGCCAGCGTGGACCTGACCAAGGCGATTCCGAAAACCAACGTCCGCTTCGCCTTCGACTGGAACAAGTCCAACGCGGACTACACCTACGTCCTGCCGGCCAACACAACGCTGCCGCCGGTGACGCCGCTGCCGACGTTGTACAACGAGCTGCAGCGCGCCAGCGTCGATGTCAGATACTTCCTGACCGAACATCTCGCCGCCGGCTTCCTCTACGCGTACGACAACTACAAGGTGAACGATTTCCAGATGAGCCCGAATTACGTCATCGGCAACCGGACGCTGGCCGACGGAATCATGCTGGGCTATTTCTTTCGACCATACAAGGCCAACACCGGCTGGTTCCGTCTCACCTATTTGTGGTGATCAGTACGTAGTGTCCGGCTTTAGCCGGACCGTCGTAACGTATCGCGCCAGTACGTAGTGTCCGGCTTGGGCCGGACCGTCGTATATGGCGTCCGGCCTTAGCCGGACCGTGGGCTGCGAAATTCCCGCGGCCGCGCGGAGTTCTCCGCTCCGTGCCGGTGCCGGGAACCCGCCGTTCGACAGAAAAGTTTCAATAGCTACGCAGTTTGCCACGGCATCGCGCTGCGGTGACGTAGTCCGGCCAAAGCCGGACGCCACGACTACGGAGCCCATCGCACGTGGTGTCCTTCAGCCGGGCCTAGGCGGTACGTAGTGTCCGGCTTTAGCCGGACCGTTCGGAGGCCTCATGTCTGACGAACGATCGCTTCACATCACCGTCCGGGACCAGATGCGTCTGGATGGCGCGTTCGATGCGACACGTGCTGCACCCGATCGGGTGTTCACGCTGGCGTACGTCAACAGCCGATTCGAAACCGGCATTCGCAGCGGCTGCCCGCATCGTATTTCGGTTTCCTGCTCGTGGCGACGCTGGCGTGTCTGCTGCTCGTCGACGTGGCCAAGCGACAGCTCGTGCGGCGGGCGCGGTTGTGAAGCGGCGCACGTGCAGACCCACCCCGGATATCGGCGAAGGGCCGCGGTCGCGAGTCGTGCGAGCAGATATAGACGCTTCAGGCATACTGGACCGCGAGGGTGCCGACTTTCCGGCACGACAAACCTGCGCTATTACCTCTTGCAAGCATCCTGCTCACTGCCGCCCCCCGCCCGACGTGGAACCGCTATTGCCTCCCGAAGGTCATGCTCCGCGTTGTGATCGCATGCTTGGCGCTCCACGTCGTTCTGGCGGCGCAGGCTGCCGATCCATTCACGTTCTTTCGTCCCTCGGTCGTCATGAGCCTCGACGACCGCCGGCGTCTCGACGAAGGGGAGTCGGTTGCCCGGGTCTTGCCCGGACAGGATCGCGAGGTCGCCATCTTTGCCGCCGTACCTGTCGATGCCGATGGCGATCGGCTGATCGCGTGGGTCCGCAACATCGCCGCACTCAAGAAGAGCTCGTTCGTGCTGGCCATCGGTCGCTTTTCCGATCCGCCACGCTTGGAGGATCTCGGCGGCCTGGCGCTCGAGGATGACGATCTGGACGACCTCCGCGCGTGCCGTCCGACCGACTGCGGTCTCAAGCTGACGGCGGCGGAGATTGCACAACTCCAGGCTGCGATCGCCGGGCGAATCGACTGGAAATCAGTTCTACAGGACGGATTCCGCCGCGTCGTCCTTCAGCGCGTCGAGGCGTATCTCGCGCACGGCCTCTCCTCGCCCGCCGTGTTTTCATCGATCGTGCGGCGATCGATGTGCCTCACCGAGCGGCTGCCCGCCTTCGCGAACTATTTGGATCGCTATCCACAGGTGTCGATGCCAGAGGTCGAGTCGTTCATCTACTGGTCGAAAGAGCGCTTGGGCGGGAGGCCGGTGATGAGCGTGACGCATGTGAGCATGCTGCGCAGCGCCGGCGCCGCGCTTCCCGACGCGCTCGTGGCGGGGAAGCAGATCTTCGCGACGCATTACATGAACGGAGCGCTGGCGCTGACCGCCATCGTCGGCGGGGGTCCCGGGTCGCGTCGCTATCTGACATATCTGAATCGATCCGAGGTCGATGTCCTCGGTGGCTTTCTTGGCGGCTTGGTGCGGTGGCTCGTCGAGCGCCGCTTGAAAACCGAAGCGTCCGACGTGCTGCAGGGGCTGCGGCGACGAATCGAGAGCGGCCTGCCGCCGGTCGCTCTCCACCTCTCCGCCGACTCGCACCGAACGGATGTGGCGGCCATGAACCTTCCGCTCGCGAAGTCGACATGACCCGCACGGCAAGCCTGAACGCCGTCCGGCGTCGCGTCGAGCGACTGCGCGCCAAGATCCGCCGGCACGATCGCCTCTACTACGTGCTGGATCGGCCCACGATCTCCGACGCCCAATACGATCGGCTATTCGCAGAGCTCACGCGCCTCGAAGCGGAGTACCCAAGGCTCGTCACGCCCGATTCGCCGACCAAGCGAGTGGCCGGTGGGGCAGTTCCCTCATTCCCGACCGTTCGGCATCTGGCGCCGATGCTGAGCCTCGAGTCGGTCACCGATCCCGACGCGGTCCGGCGCTTCGACGAGCGCGTGCGCAAGACCGTCGGCGGATCGCGGCTCCAGTACATGCTCGAGCCGAAGTTCGACGGCCTTTCGCTCGAGGTCGTGTATCGCGACGGCGCGCTCGATCGGGCGTCGACGCGAGGCGACGGCGAGCACGGCGAGGGCGTGACCGAGAACGTCAAAACGATTCGTGCGGTGCCGCTGCGCCTTGACGACGCCTCTCACCGGGTCCCGCGGCTCCTCTCGGTTCGTGGCGAAGCGGTGATGCGCACAGAGGATTTCCGCGCGCTCAACGCGCGTCTCGAGCGCGACGGCCAGGCGCCCTTCGCGAACCCGCGCAACGCGGCCGCCGGATCGATTCGACAGCTCGATGCGCGGATTTCCGCCGAACGGCGCCTCCAGGTGTTCTTCTACGACATCTTGCACATCGAGGGTGGACCGCGCCTGACCGACGACGCAAGCGTGCTCCAAGCGTTTGCTGGTTGGGGACTGGTCACGAGTCCTCGCGCGCGCCTCTGCGAGAAGCCCGACGAGATTTTCACGTACCACCGCGAGATGGAACGCCTGCGCGAGGCGCTCGGCTACGAGATCGACGGGATCGTCCTGAAGCTCAACGACCTCGGCGCCCGCCAGCGCCTGCGCGCGACTGGTCGGCATCCACGCTGGGCGCTTGCGTTCAAGTTCACGCCGCGCGAGGAGCAGACCGTCATCGAGCAGATCGTCGTGCAGGTGGGGCGGACCGGCGTGTTGACGCCGGTTGCGGTACTGCGGCCGGTCGGGATCGGCGGCGTCACGGTCGCGCGCGCGACCCTCCACAACCGGGAGGAGATCGCGCGCAAGGACCTTCGCGTCGGTGACGCCGTGCGGGTCATTCGCGCGGGCGACGTCATCCCCGAGATCGTCGAGCGGTTGCCGCGTTCGGGGGCGCGGCATAGCCGGCCGTTCTCGATGCCGCGGCGTTGTCCGGAGTGTCACACGAAGGTGGTGCGCGAAGGGCCGTTCGACCGCTGTCCCAACGGGCTGGCGTGCCCCGCGCAGCTCAAGCGCGCGATCGCTCATTTCGGATCGCGCGACGCGCTCGATATTCGCGGACTCGGGGCCGAGACCGTCGACGCCCTGGTCTCCTCAGGTCTGGTGCGCTCGGTGGCAGACCTGTTCACCTTGCGCGCACGCGATCTCGTCAAGCTCGAGCGGTTCGCCGACCTCTCGGCGGCCAATCTGCTGCAGGCCATCGACAAGGCTCGCCGCACGACGCTGTGGCGGTTTCTTCACGCGTTGGGGATCCCAAGCGTCGGTGTGCAGACCGCTCGCGATCTCGCCGAGCATTTCGGCAGCCTCGACGCCATTCGATCGGCCGGCGAGGCCGAGATCGAAAAGGTGTCGGGCGTTGGTCCCATCGTCGCGCACGAGGTCGCGGAGTTTTTCCGGCAGCCAGGCAACCTCCGCGCGATTGATCTCTGCCGGCGGCGCGGCGTCGCGTTGGCCGAAGCGGCGCCTCGGCCGCGGGGCCCGCTGGCCGGGAAGGTGGTGGTCTTCACCGGTGGACTCGAGTCGATGAGTCGCGAGGAGGCGGAGGAATTGGCGCGGGCGCGCGGGGCACGCACCGCTCGGAGCGTCGGCGCACACACCGATCTCGTCGTCGCCGGCACGGAGCCGGGCTCCAAGTACGACAAAGCCAGAGCGCTGGGCGTCCGGGTCATCGATGAGCGCGCATTCCGAAAACTATCGGGCGCTCGATGAGGATGCCATGGAGAACATAGAAATCGCCAAGACCTTTGACGAGGTGGCGGACCTGCTGGAAATCCAGGGGGCGAATCCGTTTCGAATTCGCGCGTATCGAACGGCCGCCCGTACCATCGGCACGCTGAACACCTCGGTCGAGTCGATGCTCAAGAAGAACGGTCACGCGCTCGAGGAGCTGCCGGGGATCGGCGCCGATCTCGCCGGAAAGATCGAGGGCCTCTGTCGTACGGGCGGGCTGCCGCTGCTGAACGAGCTCAAGCGAAAGACGCCGGAAAGCCTGGTCGCGCTGCTGCGAATTCCTGGCGTCGGGCCCAAGAGAGCGAAGCTCGTCTTCAGCAAGCTCGGGATCAAAACGCTCGGGCAGCTCGAGAAAGCCGCGCGGGCGGGCCGATTGTCCAAGCTGCCGGGGTTGGGCGCGGCGACCGAGCAAGCCATCCTGCGCGGCATCGAGCAAGACAAAGTGCGCACCGCTCGCTTTCCGCTGGCAGAGGCCGAAGCGTACATTCGGCCGCTCGTCGAAACGCTGCGCGCGACACCTGGCGTCGAGCGGCTCGATGTCGCGGGCAGCTTTCGGCGGCGGGCGGAAACGGTGGGCGACGTCGATATTCTCCTCGCGGCAAAAAACGCGGCGGCGGCGGCCGAAGCCTTTGTCGGCTACAAGGACGTCAAGCAGGTGCTCGCGCACGGCGAGACGAAATGCTCGGTCGTCCTCCGCTGCGGGCTGCAGGTGGATCTGCGGATCGTCGCGGAGTCTTCCTACGGCGCGGCGCTCCACTATTTCACCGGATCGAAACCGCACAACATCGCCGTCCGCCTGCTCGGCGTCAAACGGCATCTCAAGATCAACGAGTACGGTGTCTTTCGCGGCAAGCGCCAGATCGCGGGCCGCACCGAGCCCGAGGTCTTCGCCGCGGTGGGGCTGCCCTGGATCCCGCCGGAGCTCCGCGAGAACCGAGGCGAGCTCGACGCCGCCCGCGCGGGCCGGCTCCCGCGCCTCGTCGAGCTGACCGACATTCGCGGCGACCTGCAGATGCACACGACTGACACCGACGGAAGGAACACGCTGGCCGAAATGGTGGAGGCGTCGGCCGCGCGCGGCTACGAGTACATTGCGATCACCGATCACACGAAGGCCGTACGAGTGGCGGGAGGCCTGACGGAGGCCGGATTTCGCAAGCAGTGGCGGCAGATCGACGCGATTCGGAAGACGGTCAAGAAGATGACCGTCTTCAAGAGCGCCGAGGTCGATATCCTCGACGATGGGTCGCTCGATCTGGACGAGGAGACGCTGGCCGAGCTCGACATCGTGCTGGTCTCCGTGCACTCCCGCTTCAACCTGTCCAAGACGGCGATGACCCGGCGCATCGTCCGCGCCCTTCAACATCCGCGCGTCCATGTGCTCGGCCACCCGACCGGCCGGCTCCTCGGGAAGCGCGAGCCGTATCCGCTCGACATGGAGGAGATCGTGAAGGCCGCCCGCGACTACGGCGTGCTGCTGGAGATCAACGCGCAGCCCGATCGGCTCGATTTAAACGATCTCCACGTCGCCATGGCCCGGCAGGCCGGCGTCAGAGTGGTGATTGGAACCGATGCTCACCGCATCGAGGAGCTCGGCTGCATGCGGTACGGCGTCGATCAGGCGCGCCGTGGGTGGTGCGAGGCGACAGACGTCGCGAACACCCTGCACCTCGACGCGTTCCGGAAGCTCATTCAGAAGTGAAGTCGCAGAATCCCGGCGAGCACGCGCGGGCGTGCGGCCGCGATCTACCGCCGATAGAGTCCGCGCCCCGTGGACCGGATGGCGCCCTCCCCATTTGCGATCAAAAATTCGAGTACGCGGCCGTCGGCCAGGTTGAGCGTCAATTCCGCTCTTCGCCGATGGAACGCCGCCAGGTCCAGATCGTCCAGTGGAGTGATGTGGCCTTCCACCTCGAGAAACGCCGGCACGGCCTCGTGCTCGGCCTCGGAGAAGTGCTGGTAGACCGACAGATGGTAATGGACGCGTCCGAGGCGTGTGCGCCCCTCCAGCACGTCGCCGTCGTCGGCTGGCTGCTCAATCAACCGCTGCACGCTTCAGGCTCCTGAGGCATAACACAGTCTCTCAATCTACGATCTACGATCTACGATTTACGATCTACGATTTACGATCTTACGATTTAGTCGTAGATCGACAATGGTAGATCATGGTAGATCGGCAATCTTAGATCGCCAACTAACTCTCTTTCACACAGATTCGTTCGTCTTGTCCAGTCGCTCACCGCCTGGCGACTCGCCGCATCCGCGTGCGATCTCGTCACGCGCGAGGTCGCGCAGGCGGACCATTTCCGGCCACCCTTCCGCCTGCGGCTGCAGCGGCGCTCCGATGGTCACGTCAATCGGCCCGCGCCGAAACAACCACGTGCCGTCGGGCAGCACATGGCGGGTTCCGCCAATGGCAATCGGCACGATCGGCCGGCCTGTCTCGACAGCGGACTTGAACGCGCCCAACCGAAACGGAAGCAGACCCGGTGGCCGGAAGAAGGTCCCTTCGGGGAAGATCATCAGCAGGTCGCCTTCGCGGAGGAGCTTGGCGACCTCCATGGCGCCCCCAAGTCGCTGCGCCACATCCGCCTTTTCAATCGTCAAGTGACCGGCCTTCCTGATGACCGTGCCAATCAGCGGATAGTCGGCGAGCCGCCGTTTGGCGACGAAATGAAAGTCCACGGGCACCGCCGCCATGAGCACGATCGGATCGATGTAGCTCGCATGATTCGCGACCAGAATGCCGGAGTGAAGGCCGCTCAAATTGTTCAAGCCCGTGACGCGCATGCGAACGCCGCAGAGCCTCAGAACGATCCTCGACCACCGCCTCGCCGCCCGATTCGCATGGCGCCCTGGAGGAAGGACCAACAAGTACGCCCATAGCGCCGGCAACGTCAAGAGAAGCACGACGACGACATAAGCGGTGAACACAAGCCGAGCCACCGAGCCCCCGAACGTTCCTAAACGGTTCCAGACGTCGGCGAACAGCAGGCGGGTCCACTGCAGCGCCACCGGCGGTCTCTGTCCGAGTGTGCCTCGACCATACGCATCCCGGATCGCGCCGCGCCGGATCTTTCCGCTCGGCGTCTTGAGCACGGCCCCTGGATCGGCGATGACGATGACATCGGGCGGCACTCCGATGTCGGTGACGACTCGATCCAGGACCGCCTGGCGGAGCCCGTCCCGCCGGGCTGCATTCCGTTCTCTTGTTTCAGCCACGACGATGAGGCGTTCGGTGCCAAGCGCTGGATCGTGAACGCCGAACGCGGCCACGCAGCCCTTGCGGATGCCCGCGACGGTGGCGGCGACGTCCTCGACCTCCTGCGCGTAGATGTTGCGCCCTCCCTGGATGATGAGATCTTTCTCGCGACCGGTAATAAACAGTTCACTGTCGGCCCAGTAGCCCAGATCGCCCGAATCCATCCAGCCGTCGCGAAGGACTGCGCTCGTGGCCTCGGGGTTTCGGAAATATCCACGCGTCACCGACGGCCCGCCGAACTGGACGCGCCCCTCGACACGCTCTCCGAGCGGACGCCCCGAGGCGTCGACGATGCGGACGTCGTGACGTGGCAAGGGACGACCGCACGAGACGAACTGGAGCGGTCGAGGTTCGCCGGCGGGCGCAGGTCGCACGTCGCGGGCGCGTTCGAACGGCTCGCGCGCGACGCTGTCGATCCGAGGAACGCGCCCGAGAGGCGACACGGTGAGGCCGACCGACGATTCCGCGAGGCCGTACACCGGGCACATCGCGTCGGCCCTGAATCCGTACGGCGCGAACCGGAGGGTGAAACGATCGATCGTCTCCGGGCTGACGACCTCCGATCCATTGAGCGCCAGCCGCCAGCCGCTCAGATCGAGTCCCTGGATCTCGTCGTCGGCGATCTTGCGGACCGCAAGATCGAATGCAAAGTTGGGAGCCGGCGAAACCGTCCCGTGATGCGCGTGGATCGTCCACAGCCAGCGTGCCGGGCGTGCGAGGAATGCCAGCGGCGACATCAGCGCAACCGGCACCCCGAAATACAGCGACCCGAGCCACGCGCCAATCAATCCCATGTCGTGATAGAGCGGGAGCCAGCTGACGCAGACGTCGACCGGACCGACCGCGATGGCCTCGCCGATGGCGCGGATATTGGCGAGGATGTTGGCATGGGACAGCAGCACCCCTTTGGGGGCGCCCGTGCTTCCCGACGTGTACTGGATGAGCGCCGGATCGTCCGAGTCCGACCGCTGCACG
This sequence comes from Acidobacteriota bacterium, assembly GCA_023265105.1. Lineage (GTDB taxonomy): Bacteria > Acidobacteriota > Vicinamibacteria > Vicinamibacterales > CAVVIG01 > JAHFUJ01. The sequence goes on from JAHFUJ010000073.1 coordinate 12,188, forward strand.
GCGGCGCCGATACGCTCGGCGGCGAGGCGTTCCACCGTCGTGATGGTTTCGAGTGAGGGCGCCTGGCCTCGAATGAGTGTCGCGAGTCGTGCCGCCTCGGCGAAGGTGACGAGCACGCGCGCGCCCGCGTTGCGAAGAATCGCACGCTGCCGGCGTACGTATTCCAGAAACTCGTCACGCCGGAGCGGCGGGTAGAGTGGAACGGGCACGCCGCCGGCCATGAGCGTTCCCAGGAACGCCTCGAAGAAGGCCTCTTCGGTCCGCAACATCAGCGCAACAGGTTCGCCGGCCTTCACGCCGAGCGCCCGCAGACCGGCGCTGACGGCGGTCGAGCCAGTCAGCAGTTCACCGTACGTGATCGGTGTCTCGGTGCCATCCTCCTGGCGCAGATGAATGTGCGTTCTGTCGGGTGTCCGTTCGGCATGCCAGCGAAGCACATCGACGAGCGTTCGCGCCGAGGCGGGCGCCGGCGTCCCGGGAGTCGCAGGCGAGACCGGCGCTGGAGCGACTTCGGGCGTCGAGGGCGCGGCGCCGAGGATGGCGGCCACCAGCTCCCTGGGAGTGGCCGCTTCGGCCATCACGGAATCGGGTAGCCGTACGCCGAACGCGCGCTCGAGCCGGAGCAGCAGTTCCACCCGTTCCAGGCTGCTGATGCCCAAATCGCGGTCGAGCGAGTCGTCGAGCGCCGGTCGGCGCGTGACACCTGCACCGAGCTCGGCGACAAGGCCGCCGATGATGTCGAGCAGCTGTTGCTCGACGAGGGCACTGGAGGCTGATTGAACGAGGGCCATTCATGCGCGGCGCAACCACGAGCGATTGCGGCAATCTGCGCAGATCCTATGCATGCTGATGGCC
>JAHFUJ010000073.1:13142-16784 GCA_023265105.1 Acidobacteriota bacterium
GAGCGTGTCGATGCCGCGCGACACGAACCTGCGGTCGAGGTCAAGGGGGCGACGTATACCGAGCTTCGGGTCGGCCGGCAAGATGACGGCGGCTGGCTCGCTCAGTGCGTCGTGGATGTCTGAAACATGGATCTCTCGCTGCTCACGCGGAAATCCGACACCGAGTGGTGGATTCAGCCACACGGCCGCATGCGCGTGCCGGGGATCGTCTACGCGACCGAGGCGCTGGTGCGCGACATGGACGCGAAGGTGTACGAGCAGGTCACCAACGTCGCGATGCTTCCCGGGATCGAGCGCGCCTCGTACGCGATGCCGGACGCGCATTGGGGCTACGGCTTTCCCATCGGCGGCGTCGCCGCGTTTGATGCAGATCGAGGCGGAGTTGTCTCGGCCGGTGGCGTCGGCTTCGACATCTCGTGCGGCGTGCGGACGCTGTACACCGGCCTGACGCTTCAGGACATCGAGCCGCTCAAGAAATCGCTGGCCCACGAGCTGTCTCGCAGCGTGCCGGCCGGCGTCGGCAGCGTCGGGCGGCTGCATCTCGACGATCGCGAGATGGACGCGATGCTCGCGGGCGGGGCGCGCTGGGCCGTCGAGGGCGGCTACGGCACCGCCGAGGACCTCGAACGCATCGAAGAACACGGCTGCATGGCGGGCGCGAAGCCCGAGGAGGTGTCCGCCCACGCGAAGAAGCGCCAGCGCGACGAGATGGGGACGCTCGGATCGGGCAATCACTATCTCGAAGTGCAGCAGGTGGTGCAACTGTTCGATCCGGCCGTCGCGTCGGCCTTCCGCCTCCGCGAGCGCGACATCGTCGTCAGCATCCATTGCGGATCGCGAGGATTGGGTCACCAGATCGGCACCGAGTTCCTGAAACGGATGGCGGTGTCGGCGAAAGACTACGGCATCGATCTGCCGGACCGCGAGCTCGCCTGCGCGCCCATCGCGTCGCCGCTCGGCGAGGCGTATCTCGGCGCCATGCGCGCCGCCATCAACTGCGCGCTGGCCAACCGCCAGATCATCACGCATCTGGTCCGGAAGTCGTTCGCGCAGATTGCGCCGAAAGCTGAACTGTCATTGCTCTACGACGTGTCGCACAACACGTGCAAGGTCGAGTCGCACCAGATCGAGGGGGGAGTCAAGCGGCTCTTCGTGCATCGGAAGGGGGCGACGCGCGCGTTTGGGCCCGGGCATCCGGATCTGCCTGCCGCGTTCTCGTCCATCGGGCAGCCGGTGCTCATCGGCGGCACGATGGGCACGGCGTCTTACATCCTGGTCGGAAGCGGCGACAGCCAGACGCGATCGTTCGGCTCGTCGTGCCACGGGGCCGGCCGGAGCATGAGTCGTCATCAAGCACTCAAACAGTGGCGCGGCCGGCAGATCATCGATGAGCTTGCGAGCCGCGGCATTCTGATTCGGAGTCCCTCGTCGCGGGGCGTCGCCGAAGAGGCCCCCGGCGCCTACAAAGACGTCACGGCCGTCGTCGATGCCGCCGATTCGGCGGGGCTGTCGCGCAAGGTGGCGAGGCTCGAGCCGATCGTCTGCATCAAAGGGTGATTCCCGGAGGCGGAGCCATGTGGATCTTCACGATCGTCGGCTTCGCCATCGTCGCGCTGGCACACGTCGCCCCCGGTCGATTTGTGCTCGACGCCATGGCCGGCGATCGCGCCGTGTGGCACATGCCGGCCGATTCGCCTCCCACCGTCTACCTGACCTACGACGACGGGCCGAATCCGACGACCACGCCGGATCTGCTGGATGTGCTGGCGCGTGAAGAGGTGCACGCGACGTTTTTTCTCATCGATCGACACGTGACCGAAGAAACGGCACCCATCATCCGGCGCATGTTCGCCGAGGGACATGCGGTGGCCCTGCACTCGGCGACGCGCGGCTACATGCTCCTTTCTCCGGCGGAGCTGGCGCGGACGCTCACGAGCGCCGCCGATCGGATCGAGTCGCTGGCTGGCACGCGGCCGTGCCGCGCGTTTCGGCCGCACGCCGGGTGGCGCGGCGGCGAGATGTACGCGGGATTGCGGCAGATCGATTACAAACTGGTCGGCTGGGGCTGGATGCTGTGGGACTGGAATTGGTTCCGCGCTCGCACGGCCGAGAGCATCTTCGCGCGGATGGCGGCCCGCGCCTCGGCCGGCGACATCATCGTCATCCACGACGGCGACGAGTCGGCGCCCCGCAGAGACCAGCGGCAGACGGTGGACGCGACGGCGCGGCTGATACCCGCGCTGCGCGCCCGCGGACTGGGTTTCGGAACGGTCTGTCAGAACGGAGGTTAATCCGACAGACAACATCTTCGCGCGGATGGTATCGTCCGCGTGGGGTGCGTCCTTGCGCGGGGCACGTCACCCAGGCACTGGCGCCAGCGTCAAACACCCAGGGACCGCATACTTCGTCTGGTCGTACAGGGTCGAATCTCTTCGAAATTCCTCCCACGAGGCGTATAGAGCCTCGATTTTTTTCAGCAGCTCAACCTTGAGGGACGGATCCAGGTAGACAAATGGACAAACGTGTTCGGGCGGATTACCGCCGTGGAGAATGCCGATTTCCACCATGCCCAAGCCGTCGTTGCCCTGCGAACTCCAGGTGCTGACTTCCGCGATGATCTGACCCGCGCTCACCTGGTCCCCCGCTTTGACCAGTGGGTTGATCACGTGTTCGGTTTCGTACAGCCAGTTGCCGTTCTTGCCGTCGCCGACCTGAATGGAGTAGTCGCCGCTGTACAGTCCCGGTACCGCGATGACGACACCGTCGACCAGCGAGCGCACCTTCGTGCCAAGCGGCAGGATGAACGTGGGCTGCGGATTTGCCTTGTCGGCGCCAGTGCTTGAGTCGCCGCCGGGAATCACGTACCCAAAATCCATCCAGATCCGATTTTGCTGGAGCCTGTTTTTGGTGAACCGGAAATCGCCGGCCATGTTGATGGCCGAATCGTAGTAATCCAGGTTGATCCCAATGCTCTTGAGCAAAAGCGGCGGCTCGTTTTGACTTTGCGGTCGAGCCGAATCGGCGCCAGTGGGCGATGACGCTGTGGGGATCGACGGTTTGCTGCATCCCGCGCCGAGGAGCAGAAACGCGACGGTTGCGATATTCAGGCACCACCCGGACAAGGGTGACCTCCATTTATGAGAACAACCCGGAACGCCGGCGTAAATCGCCCGCAGATTTTGTTATCGGTCGATACCGGGGAGCGTAAGGGCCGAATGGCGCCCTAAGAGGGAGTCGAACTCGCGGTCCTTTGAAGATGTGCGCCACCGTGGTAACGCCGACCTACCTTTTTTGTCCGTCAAGGCCTGCCCGAACCCGCGCACCGTGAACAATCGGATCGTTCGCCCCGATATATCAATTGATGGCCCATCATCACGACACGCGGCAGCGCGGCTCTCGTTCGGACAACACGGCGGGCGCATACCTGTTGGTCGTGCGCGGACTCGATGGGCGGCCCCGTTTCGAACGGTTTGACGACGCGGCAGCGTACCGAACCCGCCTCGTGGCGCTGGAGCCATCGAATGATGACGGCATCTCGATTGACGAGATCGTCGCGTGGCTCGACGCATGAACACAACAGGGATGAAGGGATCACCCCCCGCCAGGCTTCCGTCCGACGCGAACAGGCTCGCCGATGAGCGC
>JAHFUJ010000074.1 GCA_023265105.1 Acidobacteriota bacterium
CCCGTTCGCGTGCAAACCCTCTTGAGTCGCCTCGCCATTGATCGCTTCGGTGACTCGTACCTGCCAGAGACTGGCATCGTCCGCTTTGCCGCGCCTCAAGTGCTCCGCGAGCAACTGCGCGAGATCGGTGCGGGACGACTCCAGGAACCTCATGTTGCCTTCTTCCTGGAACGCAATTCAGGATGGCACCGAGGGGACGAGTTGGTCTGTCTCACGGAGATTGCATTCGACAACCTCACGCCAGCGGGCCGAAGGATGTGGCGACATGAGGGGTGCGAGCAATTTCGGCTGGAGCTGACCGCGTGACTCTGTCGGCTTCCTTGGCGGGCGCGGCATGGATCTCGGCGAACCTCTCGGGCTATTGGCGATATCGCGCCGCGCTCTTCACGCCTGCGGAAACGCAATGGGCTCTTCTTCGTCGATATCTCCACGCCAACGCCCGCACGGCCTTCGGCCGTGCACATGGCTTCGCGGGTATCCGCTCCATCGACGAGTACCAAGACAGGGTCCCGCTCGCGTCGTACTCAGACCTGTCACCGTGGATCGACGACATCTCTCGTGGCAGGCAGCAGGTGCTGACTCGAGCCCGGGTGAGGTCACTGGGACTGTCGAGCGGATCGGTCTCCGCGGCGAAGCGCATCCCCTACACGCGGCGGTTGCAGCAGGAGTTTCGTCGCGCCATCGCACCGTGGGTTGCAGACTTGTATCGGAGTCGCCCCCGGCTCGCCCTCGGCTCCAGCTACTGGTCCATTACTCCCGTGACGAGAGATCCTCTCCGGGCACAAGACGCGATCCCAGTCGGCTTCGATGAAGACAGTGAGTACGTGGGGGTAGTGTGGAAGGGGCTCGTCGACGCGACGCTCGCCGTCCCCGGCGCCGTGCGCTTCATACGCGACATGGAGAGCTTTCGATACGTCACCTTGCTCTTCCTCCTGAGACGTCGCGATCTCAGTCTGATCTCGGTGTGGCATCCGACGTTTCTCACACTGCTGTTCGAGGCGATGGCACCTCGGTGGGACATGCTCATCGACGACGTGCGACGGGGAACGATTCGCGCGCCCTCCAGCTTGCCAGCCGATCTCGAGCGGGTGCTCGACTCGTTCCTTCGCCCCGATCCAGGTCGCGCCCAGGAGCTCGACGCACTGGGACCACGCGACTACACGGCGATCTGGCCGCATCTTCGATTGGTGAGCTGCTGGGCCGAAGGCCACGCGACACTGCATGTTCACGAGCTGAAGCGCATGCTGCCAAATGTTCATGTTCAGCCGAAAGGGCTGCTGGCAACGGAAGCAGTCGTCACGCTGCCGTTTCGAGGCTTGACACCACTGGCCATTCGTTCCCACTTCTTCGAGTTCCTGCGGGATGGCCGCCCGCTCCTCTCTCATCAGATCTTACCTGGCGACGTGTATTCCGTCGTCGTGACGACAGGAGGAGGGTTATACCGCTATCGCCTCGAGGACAGAGTTCAGGTGAACGGCTTCGTGGACAAGACGCCGTCGTTGACGTTTCTGGGCAAAGAGGATCACGTGTCCGATCTGTGCGGCGAGAAGCTGAACGAGGCGTTCGTGGGTGGCGAGCTTCGAACGGCCTGGACACAGCTCGGCCTGTTCCCTCGATTTGCGCTGGTTGCACCCGACCTTTCGCAGTCTCCAGCGCGCTACACGCTCTATCTGGAAATGGACGCGGAACCTCCTCTCGAATTGGGCCGGTTCGTCGACGAGCGTCTGGCGTGCAATCCGCACTACCGCTATTGCCGGACGTTAGGCCAGCTTGCACCACTTCGTCTGTTTCGCGCATCGAGCCCGATGTTTCGCCTGTACGTCGAACGATGCAGAGAGCTGGGCCAGCGCGTTGGAGACACCAAGCCGCTTGCCCTCAGCACGTATGCTGGCTGGTCAGCCGTGTTCCCTGGGCGCTATCAGGGAGAGTAAGAACGCACGGCTGTCATCACCTATTGTCCAACCCGCGTTCACGGCGATTTGGAAGGAAGTGGTTCGGGCCGACGGGGACAATTTCAGGGACAAAGAATGGGGGGCAGCAGGTTCGGCGTAGATCGAAGGCTGTCGCATCCTTAAGCTCCTCGCTGCAGTGAGGTGGCCCAGAGACTGAAGGCGATGGCTAGGCCGCCACCCACCAGAGCTGCAAGTACCGGCGGTTGCGCGCCCCCGCAACCAACCTTTTGTCGCGACGAACATTGACTGCACCGCACGGGCCTCGAGCTCGTGTCGGGACTGTTGAGCAGAGACGGCCTGACAACGAGCGACAGCTCGCTGAATCCTCTGATCCTTCGGATGCGCGGCGTGCAACTTTCGAGGTGAGGGAGAAAGGCAGGCGGGCATTTCTTCAGCCGCATTGTCCTTCAGGTCTTGTGCCTCCACGGTGCGGGCTGCACATCCAGATTGGTCGGTGGCAACCGTACTGCTATGTATCAGACCGAGAGTTCTCTCCAAAAGGCTTTGACTCGGTCGTGGGCTGTGTGGGCCGTACACTCCATGCGGCACTCGGTCGCGAGCGCAGCAAACGGCTTTTCCCAGTCCGACGGAGGCTGGGGAACATCCGCCGGAACCGAATGTGTACCGCGGCGCACGAAGGTCGCATCGACCGCGGCCCGAATGCGGTCCGATGACAGTTCCTGACGCTCGATAATCAGAACGAGATCGACCAGATCCCTGACGCGGCTGCTGCCGGTTTCGCGGGGACGAGTGTACGCGTGAAACTTCTCCGCCCAGTGCTGTTCGGCCGAGAGCGCCGGAACTGACACGGCGGGAATGCCCGCGAAGCCGAGCCAGTCCTCGCCGACGACTTCGTCGAGTGGTTCGAGGACTTCATCGCCAACGCCAAGGTCAACGTGGAATTTCACGAACGTTCGACCGTCCAGGCGCGCGTCAACCGGGAAGCGAGCGCCTCCCTCCGGTGCTTGATTGAGTTCAGCCATTGCCTCCCCGACGATGAACGTGAAGAAGTCCGGCAGCTGCACCGACGCGGCAAGTTGGAGGCGCTCGCGCAGCGTCGGAGGCGAGCCGCCTATTGGGCGCGCCCCGTCGGTTCGACTCCTGACGGTCAGGTCGAGATCTTTCGTGGATCGTGCTTGCTCGAAGCGCATCTCGAGGGCGTAGCCGCCCTTCAGGACCCCGCCGTCGCGAATTGGCTGCGTCGGGTCGAACATTCGAGCCAGCAGCCGATCGAAGGCAACCTGGCGGGCGCCGATCCTTCGTGCGCGCACGGCGACGAGCGTTGGCACGCCTTCGGAACGGCTTGGAGTTCTGTTGGACACCGGCACGGCCGCGGGGTGAACTATACAGGCGGTGATCTGAAAAGCGGCCCGCACGGAACCAGCAATCGGTGACCAGAACGACGAAATGACCAACACCCCAGTACCACCGTCACCATTAATTTAACCGCAAGGTGCGACCGATTCGATTCGCATTTCTGCTCGAGCCGTCCAGCCGCAGGCAACTTCAGAAAGCCATTCAGGTCAACACAGTCCTCTGGGGTGGAAGGTTCAACGGTGCGGCCGCGGATCCAGCGTTTACTGCTGCCCCGAGGCTGAGTATCCGTCGGTCGAGATCGGTGCACGATTCGCCTGCTCCCAACCATGACGCCTCGCCGTGGCGACAGCGATACGCCGAATGGATCGCTGGAACAGGCGGAGCAGCGCAACACCGCTGCGTGTCCCGAGCTTGCCGATTTCGCTTTCCGACTGGTTGAGATGCTCAACCGCGCGGGCGTGTTCGTCCCGCAGCCACTGGAGTACCGGAGGCGAAGCGACGAGCGAATCGAAGTCGAGGGGCACATTGCCCTTCGAACGAGCGGCGTCAACGACGGATCGTGGGATATTGACGAGGCCCTTCTCGAGATCCTCCTGAAGGTCGCGCATCACCGAGCACCATCCGAATGCCTCGATCAAGCTCGGGACATCGGCAGCTCGCACTTGCGTGTCCCCGAGAACGAGCATCAAGTTGACGGCGTGATGGAACGTCAGTTGATGATGGACGCGGAGCTCGTCCTCGGTCAGGAGTTGGCCATGCTCGACTCGGAAGCGGTCCCGCTGCATGTGTCGGATTAGGGTGACGAGTTCGGCACGAGGGTCATCGCGATCACTCTGAAAATGCGCAAGTTCGTCAGACAGGCAATGCGCGAGGCAGCCGAGTGCGCCCTCGTCGAACGTACGGCGTTCGAGCTGAGAGATGACATCCTCGATGACTTCGCTTGGTTCGCGGACGCTTGGACGGTCCCCGTCGAGAAGATCGTCAACGTGCTGGAGGAAGCAGAAGCCGACCCGAATCGCACGACGATGTCGCCAACCGAAGAGCGAGTGCCAATACACGAGAAGTGCCACGGTCAGGTAACGCAGATGCCGCCGGCTGAAGCAGTAGATCTCGTAGAGACAGCACATCTCGGCGCTTAGCGTGCGGAGGAACGTGGGCGTCGCAGCGGCGTCGTACAGCCACGTTGTCGCGAACACTGTGAGGACAACCGCGCCGACTATGTCGACGACATAGTGCTGGTGCAGGAGAATCGTCGAGAACGCAATCGCAGCCGCCCAGAGTGCGAAGGCGGCTTTCCCAGGCCACCCGCAGCGCCTGCCAATTACAAGGGCTACCGTCAGCGCATAGGACACATGGAGCGACGGCAGATAGTTGTGCTCGAGGTTCAGTGCATCCGCCAAACGAAAAAGCGCGCCTGCGAAACCGCGAGGGTCAGATTGCACTGGTGGCCCTTCTACCGGCACGAGTAGAAAGCAGAAGGCTGCTACCAAGGTTTCCGCGACCATGACCACAAGGAGTGGGACGGCTTCCTGCCATCGACGGAATACGAAGACAGGCAGGAGCACCAATAGATTCAAAGACAGGTAAACGGCTGCTGCCCCTGGAACAAACGGGACCTGGGACTCCCAGTCCATGGCAACGGCGAACCGCAGGTCGTGCAATCCGGTCATCCAGTTCGCGCCCCCGTACATCACGATCCAGAAGCCCATGAAGCCAAGCGCGAGAGCTCCTGTGATTCGCAGGTCCTGCCACGCGGGCCAGGCGAACAAGCGAGAACGTGTCTCCGCGGCGCCGCGGCCGAGCACCCCGTACCTCTAATGGGACTGCGTGAGCCCGTGAATGGTCGCGGGCATGTCGTGCTCTTCAGGGAAAGGACGCGGACCGCGCCACATTTGCAGATACGTCGCAATGAACGACGGCCGCGGCTGCGTGCGGTCCACGAACCTGGGGAGGTGGATCCACGGCACCGAAGGATGTTGGTGGTGCGCGAGATGGTGATGGTAGTTGAGGAAGATCGCTTGCACGAGAGGATTGACACGGAGATTCCACGCGCCGTTACGGACGTCCAGGGGTGACCAGGCGTGGTCTGCGTACTGGAGTGAGCTCCAGTTAACTGCAAAGGCCGCATAGCAGCAGATCCAGCCCGCGGGCGACAGATCCAACGCCCACGCCATGGCCGCTTGGATACCGGCGGTCAGCAGAATCTCCAGACGCACCGTCGAACCTGAGACGTTCTCGACGCTCTGCAAGTAAGCCATGACGCTGGTCTGGTGTGCCACCGTGGAGTCGCGGCTGCGCAGCACGCGCAGCGCAAATACCCAGTGGGCACCGAAATAGAGGAGGCAGGCGAGCGGAGAGAAGGCCCAGTACACGCCGGTCAGAATCGCGTACCACTGCGCCAGCTTGAGCAGCTTGTGGTCATGGCGTCGCAGGTAGTCGAACTGCTCCAGTTCGGTGCGGTTGTTCCGGTGATGCGTCAGGTGAAACGCACGCTGCAGCGTGAACGCTGTTGGAAAAAACGCGGCAGCCACGCGCCCCATCGCATCGTTGACTCTCGGATTCGGGTGCAGCGTTGCGTGGGTCGCCTCGTGCATCAACGAGAACAACGTGTTATTGCAGAAGGAGAAGGCGACCGCCGCGAGAATCATCCACACCCACGATCCGGTGTGGGAGGCGAACCAGAGCAACCCGCCCGCCAGCGCTCCAGCCGTCAACAACAGAGTGACGTTGAGTGTGCGGGGGATCGATGTCTCGACACGCTCGACGTTCTCAGTCATCAGATGAACGCTATTGCGCCAGGAGAGACGGCTCCTGTAGCATTGGACCCCCGGCATCCTGTCACATTCATCATGTTTTTGGAAGCCGGTTCAAAGGCCACGCGGGTACACGGCGTGCGCGGGCCCCACGGTGTTGTGTGTTGCCGATCTGACGAATGGGAAGGGAAGCAGTCAGATGTCAGCTATCCAACAATCTGGTCGAGCCAGCCGTATCGAAGAGACTTCGGCAGTACAGCGGACGAGAAGTCTCGACGTCCCTCCTGTCTCGGCGTTCGTGAGCTATCCCTCGTCCTGGTACCTTTTTGGTTTCACAAGTGAACTGCGTGAGGGTCCGGTCTCACGGCGCATACTCGGCCGCGACCTGGCCGCGTACCGCACGGACGATGGCCGCATCGTGGTCTTGGATGCTCGCTGCTCGCACCTCGGGGCCGATCTTGGAAACGGGCGCGTAGTTGGCGACTGCATCCAATGCCCATTCCACGGTTGGCGGTATGGCCCCGACGGGCGCTGCCATGGCACCTCCCACGCCGACGCGATACCGTCCCGGTTCTTCCAACGGGTGTACCCGGTGGTCGAGCGCCACGGGATGATCTTCTTTTTCAATGGTTCGGAGCCCCTGTTTCCACTCCCATTTTTTCAGGGCGAGCAGCCGGAGGACTTCACGCGCGGCATGCCTGTGGAATTTGTTGCAGGCTGCACGTGGTTCATGGTTGCAGCGCACGGTTACGACACCCAGCACTTCGAGTCCGTGCATGGGAGAAGGCTGCACGCCCCTCTCGTCGTCGACTGCCCGTCTCCGTTTGCGCGACGCTCACAGTACAGGGCCGACGTGCTCGGAGAGGCATATTACGATCGCGTGCTCCGCAGGTTCGCCGGCCGGACAGTAGAAATCTCGATCACGACCTGGGGCGGCACGCTCGTGCTGATCACTGGGAAGTTCGCGCGCGCCATCAGCCGCTTCATGATCGCGCTTCAGCCGCTCGAGGATGCGACGACGCGTTGCCAGGTCATCGTGTTCACGAAGCGATCGGGCAATCCCCTCGCACGTTATCTCTTTCAGCCCGCCGGCTTGCGGGTTCGGCGGCTCTTTACCGGGGCCTATCTCATCGCGGAAGCGAAGGGTCTGGGTGCTCCGCGCTACAACCCTTCCGGCCTGATCGAAGCCGACCGGGAAATGATCGAGTACTTCCATTGGGCGGCAGCGCTGCCGGCAGGCAGCTTCGAATCTCAAGACACAGCGTCCTAGCTGGACACTCTCACAAGGAGAGCCTCACGTGGCTGGAACCCGTCACGACCGAATTCCATGGATTCCCGTTTTCGTGCTGGTCATCGCAGCCGCCGTTCCTCTGGCGGCTCAAGCGCCCCCGTCTGCCCCGACCGCACCGGAAGACATCCAAGCAACGCATGAGGCACTGCGAGCGATCAAGGCCGGTGCGCAGGACGCCTTCAATCGCGTCGGGATATCCGGCAGCCGCGAGGATATGGATAAACTCCTCGACTTTGCCGCCGATGACATCGTCCTCGTTCCGATGAACGGGCAGACGGCCGTCGGCAAGCAGGGCATCATCGACTACTTCACGCGAACGATGACCGGCGCGGACCGCACGGTGCGATCGGTCCACCACGAGTTTGAGGTTGCGCAACTGACGACACTCTATGGGGGCGATACCGGTGTCTCGTACGGCACGACGAAGGGGCGATACGAGCTCACCGGGGGAATGAACTTCGAAGTCAACGCCAATTGGACCGCCACGCTGGTCAAGCAGAATGGAAAGTGGCTGCTAGCGAGCTTTCAGTTCGGCCCGAGCATCTTCGACAACCCACTGCTCAACCAGGCCGTCCGATCGATGTACTGGGGTGTGGCGATCGCGGCAATCGTTGCGTTGGCGGCGGGATTCGCGATCGGCCGGTGGACGGGCCGCAGGAGCCGCTGACATTCGGCATCTCGCGCAGACGCATCGGCAGAGGCGAAGGAGAAGTCCACGGTGAAGATTGTCCTTATTTCTCCAAAGGGACCGCTCTATCGCCATCGCGGCGGCATCTTCAGGCGCTCGCTCCGGTATGCCCCGCTGACGCTGACGACGCTCGCGTCGCTCATCCCGGGTGAGCTCGACGCGGAGCTTCAGCTCATCGACGAGGGCATCGAGGACGTCGATCGTTCACTCGATGCCGACTTGATCGGCATGACCGTGATCACGGGCACCGCGATGCGGGCGTACGAGCTGTCGGCCCACTTTCGCAGCCGCGGTATTCCTGTCGTCCTCGGCGGACCGCACGTGACGCTCGTTCCCGAGGACGCCCAACCACACGCAGATGCCATCGTCGTGGGCTATGCCGAGGAGACGTGGCCGCAACTCGTGCGCGATTTTGCAGCAGGCCGTCTGCAGCCCCGATATCTTCAGCGTCCGGACCTCTCGCTCGCGAACCTGCCGTTTGCTCGTCGAGATCTCCTGCCGCGGCATCGCTTCATGACCAACGACGTCTTTGAAGCCACGCGCGGGTGCGTCCACAGCTGCGAGTTCTGCGTCGTCCCCTCCGCCTGGGGACTCAAGCCGTATCAGAAGCCGGTCGAGGACGTGGTCGCCGACATTCGGCAAAAGGGGGCCCGCAAACTGATCTTCGTCGATCTCAACCTGATCGCCGATCCCGCGTATGCGGCACGGCTCTTCGAAGCCCTCGTGCCTCTCCGCGTCCAGTGGTACGGCCTCGCAACGACCTTGCTGGGAGAGGATCCGTCACTGCTCGCGCTCGTGGCGCGAAGTGGATGCAGAGGGCTCCTGATTGGGCTCGAATCGATGTCGGGCAGGAATCTGCGCGACACGAGAAAAGGGTTCAACACCCCGGCGAAGTATCGCGATCTCGTCGAAGCCCTCCACCGGCACGGCATCGCGCTGCAGGGCTGCTTCGTGTTCGGTCTGGATCACGACATGCCGTCGGTCTTCCTTGAAACCGCCCGCTTCGTCGTCGATGCCTGCGTTGATCTTCCACGTTTCGCTGTCGTCACCCCGTTCCCGGGCACTCCCCTCTTTCGACGGCTGGAGAAAGAGGGCCGCATCTTGACTCGGAACTGGGAGCTGTACGACGGCCAGCACGTTGTCTTTCAACCCGCGCACATGAGCGTCGAGCAGCTTCAGCGCGGTATAGAAACGGCATGGCGATATGCGTACAGCGCCCTGTCCATGTACCGGCGAATACTGGCATCCCCAAGTCCATGGCCGGTCCGGATCGGCGCCAACCTCGCGTACCGCTTCTACGCGCACAACCTGCATCGCTTCTACAACTGCGACTGGGTCATCGGCGGGTCGACTGGGGAGCAGCCGGCAGCATGAGGCTCACGCTCGTTCACCCCGCCATCGGCCGGAGGCGGGGGCAGCGGTACATCCGCACGTGGCAAATGGAGCCGCTGCCACCCGCGCTCATCGCGGCGCTGACGCCGCCGGATGTCGAGGTCAAGTTCTACGACGATCGCATGGAATTGATCCCGTTCGACGAACCAACCGATCTCGTTGCGATCAGCGCGGAAACCTACACGGCCAAACGCGCGTACCAGATCGCATCGGAGTTCAGGCGGCGCGCCGTGCCGGTCGTCATGGGCGGCTTTCACGCGACGTTATGTCCTGACGAAGTCGCGCTGTACGCCGAGTCGGTCGTCGTCGGAGAAGCGGAACTACTGTGGGCGGAGGTGATCGACGACTACCGGCACCGCACTCCCAAGAAGTTCTATCGTCAGTCCGGGCGGCCGAGCCTCGTCGGCTCTACACCCGATCGACGTATTTTTCGGGGCAAGCGATATCTCCCGATCGGTCTGGTGGAAGCCGGACGCGGCTGTCACTTCCGCTGTGAGTTCTGCGCGGTACAGAAAGTATTCGGCGCGACACAGACCCGTCGCCCAATGGACGACATCCTTGACGAGGTCGCCTCGGTGAAGCAGGGCAAGGGTCTCATCTTCTTCGTCGACGACAACATCACATCAAATCTCGCCGAGGCCAAGGCGTTCCTGCGAGCCCTCATCCCGTTGCGCGTGCGGTGGGTGAGCCAGGCGAGCATCAATGCTGCGCACGATGAAGAGTTCCTCGAGCTGCTCTCGCGGAGCGGGTGTCAGGGTGTCCTGATCGGATTCGAGAGCCTGAACGCCGCGAATCTTGCGACGATGAACAAGCGATTCAACCTGATGAACGGCGGCTACCCGAAGGCGCTGGACAATCTTCGCCGATTCAGGATACGTCTCTACGCCACCTTCATCTTCGGGTACGACGCCGACACGCCCTCGTGCTTTCGCGAGACGCTCGAGTTCGCGATGTTGAACAACTTCTACATCACCGCGTTCAACCATCTGACGCCCTTCCCCGGAACAGAGCTCTACAGGCGACTCGAAGACGAGGGCCGACTTCTTTTTCCGGCCTGGTGGCTGGACGATCGTTACAGCTACAACATGGTCCCATTCCGGCCAGGAGGAATGACTTCCGAGGACGTGGAGCGAGGGTGCGTCGATGCGCGACGGCGTTTTTATTCCTGGTCCAGCATTCTGCGCCGGTCGATGGATCCAGTGAACCGCGCCAACCTGTTCATGTTCCGCAATTTTTTCCTCATCAACGCGCTTCACCGCGCGGACGTGAACGGGCGCAACCACTACCCACTCGGCGAGGAAGGCTGGCAGGGGTCGCTCCTGTGCGCCGGATAGGTGCCTGACTCGAGCTCACCAATGGGCAGCATCGACTACAGATTGGCCACCACTGACGACGATCCCGATTTACGCCAACTGCTGAGGGACAATCCGATGCCTGGCGAAGTCAGCGTCTCACTCGAACGCGAGCCGAGCGCATTCCTGGCGGGTTCGATCGAGGGAGAGCGGCACCTTACGATCGTCGCGCGAGACCGAGCACAGGGTCGTCCGGTTGGCATGGCCAGCCGATCGGTCTACGGCGGGTTCCTCAATGGAACACCGTGCAACCTCGGGTATCTGAGCCAGCTTCGCGTTGACCGCGCCTATCGTGGTCGCATCGGGCTTCTCCCGGCAGGATTTGATTTGCTACGGACGCTGCGCAGGAGAGATGACCTTCCGTTCGATCTCACCACGATCATTGCCGACAATCAGCCAGCGCGGCGCGTTCTGAACGCAGGGCTAGCCGGCCTCCCTCCGTATCTCGCGCTCGAGCCCTTCACGACCCTGATGCTGCCGCTGTGGAGACCTCGAACGCCGAAATCGCCAGGGCACTTCGTCATCGAGCGCGGTTCCGTGGAGAGAATCGGCGACATCGTCGAGTGCATCGAGCGAAATCGCTCCCGCTTTCAGTTCGCCCCTCGCTGGACGGCTCCCGAACTGCTGTGCCCCGAGCGCAGTCGTGGACTTGCGCCGAGCGATTTTCTCATCGCCGTGAGGCGCGGAACAGTTATTGGCTGCGTCGCGCTCTGGGATCAGAATGACTTCAAACAGATCGTCATCCGCAGCTACGGTGGCGCCGTGACACGATGGCGGCCGATCGTGGCGCTCGCGGCGCATCTGCTGGGAAGTCCTCGACTCCCAAATCCTGGACAGCCGATCCCGCACGTCTATCTGTCTCATGTGGCCATCGACGATGACAGAGTCCAGGTCTTCAGCGCGCTGCTCGCGCGCGCCTATCGCGATGCGTGCGAGCTGGGCCATGCCTGTCTGCTGGTCGGATTCGCCGAAAGGCATCCGTTCCTGAAGGTCGTCCAATCCAGCTACCGTGCCTGGACGTACGTGAGCATCCTCTACGCGGTGTGTTGGGAAGGCGTGAAGGCGGCGATAGAAAGAATCGACGGACGGATTCCTCATATGGAAGTCGCGCTCCTATGAATGGCCGCCTCGTTCGGCAGGACCATCTCCAGGACACGGAACGCACGGCGATGTGCGCACTCCTGTCGGCCCATTTTCACGGGGTGGACCGCGCGACATTCGACCGGGATCTGAACGAGAAGAACTGGGTGCTCTTGTTCGAAGACGATGGACGTCTCCGAGGCTTCACGACCCTGCTCGCCTACGACACCACTGACGAGGGTGAACCAATCTCGGTGATTTATTCCGGCGACACCATCATGGCGCCTGACGGATGGAAGACCGCGACGCTTCCCCGGTCGTGGATTACCGCCGTGCGCGCACTCCGCGAACGCTATCTGCGCGGCAACCGGCTGTATTGGCTGCTCCTCACGTCCGGCTTCCGGACTTACCGTCTCATGCCGGTCTTCTGGCAGCAGTTCTACCCGAGATACGACGCATTGACGCCCGTTCGCGTGCAAACCCTCTTGAGTCGCCTCGCCATTGATCGCTTCGGTGACTCGTACCTGCCAGAGACTGGCATCGTCCGCTTTGCCGCGCCTCAAGTGCTCCGCGAGCAACTGCGCGAGATCGGTGCGGGACGACTCCAGGAACCTCATGTTGCCTTCTTCCTGGAACGCAATTCAGGATGGCACCGAGGGGACGAGTTGGTCTGTCTCACGGAGATTGCATTCGACAACCTCACGCCAGCGGGCCGAAGGATGTGGCGACATGAGGGGTGCGAGCAATTTCGGCTGGAGCTGACCGCGTGACTCTGTCGGCTTCCTTGGCGGGCGCGGCATGGATCTCGGCGAACCTCTCGGGCTATTGGCGATATCGCGCCGCGCTCTTCACGCCTGCGGAAACGCAATGGGCTCTTCTTCGTCGATATCTCCACGCCAACGCCCGCACGGCCTTCGGCCGTGCACATGGCTTCGCGGGTATCCGCTCCATCGACGAGTACCAAGACAGGGTCCCGCTCGCGTCGTACTCAGACCTGTCACCGTGGATCGACGACATCTCTCGTGGCAGGCAGCAGGTGCTGACTCGAGCCCGGGTGAGGTCACTGGGACTGTCGAGCGGATCGGTCTCCGCGGCGAAGCGCATCCCCTACACGCGGCGGTTGCAGCAGGAGTTTCGTCGCGCCATCGCACCGTGGGTTGCAGACTTGTATCGGAGTCGCCCCCGGCTCGCCCTCGGCTCCAGCTACTGGTCCATTACTCCCGTGACGAGAGATCCTCTCCGGGCACAAGACGCGATCCCAGTCGGCTTCGATGAAGACAGTGAGTACGTGGGGGTAGTGTGGAAGGGGCTCGTCGACGCGACGCTCGCCGTCCCCGGCGCCGTGCGCTTCATACGCGACATGGAGAGCTTTCGATACGTCACCTTGCTCTTCCTCCTGAGACGTCGCGATCTCAGTCTGATCTCGGTGTGGCATCCGACGTTTCTCACACTGCTGTTCGAGGCGATGGCACCTCGGTGGGACATGCTCATCGACGACGTGCGACGGGGAACGATTCGCGCGCCCTCCAGCTTGCCAGCCGATCTCGAGCGGGTGCTCGACTCGTTCCTTCGCCCCGATCCAGGTCGCGCCCAGGAGCTCGACGCACTGGGACCACGCGACTACACGGCGATCTGGCCGCATCTTCGATTGGTGAGCTGCTGGGCCGAAGGCCACGCGACACTGCATGTTCACGAGCTGAAGCGCATGCTGCCAAATGTTCATGTTCAGCCGAAAGGGCTGCTGGCAACGGAAGCAGTCGTCACGCTGCCGTTTCGAGGCTTGACACCACTGGCCATTCGTTCCCACTTCTTCGAGTTCCTGCGGGATGGCCGCCCGCTCCTCTCTCATCAGATCTTACCTGGCGACGTGTATTCCGTCGTCGTGACGACAGGAGGAGGGTTATACCGCTATCGCCTCGAGGACAGAGTTCAGGTGAACGGCTTCGTGGACAAGACGCCGTCGTTGACGTTTCTGGGCAAAGAGGATCACGTGTCCGATCTGTGCGGCGAGAAGCTGAACGAGGCGTTCGTGGGTGGCGAGCTTCGAACGGCCTGGACACAGCTCGGCCTGTTCCCTCGATTTGCGCTGGTTGCACCCGACCTTTCGCAGTCTCCAGCGCGCTACACGCTCTATCTGGAAATGGACGCGGAACCTCCTCTCGAATTGGGCCGGTTCGTCGACGAGCGTCTGGCGTGCAATCCGCACTACCGCTATTGCCGGACGTTAGGCCAGCTTGCACCACTTCGTCTGTTTCGCGCATCGAGCCCGATGTTTCGCCTGTACGTCGAACGATGCAGAGAGCTGGGCCAGCGCGTTGGAGACACCAAGCCGCTTGCCCTCAGCACGTATGCTGGCTGGTCAGCCGTGTTCCCTGGGCGCTATCAGGGAGAGTAAGAACGCACGGCTGTCATCACCTATTGTCCAACCCGCGTTCACGGCGATTTGGAAGGAAGTGGTTCGGGCCGACGGGGACAATTTCAGGGACAAAGAATGGGGGGCAGCAGGTTCGGCGTAGATCGAAGGCTGTCGCATCCTTAAGCTCCTCGCTGCAGTGAGGTGGCCCAGAGACTGAAGGCGATGGCTAGGCCGCCACCCACCAGAGCTGCAAGTACCGGCGGTTGCGCGCCCCCGCAACCAACCTTTTGTCGCGACGAACATTGACTGCACCGCACGGGCCTCGAGCTCGTGTCGGGACTGTTGAGCAGAGACGGCCTGACAACGAGCGACAGCTCGCTGAATCCTCTGATCCTTCGGATGCGCGGCGTGCAACTTTCGAGGTGAGGGAGAAAGGCAGGCGGGCATTTCTTCAGCCGCATTGTCCTTCAGGTCTTGTGCCTCCACGGTGCGGGCTGCACATCCAGATTGGTCGGTGGCAACCGTACTGCTATGTATCAGACCGAGAGTTCTCTCCAAAAGGCTTTGACTCGGTCGTGGGCTGTGTGGGCCGTACACTCCATGCGGCACTCGGTCGCGAGCGCAGCAAACGGCTTTTCCCAGTCCGACGGAGGCTGGGGAACATCCGCCGGAACCGAATGTGTACCGCGGCGCACGAAGGTCGCATCGACCGCGGCCCGAATGCGGTCCGATGACAGTTCCTGACGCTCGATAATCAGAACGAGATCGACCAGATCCCTGACGCGGCTGCTGCCGGTTTCGCGGGGACGAGTGTACGCGTGAAACTTCTCCGCCCAGTGCTGTTCGGCCGAGAGCGCCGGAACTGACACGGCGGGAATGCCCGCGAAGCCGAGCCAGTCCTCGCCGACGACTTCGTCGAGTGGTTCGAGGACTTCATCGCCAACGCCAAGGTCAACGTGGAATTTCACGAACGTTCGACCGTCCAGGCGCGCGTCAACCGGGAAGCGAGCGCCTCCCTCCGGTGCTTGATTGAGTTCAGCCATTGCCTCCCCGACGATGAACGTGAAGAAGTCCGGCAGCTGCACCGACGCGGCAAGTTGGAGGCGCTCGCGCAGCGTCGGAGGCGAGCCGCCTATTGGGCGCGCCCCGTCGGTTCGACGCCTGACGGTCAGGTCGAGATCTTTGGTAGATCGTGCCTGGTGGAACCGCATTTCGAGGGCGTAGCCGCCCTTCAGGACCCAACCCTTCCGACCTGGCTGCGTCGGGTCGAACATTCGGGCAAGCAGCCGATCGAAGGCAACCTGGCGACGCAGACGCTGGAGATCAACGCCGTCACGACGCGACTGTTCGTTTAGCCGCGCTTCGAGCGCGGCCCGGAGAGCGCCCGCTGTTGCGTACTGGCGTGGAGCGGTCATCGGGTACCTGCTTCATGACTTTATCGATCCGTCGTCTGGCGCGGATGCTCACCTTGGCAGCCTCAAGCTGTCGACGCATCACCAGACCGCGCCGGATGGCCTCATCAACAGCCTGGACCTGCAGTTCCGTTGCGATCTCGCTGTCGACAATGACGTCTATAAGCGTTCGCAGCGGTGTGGTAACTCGAACGCCGTCGATGGTTTCGACATCGCGCTCGCCAAGTCGGGCACGACGCAGACGTAGCACTTCGGGAATTGCGGCCATCCGCTGGAAGCCTGGCGGGACTGTCATGTCCAGCTTCGAAGGCATCGCATCCGACAGCTCGTGCAGCGTCAGTGCCGTCGCGTGACTGAAGGTCCCCTGCGGCTGCCCACTACGGTTGTGCGACCACAGCTGCCAAAGGACGAGATCGGGACGGAGCGGAAGGGGGAACCGCGCGAGCCGATAGATGCCTCGACGTTCGCGGATCCAGTGACCCGCCTGGAGGTGATACGGGTGCGTGTTGTCCGCGTAGCCTGCCTTGCGGGCTTGCGCGGCCGTGAAGAATCCGCCCTGAGCCTCGGCTTCGGCATAGAGCTGCTGAGCCAGTGTATTTCGTGACGGCACCGATAAAACCTCAATTAACGTGAGGTATTATATCCTATGTCGTGTGGCCGATTCGCACACACGCAAATGAACAAGGCCCAGCTCAAAAGCCTGAACGGTCATTACGTCAGGCTCCAGCCTGCCGCCAGAGGGAGTCAAGAGAAGGGCGCGAGCGACGTGGTTTTCCTGTTGCTGGCGGCCACGCGGACCACGGTGACGGTGCAGTCCTTCATGGGCGCCATCATGGCCATCGGGGTGGACGTGGCAAACGCGATCTTGTTGGTGACGTTCGCCGAACAGACACGGCGGCACGGAGGCTCGCCGTTGCCCGTCCGTCGACCGGGGCCGTCGCTGTTCGTCCCGAGCGGCAGTGTCGCCACCACCGCGGGTTGAGCAACGTTTGTCTGTCCAAGCCATTGATTCGCTCTGCCGGCATGGTCTGCGGTCACATAAATAAGGTATACTGGAGGCTCGCTCCTTACGTAAGCCAGCCTGCGTTCATCCAGCGCCGACCGGCCTTCGGGCAGGCGTTGGGACACCCCAGCAACCACCGCGTCCTGCTAGAGCGCGTTCGCGATCATATGGATTCGA
>JAHFUJ010000377.1 GCA_023265105.1 Acidobacteriota bacterium
CGGCCGGTTGAGCAGCGGCTCGCGGGCGAACTCCGGCGTCACGAATCCGGCGAGGTGTTCGTCGCTGAATATCATCGCGTGCGATCGCGTATGCGACTGGACGTCGACGATGCCGCTCGCTTGCAACGCGCGTACCTCCGGCCACGTCACAAACGGCGGATCATCCTCGCGGCGCGGGTCGTAGCGCAGGACTTTAGCCCTGCTGTCTTCGTGGGGCGGCACTTTAGTGCTGCCTTCCTCGTGGCGCAGGACTTCAGCCCTGCCCTCTACGTGGCGCGGGTCGTCGTACTCGTGGGGCAGGGCTTTAGCCCTGCTGTCTTCGTGGGGCGGCACTTTAGTGCTGCCCTCCTCGTGGCGCAGGACTTCAGCCCTGCCGTCTTCGTGGCGCAGGACTTTAGCCCTGCCGTCGTCATCAATCGTCGCTCTCACACCAGCGGCATCCAAAATTCGCCCCGGAATCGCAAACAAAATCGCGGTCAGGTTGTATTTCCGAAGGAGCGGCGCCGCGACCGTCCACACACTCGCCCACCCATCGTCGAACGTCAACGCGACGGCGCGCGGTCCGGGATGGATCCGGTCGATGACCAGCCGCGCAATCTGATCGCAGGTGACGGTGCGGTAGCCGTTGTCCGCGAGTAAGTGCAGCCGCGGCTCGAGCCACTCGCGCGTCACCTCGTGAAAATGAAACGCCGGCAGGACGCCGCCAAGCGAACCGCCGAAGAGAAAGGCCGGATAACAGCCGGTCGCCAGGTCCAGCAGGCCGCGCGGGGCGCCGCCGCGCTCGGCGAATGGGACGCGAGGTGTCACAGGATTCTGCCGCGATTATTCTAGCCTTCCGCGGCTATAATCCCCTCACCAGGCCAGTTGTCATTACAAATCGGCGCTCGGCTCGGTTCGTACGAAGTCCTCTCACTGCTCGGCGTGGGCGGCATGGGCGAGGTCTACCGCGCGCACGACACGAAGCTGAACCGCGACGTCGCCATCAAGATCCTGCCCGAGCTGTTCGCCCGCGATCCGGACCGCATCGCCCGGTTCCAGCGCGAGGCGCAGCTCCTCGCGGCGCTCAATCATCCCAACATCGCGGCCATCTACGGACTTGAAGAGGCGAAGCCTTCGATGACCTCGACAGGCTCGGGGCAGGCACCTTCGGCAAGCTCAGGGCAGGCGGCCATCAATTTTCTGGTGCTCGAACTGGTCGAGGGGCCGACGCTGGCCGAGCGGTTGTCTCATGTGGGGCGGGCCTTATCAGGCCCGCCTGGGGAGCCGGACCCAATAGGGTCCGGCCTACTACCGACAGAAGCGCTGTCCATCGCACGTCAGGTGGCCGATGCGTTCGAAGCCGCGCACGAGAAGGGCATCATCCATCGCGATCTGAAACCCGCCAACATCAAAGTCCGCGACGATGGCGTGGTGAAGGTACTCGATTTCGGGCTCGCCAAGGCGATGGATTCCGTGGCGCAGGGCTTCAGCCCTGCGATCGCGACGAACTCGCCGACGCTCACGGTGCAGGGGACCGAGGCCGGCGTCATTCTCGGCACCGCCGCGTACATGAGCCCCGAACAGGCGAAGGGACGCACGGCCGACAAGCGGAGCGATGTCTGGTCGTTCGGCTGCGTGCTGTACGAGATGCTGACGGGGAAGCGCGCGTTTGAGGGCGAGGATGTGTCGGACACGCTCGCGAACGTGCTCAAGAGTGAGCCGGATTGGCACGCGCTGCCGCCGGAAGTCTCCGAGCCGATTCGTACGCTGCTGAAGCGGTGCCTCGTGAAGGATCGCCACGCCCGCATTTCCGACATCGCGGTCGCGAAGTACGTGTTGGCCGATGGCGGGTCCGCAGGACCCGCCCTACGTACTGTGGAGGGAGGACCCGGCCCAGGTACCGTCGCCGTGCAGCCGACGAGCGTGCCGCGGGGGCTGCTAATTCGCGCGGCGACGGCAGCGCTCGTGGCTGCCGCGATCGCCGGCGGGACTGCGTGGTGGTACGCGTCTCGTCCACTCGCTGTATCCGTCACGCGGTTCTTCGTGTATCCGCCCGAGAAAAACACGTTCGCCACATTTTCTCTTACGACCACGGGCGTCGGCACGAACGTCGTCATCTCGCCCGACGGCAGCAAGCTCGCGTTTACCGCGCGAGACTCCTCAGGCAAGGTCCTGTTGTGGATACGTCCAATCGATTCGCTGACGGCACAACCGCTTCCGGGCACCGACGATGCTAGGTATCCGTTCTGGTCGCCCGACAGCCGATTCATAGCGTATTTCGCGCAGCAGAAGCTGCTGAAGATTACCGCGAGCGGCGGGCCGCCGCAAACGCTGTGTACCATAGGCATCGACGTCAACCGGGGCGGCACCTGGAGCCGGGATGGAACGATCGTGTTCAGTAGCGGACAGGGCAGAACGCTCAGCCGCGTGTCGTCGGCGGGTGGCCAGCCGTCGGAATTCACGCGCCTCCCCAATGGGCAAACCGGGCATCTCTTCCCGTGGTTTTTGCCCGACGGCCGTCATGTCTTGTTCTATGCCACCGCAACGTCGGACGATGTCGCGGGCGTGTACGTTGGCTCGCTCGATGCCGCAGAGTCGAAGCGCCTCGCGGGCGCTGACACCGCCGCCGTCTACGATTCGCAAAAGGGCCACGTGCTGTTCGTGCGGCAGGGCACGCTGCTCGCCCAGCCGTTCAATCCCAAGACGTTGGCGTTCACGGGAGAGTCGTTCCCGATCGCGGAACGTGTGGAATCGCCCGTGTTTCCGGGCTTTGCGGCCTTTTCCGTTTCCAACAACGGCATCCTCGCGTATGGTGTTGGCGCCGGAAGCGCCGCCGGTCTGCAAATGGCCTGGTTCGATCGTCAGGGGAAGCAGGTTGAAACCGTCGGGCCACCGGGAAACTATCGCGGGCTTGATCTCGCGCCCGACGGCAAGCGCGTCGCTGCCCACCGCCACGATGGAAACGGCGGCGACATCTGGGTGACGGACCTGTCCCGGAGTACGACCTCGCGATTTACGTTCGACGCGTCGCAGGAGAACTCGTCGCCGATCTGGTCGCCCGACGGCACCCGCATCGTCTACGGCTCGATCCACAACGGGAAAGGGGGCCTGTACCAGAAACTGGCGAACAACGTAGGTACCGAAGAACGGCTGACTGAATCGAACAGTATGGCCGTTCCAGTGAGCTGGTCTCCCGATGGAAGCGCGATTGTGTACGAGGTCGACGACCCGAAAACAACCCGTGACTTCTGGGTGCTGCCGCTGTCAGGCGACCGGAAACCGTCTCCATTGCTCCGCACGCCGTTTGCCGAGAGCCACGGACAGATCTCGCCTGACGGGAAGTGGCTCGCGTACTACTCGAATGAAACCGGCCGTGTGGAGGTGTACGTGCACCCGTTCCCAGCCGGTGCCGGCAAGTGGCAGATCTCGACGAACGGAGGTCTGTTTCCGCGATGGCGGCGCGATGGGCACGAGCTGTTCTATATGAGTCAAAACGGCGGCGGGAAAATGATGTCCGTTGACATCAGGTCGAGCGGCTCGACTTTCGAAGCCAGTACGCCAAGGGAGCTCTTCGACTCTCCTTACGTTGCTGTGCCGCATGGTGCGTCCGCCGTCTATCCCTATCACAACTACGCCGTCTCCGCGGACGGCCAGCGTTTTCTGATTCCGCATCCGACTTCGAGCGACACGGCCAACCTGACGATGCCGATCGTGGTGGTGGAGAATTGGGCGGCAGGAGTGGGGAAATAGCAGAATTGGGTAATTTGGTAATTGGATAATTTGGGAAACGCGCAAGACGCGCCGCGATCGCACGGCGGCGATCAGCGTGGGGAAATAGTATCTCGCGTGCGCTGCCAGCGCGCGTATGCGCGGCGCACGTACGCCAGCCGATCCGCCGGGTTGGCGTAGCGGCGGCGGAACCAGCGGACGAGCGCCAGCACGTCCGCGCGCTCGTCCTCGCCAATCGGTTCGCTCAGCCGCGCGCGCACTTCGTCGGCGGTCAGCCGCCGATCGGTCCACGCGCGCAGTCGGGCCGCGAGCGGGTC
>JAHFUJ010000378.1 GCA_023265105.1 Acidobacteriota bacterium
CGGCATGGTGCACCCGGCAGTCTTTGAAGCGGTCGGCTACGATGCGGAGCGCTATACCGGCTTCGCGTGGGGCATCGGCATCGAGCGCGTCGCGATCCTGCGCTATCAGGTCGACGACATCCGGCTGTTTTTTGAAAACGATCTCAGGTTCTTGGAGCAGTTTGGGTACTAAAACAGCTTTCAGCTGTCAGCTCTCAGCTCGTTCGGAGTGAAAGCTGAAAGCTGAGAGCTGATAGCTGATAGCTGATAGCTGATAGCTGATAGCTGAAAAAGATGCGCCTCCTCGTCTCCTGGCTGCGTGATTTCGTCAACGTGACCGCGTCGGCCGAAGAGATCGCCGAGCGGCTCGCACTGCGCGGGTTCGAGGTCGCCTCGGTCGAGGCGGCGCCCGACGGCGTCGATCCTCCGTGGCTGCCGTCGCGGCCGACGCAGACGGCCCGCCGCCTCCCCGACGGCGTGATCGATTTCGAGATCACCGCCAACCGGCCGGACTGTCTGAGCGTGCTCGGGCTGGCGCGCGAAGTCGCGACCGTGTACGACGTGCCGGTCACGCCGCCATCGACGGCGGCCGGCGCGACGATTCCGCTGAAATCGACGCCGACCGGCGAGTCCGATCGCGTGAAGGTCGCGATCGAAGACGCCGACCTGTGCCCCCGCTACGCCGCGGCGGTCGCGGATCTGGCGGCCGCCGCGTCGCCCGCCTGGCTCGCCGCGCGGCTGCAAGCGGCCGGCGTCCGCCCGATCAGCGCCATCGTCGATATCACCAACTACGTGCTGCTCGAGCTGGGTCACCCGATGCACGCGTTCGATCTGGCGAAGCTCGGGGGCGCGGCGATTCGCATTCGCCGCGCGACGCCCGGAGAGGCGATGAGGACGCTCGACGGCATCGACCGGACACTCGAGCCGGACATGCTGGTGATTGCCGATGCGGGTCGCGCGCAAGCCGTTGCGGGCGTGATGGGTGGCGCGGCATCCGAAGTGTCGTCGGCGACCAGGAGCGTCGTGTTCGAGAGCGCGTACTTCAAGCCGGCCTCGGTCCGCCGCACGAGCAAGCGGCTCGCGCTCAAGACGGAAGCGTCGTCTCGTTTCGAACGAGGCGCGGACATCAACGCCCCGGTCGTCGCGCTCGAGCGCGCCCTCGCGCTCATGGAACACATCGGCGCCGGCCGCACCTCGGGCCCCATCGTCGACCGCTATCCAAACGTCCGCGAGGGGCTGCCGCTCAATCTGCGCCGCGCGCGGCTGGCGGCGCTGCTCGGTGCGCGGGTCCCCGATGCCGACGTCGAGCGGATCCTGCTCGGCCTCGGGTTGAGGGTCACCCCTACCGCCGATGGCTGGGGCGTCGTCGCCCCGACCTTCCGCGTCGATCTCCTCCGGGAAGCCGACCTCATCGAGGAAGTCGGCCGTCACCACGGCTTCGACCAGCTCGAGCCAACCTTTCCGGCTCAAACGACCGCCGCGCCCGCGCCCGATCCGCGCATTCCGCGCGACCAGCTCGTGCGGCGCGTGCTGACCGCCGCTGGCCTGTCGGAAGCGGTCACGTTTGGATTCATCGAGGCGAAGGCGGCCCAAGCGTTTGCCTGCGGACCTGAACACGGCGGCGTGGTCGCGATCGCCAACCCGCTGTCCGGAAAATTCGAGAGCTTGCGGCCGTCGCTGTTGCCGGGCCTGGTCGATGCGGTCGCCCACAATCGCCGGCACGGCCGGCGGAGCGTCGGCCTGTTCGAGATCGGGACGCGCTTTTCGCCCTCGGGTGAGACGCGGGGCGTGGGCCTGGCGTGGACCGGCGCCCGATCGGAACACTGGAAGAGCGGCGCACCGGAGGTCGACTTCTTCGATGCGAAGGGCGTCGTCGAGCAACTGTGCGGCGCGCTGGGAGTCGACGCGCAATTCGAGGCCATCGGCCTCCCGTTTTTGGCGCCCGGTCAGGCCGCGGCGGTGCTCGTGAACGGCGCGCAGATTGGCGTGCTTGGCTTGCTGGCTCCGTCGATTGCCGACGAGCGAGGCGCGCCCCGCCAGGACGAGATGTTTGTCGCCGAACTCGACCTCGACCGCGCCTGGTTCTCGCGCGGCACGGCGAGCGAGGCGGTGACGCCGCTGCCGCGGTACCCGTTGGTCGTCCGCGATCTCTCGATCGTCGTCGCAGACACCTTGCCTGCAGAGATCATTCGTGGCACCATTCAGGCGGCCGGCGCGACGACACCGGCGCCGCTCGCGGGCGTGCGGTTCTTCGATCGCTATCACGGCAAAGGCGTGCCCGAGGGGGCGGTGAGTCTGTCGGTGCGGCTGACGTTTCAGGCGGTCGATCGCACGCTGACCGACGCCGAGGTGCAGCACGGCTTCGACGAAATTCTGGCGGCGCTCGTGCGCGCGCACGGTGCCGTACAACGGTAGCCGCGGAGACACGGAGGAAATTTTCCACAGAGCCACGGAGTCACCGAGAGTACTTGGCCACAGAGCCACGGAGTCACAGAGATCTAGAGACCTAAGCTCTCGGTGTCTCAGTGACTCTGTGGCCCATTATTCTGGGTGTCCTCCGTGCCTCCGTGGCAGCGTGAGGTTGAACGGATATGACGAAAACAGCGACCCGTAGTGTCGAGCTCGAGCCGATCGATCGTCTCGAGGAGAAGCTGAAGCGCCTGGTCGGCATGGTCGACCGCATGAGGGCCGAGCAGGCGCGCGCGGCGGAAGAAAACCAGCGGTTGTCGCGCGAGCTCGAATCGATGCGCGGCCGGCTGACCGCGAGCGAGACGCTCGCCTCCGAGCTGTCGATGCTCAAAGAGGAGCGCGACGTGATCCGGACGCGCGTCGGCGAAATGCTCGATCAGCTCGACGCGCTCAACCTGTAATGGCTGACTCAGGCCGCGTCGTCCCGGTCGACATCCACGGTCAGCGCTACCCGATCCGCAGCGGGCTGGATCCGGAGTACGTGGCGCGCCTGGCGACCTACGTCGACGAGAAGATGCGCGCGGCCGCCGAGTCGACGCCGACCGGCGATTCGCTGCGCCTGGCGGTGCTCGCCGCGCTGAACATCGCCGACGAGCTGTTTCGCTGCCGCGACAGCACGCGCGCCCGCGACGGACAGCTCGCCGCACGCGCCGAGGAGCTCGAACGGCTGCTCGATCGGGTGCTGATGGCGTAGCCAGTAGGGGAAAGGGGGACGGGAGCCCTTTTCTTCGAGATTCGGGACCGGAAAAGGGCTCCCGTCCCCCTTTCCTTGAACCCAGAACCCGTCTCGACATAAGATCCCTTCCAGCGTTTGAGTTCCCTGCTTTGCGCGTGATGGCGGTAGGCTCGTTTGAGCCAACGTTTCATCCAAGTGAGTCGCGATGCCGCGTGGTGTGCATGCCTCTGTGTGAGGAAGCCTAAAGCGCGGCTTATTTGAGCGGTTCCACCTGTTATACGCAGGTTCATCGACCTCCCCACACGGCAAAGCGGGGCCCTTTTTCGCACCCCTCCACTTTTTCTTGATTCGCGGGGCCGTTCCCCCGCGCGCGGCGCCGGCCCAGCCAAGCCCGACGTGGGTCACCGGAAAGGACGTCACGCGTGCTGCCGATTCTCGGATATCTCGTCAACTTCATCGTCACGGTGGTGGCGGCGACCGCCGTGTTTGCGGCGTGGGTCGCCAACCGCAAGCGGATCGCCGCCGAAACCATCGGCCGGGCCGAGGAGCAGGCGCTTCGGATCGTGAAGGACGCCGAGCACGACGCCGATACGCGCAAGAAGGAAGCGCTGCTCGAAGCGAAAGAGAAGGCCCACGAGCTCCTGATAGAGGCCGAACGGCAAGCACGGCAGGAGCGCCAGCAGGCGGCCACGCTCGAGCAGACGCTCGGCCGGCGCGACGCGGCGCTCGCCGAACGGCAGACGACACTCGAGCGGCTCGAGAAAGACCTCAGCGGCCGCGACCGCGCGGTGAGCGATCGCGAGAAAGCGGCCGCCGGCGCCGCCATGAAGTACGAGCGCCTGGTCGCCGCGCAGCAGCACGAGCTCGAGCGCGTCGCGAGCCTCACGGCGGACGAAG
>JAHFUJ010000075.1:0-8041 GCA_023265105.1 Acidobacteriota bacterium
CGGTGACGGTGTAGCGCATGTTGGTCAGCACTGGCGCCAGGGTCGCCGGCAGGTACCCGATGAGCAGGAGTGGCAGACCGACGCCCTGGCCGTGCCGCCAAGCGACAACGACGCCGAAACCGAAGAGAGTCAGGTAGAGGACGGACACGCCCATTCCGGCGGCGTAGATCCAGCGGCTCCGCGCGAACTGTTGCGTCGTGAAGCGGTCCGAAGTGCCGGCGATCACGAACAGACGCACCGCGCGGTAGGTCGAGGCGAGAAGGAAACCGATCGGATCGCGTCGAATATTGTCGAAGGCCAACGCCGAGTATCGCCGCATCATGTGCGGTTCCCGCCGGTAGAACACCTGATTGACGGCCAGGTCTCCCACCTGGGTGCACACCTCAATCGACGCCGGCCTTCTAGGCGCCGCCGTTTCGAGCGCGCGAATCGGGATCCGCGATGTCATCAGCGTGGAAGCCACGCCTTCCGTGACCGTCAAGTCCGTGATGCTGCCCCGCCAATCGTGCGGCACGGCCAGCGTGGAGCCGTCCGCGAACGTCATGCGGGCCATCGCCTGGTCGGATTCGATGCGGGAAACGGCGGCGTTCGCACCGGCGCGGAGCAGAGGACGCATCAGCACGGCAACGGCCTCTCGCGCATCCGTCACGCCGGCTTCGCGGAGCTCGTCCGCGAACCGCACCGGCTCTCTCCAGGCCACGGACCGCATGAGGCGCACCACATCGAACACGTCGAGCAAGTCGCCGTGGATGTCGAGGTCGCCGAGGTGATCGTGGTTGACGATGTACACCAATGGGGCGCGCCGGCCGGCGGGCGGCGTCGTCCGGACGACATGGCCGGAGCCCTCGGACCAGGACGTCACGAAGTAGTAATAGATGATGACATTCCGCCCGGGCGCTGGAATCTCGAACGTATAGCGCCTGGCGTCGGCATGCGCCGGCGACAGGTGCCGTTCCGTTAGGTCGGAGTCGAACCAGTACGCGAGCGCGACGTGGTCGAGCGCTTCTTCGGTGCAGTTGAGTTGTCCCTCGACGATGATGGGCACGTGATCCAGGCTCGTGTAGTCGAATGCCGGCGCGTCGAACACCGAACGAGGGTTGTACGCGCGACTGCGCAAGTACGGTCCGACTTGAAGCGTGCCGTACCACAGCTGCACGCCGCCGTGGACGCTTGTCGGCAGCACGGTGCCCGTGAGCCGGTAGTTGCGCACCACCCAGGGCGTGACGGCCGCGAGGGCCGACGCCAGCAGCACGGCGGCCTGCGCGAGGCGGCGCCGGTTGGGTGCGGCCCATAGTCCGTAGCCGGCGAGCAGCAGCGGGACCAGGATGAGATTGGGACGAAATTGCGGAGCGAGGCCCGTCAGCCCGCCGGCGACGGCGAACCAAATCAGTCCACGGCGGCCGAGCGCGCGCGTGAACACGACGAGGGCCGCCATGAAGATGACGGTGCACACGGCATCGGAGGATGCGGTCGAGGCGTAGATGGTATTGAACGAGAAGATCCCGGTGAGCGCGGCGGCCAGCACGGAGGTCGGCCGGCTGCACCACGTGCGAGCGAACGCAAACACCAGCAGCGGCATCAGTGCGTTCAGCGCCGCCTGCACGACCAGCGGAATCCACGGATGATCCCCGAAGGTGCGATAGAACGCGGCGAGAAAGTATGCGTAGGCCCACGGCACTTCCATCGTGGGGAACGGCCGGCCGCGGGCGAGGTCGAGCGCGAGGTCGTGATAATGATCGAAGCCTTCCCATCCCCATGGATGCGGCGCCCACACGAAGATGAAAAACAGTCCGAGCGCCAGCGACGTCGCCGACGCCGCGTAGACGGTCCAGTGGTTGTTCAGAGCGCGCTCGATCCGACGGTTCATGTCACAGCATCATACCGGTGAAGCTCTCAATCATCATCCCCGTCTACAACGAGGAACAGACGATCAGCGAGCTCGTCGAACGCGTGCGCGCCGTCGATCTCGGGCCGATCGAGAAGGAAATCATCATCGCGAACGATGGATCGGTCGACGGCACCCGACACGCCATCGACTCGAGCCGGTGGGCCGGCGATCCGCGCATCCGCGTCTATGACAGCCCGATCAACGTCGGAAAGGGAGCCGCGGTCCGCATCGGCCTCAAGTACGCGAGCGGCGACGTCATGCTCATCCAGGACGCCGACCTCGAGCTCGATCCTCAGGAGTACGGCGGTCTGCTCGCTCCGATCCTCGAGGGGCGAACCGACGTCGTGTACGGGTCGCGCTTTCTGTCACCGGCCGTCCGCATTCCGTTCCGGGCGCGTTTCGGCAATCGGATCCTGACGTGGCTCACCAACGTTCTGTTTCGGGCGCGCTTGACCGACATGGAAACCGCCTATAAGGTTTTCCGCCGCGAGGCGATTGCCGGCGTCCGGCTGCGCTGCGTCGGGTTTGATTTCGAGCCGGAGCTCACCGCGAGGCTGCTGCGCGCCGGGAAGACCATCGTGGAAGTGCCGGTGCGGTACCATCCGCGGCGCGTCGATGAAGGGAAGAAGATCCGCTGGACGGACGGCATCGACGCCGTGTACGCGCTCGTCAAATGCCGCCTTGCCCGATCGTGAGGTTCTTGGTACCATGCTGACGCTCACTCAATGATGACCACGGTCGTTGCGCCGTTTGTCGTGGCGCTGGCGCTGGCGCTGGTCGTCGTTCCGCTCTGCCGCCTCGTCGCCCTGCGGCTCGGACTGGTCGCCCGTCCCCGGGAAGATCGCTGGCACCGGCGTCCCGTCGCCTTGTTCGGCGGCGTCGGCATCGCGATTGTCTTTTTCGGCTGCGCCGCGGCGTTCGGCGTCGCGTCCAAGCTGCCCGCTCTCACGATCGCCGCCGCCGTCATGTTCGGCGCCGGCCTCGTCGACGATGTCGTGTCGCTGAAGCCGGCGACGAAGCTCGTCGCGCAGATCGCGCTCGCCTCGACGCTGCTGTTCTTCGACTACCGCCTCAACTGGCTGCAGTCGACCACGCTCGATTCCCTATTGACCCTGGCGTGGATTGTCGGCTTGACGAACGCGTTCAACCTGATCGACAACATGGACGGCCTGTGCGCCGGCATCGCGATGATCGTCGGCGCCGCCCTCCTCGTCGATCTGCTGCCCGGCGCCGCCGGCACCCGCGCGGCGTTCGAGGTACGGTATCTCGCGATCCTGCTCGGCGCCACCGGTGGGTTCCTCGCCTACAACCTCCATCCCGCCTCGATCTTCATGGGCGACAGCGGCAGCCTGCTGCTCGGGTTCAGCTTCGCCGCGGCGACGTTGAGTGCGGGCCACCCGGGCCCCCGGTCCGATGTGCTTTCAATCGTCGCGGGCCCGGTTCTCGTGCTGCTGATCCCCATTTTCGACACGACGCTCGTGACGGCCTCGCGATGGGTGTCCGGACGGCGTGCGTCGCAAGGCGGGCGCGATCATTCGTCGCACCGGCTCGTGGCTATCGGCCTGTCGGAGCGGCGCGCGGTCGCGCTGCTGTGGGTGCTGGCCCTCATCGGTGGCGTCCTCGGGATCGGGGTGGGCAACTTCAGTCAGAAGTGGTCGGTGCTCCTCGCCGCATCCGCGTTCCTGATCGGGATGGTGCTCTTCGCGGCGTACCTCGCAGGGATTCGTGTCTACGACGATGCCGACGCGCGTGTGAAGCAAGGCACCTTCACGCCCATTGTCGTCGACTTCATGTACAAGCGGCGGGTCGCCGAAGTGCTGCTCGACTTCTGCCTCGTCGTGATGTGCTACTACGCGGCCTATCGAATGCGTTTCGAGGACCCCGAAGATTTCATGAAGAATTTCGAGATGTTCTCGCGGTCGCTGCCCGTCATCGTGGCCGCGCAGATGGTGGCGTTCTTCGCCGTCGGCGTGTATCGCGGCGTGTGGCGGCACTTCGGGATGATGGACACGCTCGTCGTCGCCCGCGGCGTGTTCTTCGGCGCGGCCACGGCGCTGCTGGTGATCCTGGGTGCCTATCGGTTCTTTGCGTATTCCCGCACGGTCTTCGCGATCTACGCCGTGTTGTTGCTGATCGCCGTGACGCTGTCGCGCGCCTCGTTCCGTCTCGTTGGCGAATTCATGCAGCGGCAACGTCACTCTGGCCGGCGTGTGCTCGTCTACGGGGCGGGTGACGCCGCCGCATTGGTGATCCGCGAGATCCTTGCAGGTGGGGGGGATACGAGGATCGTGGGGTTCATCGACGACGATCCGCGCAAGGCCGGCATCCGGGTGGATGGCTACGCCGTGCTGGGCGGCTACTCGGCGTTGATCGTCCTGTTGAAAGCGGCGTCGGTTGACGCGGTCGTCATCAGCGCGCGCACGCTCCCGCCCGAGCGCCTGAACAACCTCGAGCTGCTGTGCACCGATCACAACGTGCACTTGTCGCGGCTGCGCGTCGGGCTCGAGCCGCTCGTCGAGGTCGATACCGACGCCGACACTGCCGAGAAATCTTCCCGGCGCTCCCTCCGCCAGGTCGGCTCCTAATCCCGGACGTCACTTGACTTGGCATAGCTGTCGGCCGTCAGCCGTCAGCTTTCAGCCAATGCGCTATGCTGAGAGCTGAAGGCTGAGAGCGCGTGAAAAAATGCGACGTTTTACCGCAGAGCGCGCAGAGTTCGCCGAGAATCCTTAGAATTTTCTTCTCCGCGGTCTCTGCGGTCTCGGCGGTTTCTTCACAGGCTCTGAGAGCTGAAAGCTGAGAGCTGAAAGCTGAGAGCTGACTACGTTCGTGATCTTCGATTTCATCAAGACACAGCTGCACCTCTCGTCGCCATTCGATCTGTTCGTGGTCCTGGCCATCGGAGTCGTGTGGCTGTGGCGACGCCCGGCGTCTCGCGTGCCGCGGCGCTACTTGATGGCGGTGGTGCTCGGCTACTGGTTCGTGAGCACGCCTCTCGGCGCCACCTTGCTGGTCGGCGGCTTGGGCCACGGATTGACGCGCGTGACGACACGCGACGATGCGCGCGGAGCCGACGCCGTGGTCGTGCTCGGCGGCGGCGCCATGACTGCGGAGGTCGGCGGCGACGTGGCAGGCAGGCTGACGACGTCGAGCATGATGCGCGCGCTCGAAGGCGCGCGCGTGTTCAAGTTGATTGGCGCGCGCGTCCTGATTGCATCGGGTGGGATTCCGCGGCCGGATCTGCAGCGCCGGCCGGAAAGCGAAATGCTGCGCGAGTTGATGGTGAAGGTCGGCGTCGCGCCGAGCGCGATCGTCGAGGAGTCGCAGTCGAACACGACGCGCGACCAGGCGCGGCTCCTCGGGCCGGTGCTGCGAGCCGCCGACGTCAAGCGGTTCGTGCTTGTGACCTCGCCGACCCACATGCGCCGATCGCTCGCGGTGTTTCGTGCGGCCGGCCTCGACCCGGTGCCGTCGGTCGCACCCATTCGCTCCGACGGGTGGCTGGCGCCGCCGTGGCTGCTGCCCAACGACGAGTCGCTGGCGCTCTCCGACGACGCGATGTACAACTACGCCGCCTGGGTGTACTACTGGGCGCGTGGTTGGACGACGCGCTAACGACGACCCGCGCGGCCGTCGTCCACGATTCCGGAAAAGCCTGGCCCTCCGGCCGCGACATACCCCCGACTGGCGCCGTCGACCGACGGGCTCACCCAGAACGCGTACAACCGTCCGCGTGTGAGGTGGAAGCGGAAGCGCACGATTTCGCCGGCCAGGCGCGCGAGATCGGCCGCCGCGGACCATGTCATGGGCACGCGGGTGCTGTTCGCGCGGACCGGCGAGCATTCGGCGGCCGAGAACGGCGCGATGGTGCGGCCCTCCCGGTCGAGCACTTCGACGCGCAGTTCGCCGGCCGCCGCGTCGACGTTCACGAACAAGTGCCGTCCGCTGAATCGTATCGGCCTGGTGGTGAGCGTGCCGGGCGCCGTCGCCGGCGCCACGCGGCGCACGCGCGGTTCGCCGTCGTTGTTCATCGCGTCCATCGCGTCCATCGACACGAACCCGTCGCGTCTGAGCGTTGCCAGACCGGTGCTGCACACGCCCGGGTCGTTGGTGCCCGGCACGCCGCGGCGGCCGCTGACGTAGAAACGGAGCTCGTCGCCGACGATCAGGCAGCAGCCGCCGGCCGACTGCACGTTGGCCCAGTTCCAACTGCCGACGTGCTCGGATACTGGAAGGAAGGCGCTTCGGTCCGGACGGTCCCAGTGAAAGCCGTCGCGGCTGAATCCCACGCACACGTCGTTCGGCTTCTCGCGTTCCGTGCGCTCGCCCCGGAAAATGGTGAACAGACCGAGCAGCACGCTTTCGTACGCGACACAGTCGAGGTTGTAGAGCTCGCTCGGGACGTTGAACTCAGGCCGGCGTGGATCCGCGTTGTCCGCGCCGGCCCATAACACCGGCTCGTCCTTTCGCCAGGCCACGTTCGCGAACAGGTCCGGTGTTTCCCAGTAACGCCGATAGCGACCCGACTCCCCAAAGGTGCTCTCGCCGCGCAAGCTGTACACCCAGACGCCGCGGAAGGGGTTGTAGAAAAACGTCGTGCGATCGCCTGTCAAGCCGGTGCGGCCCATCGCGCGCCAATGGATGCCGTCGCCCGATGCCAGCAGCTCCATGTAGTGGTCGTTCCACCGTGCCATCTTGTACCGGCGCGTTCGGTCGCGCTCCGTGAGGTCGAGCCACACCGTGGACGAGTCGCGGCCCCCGCGAGCGACGATGTTGGTGCCGGCCACGACGTCGAGCGCCGGTTTGTCCCAGGCGATTCCGTCGCGCGACGTCGCGTAGCACGTGTTCTGGCCGTAGCCGCCCATGTACCACATCTTGAAGGTGCGCTCGTTCGGTTCGTAAAAGACTCCGTCGCTGAACGGCATGGCGGCAGGATTGGGTCGTGTCTTCGTGCGCTCGGCGTACTCGTCGTAGTTCTCCCACTTCGTCGTCGGCCACAGGACCGGATTGTTTGGGTAGTACGCGGCGCGATGGAACGACCGCGTCAGCGACGTCTCTTCGACGAGAAAATCGTCGACGAACAGCTGACGGCCGACGTCGATCGGCACGACCGCCGGGCGGTCGATGAGATACGGCGGCGTGACCGGCGCCGGCGTCAGCCCGTGGTGGACAGGTGGCCAGGGCTGCGCGAGACGGATGCCGTTGTAGAGCGTGGCGGGGATTGCCGCTTGTGGCGCCAACAGCCGGCCGAGCGCTGCCGCGCGTCGAGCTGGAACGAAAAGCGCCGCCGCGCCCGCCGCCTTGAGAAACGTGCGCCGGTCGACGCGTCGATCGTCGAGATGAGACAACAGTGGATATTCTACCAGTGCGCCGCCTGAACGCCGTGTGCGCCTTGTACGTACTGTTGCTCGCGGCGAGTGCGTGCGTCGGCGGTGGGCTCGCGCCCGTCGAGTTCGGCGGCCGCTTCGTGGCGGCGGACGGTCCGCCCGTGGAGGTTCGTGCGATCGTCCAGGCGGAACATCGCCGGGATGCGCCGCGGTACCTGCGCGCGGCCATTCAGTCGCTCACGACGCTGACGCCGTGGCTCGGCGCGTATCCGCACGCCGCACTGACGATCGTCGACCCGCCGTGGCACGCGGGGGCGGCCGCGGAGCCCTCGGCCGTGGTGCTCGCGCGAACCCCCTGGTGGTCGTCGTCCACGGCGATGGCGCCAGAGTTGGCGGCGGCCCGCGGGATCGCTCGCCGCTCCTGGTCCGAGGCCGTGGACACAGGTGCCTTACCGCCGTGGTTCGTGGACGGCCTTGTCGAATACTCGGCGCGGCGCGTCGTGATCCCGCTGTTCCAGGGCGACAACCTCGAACCTGGGTACGCGATGTTCGAGCAGCGGTACTTTGGTGGACTGGTTCCGCGGTTCGTGCGCATCCGGCTATTGCCCGAGGCGGACGGCGATCCGCTGCCGGCGTATCGTGCGAGTCCTCGCGCCGACGTCGCGGCGTCGTCTTCACCGGCCGACCGACGCAGCCTGGCCGCGAAAACGGTGTTGACGCTCGACACGCTCGAGCGGTGGGTGGGGCAGCCGGTCTTCGATGGCGTGCTCGCGGAGTTCGCGCGGAGCGTTCGCACGGGTCGGCCGACGATCGACGACTTCGCGCG
>JAHFUJ010000075.1:8141-16698 GCA_023265105.1 Acidobacteriota bacterium
CTGCGATTCGACGGGCGCGCGTCGAGCGACGCCGAGCTCGTCGCGATGCGCGATCGTCTGCGGCATCGGGGCCCGGACAGTGATGGCGTGTATGTCTCGCCGGGGGCGGTGGTCGGCCTGGGGTTCCGCCGCCTTCGGATCATCGATCTGACCCCCAACGCCAATCAGCCGATGGCGAACGAGAACGGCGCCGTGCAGCTCGTGTTCAACGGCGAAATCTACAATTTCCGCGAGCTCCGCGAGCGTCTGGTTGCCCGCGGCCACCGTTTCCGGTCGCAGTCGGACTCCGAGACGATCGTCCACTTGTATGAGGAGCAGGGGCCCGACTGTGTCGAGGAGCTCGACGGCATGTTCGCGCTCGCCATCTGGGACGAGCCTCAGCGGCGGCTCACGCTGGCGCGCGACCGCGCGGGCAAGAAACCGCTGTTCTATTACCGATCGGATCGGCTTTTCGCGTTCGCTTCGGAGATGAAATCTTTTTTTGCGCATCCGGACATCACGATTGCGCCCGACCCGGAGGCGGTGCCCTACTACTTCATTTATGGTTACGTACCCGGACCCGCCACCTTCTATAAGAACGTCTTTCAGGTGCCGCCGGGAACGATGATGACGGTCGCGTCCGACGGCACGATCGCGTCACGCCGATACTGGCAGTTGCAGTATCCAGTGTCGTCGGAGGTGCCGCCGGTGGGACACGAGGAGGCGGTCCGAGGTGTCCGCGAACGACTGACGCGCGCCGTCGAGCGCCGCCTGGTCAGC
Source organism: Acidobacteriota bacterium (assembly GCA_023265105.1). Taxonomy (GTDB): domain Bacteria; phylum Acidobacteriota; class Vicinamibacteria; order Vicinamibacterales; family CAVVIG01; genus JAHFUJ01. Next base: position 8,901 of record JAHFUJ010000075.1, read on the forward strand.
GACGTCCCGCTTGGCGCTTTCTTGAGCGGAGGCGTGGACTCAACGATCGTCGTCGGCCTCATGAGCCGCCTGACGGCCGCGCCGGTCAAGACGTTCAGCATCGGCTTCGAAGGCGATCCCGCGTACGACGAGACGCCATACGCGCGACTCGCGGCGGATCGATTCAAGACCGATCACACCGAGTTTCGCGTGTCGCCCTCGGCGCTCGATCTCATCGACACGCTGATCTGGCACCACGACGGCCCCTTCGGCGATTCGTCGGCCGTGCCGACGTACATCGTGTCGCGGCTCACGCGCGAGAAAGTCACCGTGGTGCTGACCGGGGACGGCGGCGACGAGCTGTTCGCCGGATACGACCGGTTCTACGCCACGCTGCTGTCGGAGAAGCTGCCGGGTCTGGTCGGGCGCGCCGGCGCCGCCGGGTTTTCGCGCCTTCCGACGCCGCGCCACGAGCGCCACTGGCTGGCGCGCGCGCAGCGATTTTTCCGCGCCGCCGGCCTGCCGCTCGACGAGCGGCTGACGATGTGGAATGCGCTGTTTTTCGACGACCTGCCGGCGCTGATGCGTCCGGATTTTGCCGCGGGCCTGGCGCCGACCGACCGGTGCAGGCATCTGCATGCCGGGCGCGCGCAGGCGGAGGGGAGATCGACGCTCAGCCGGGCGCTCCACGCAAACTTCACGTCGTATCTCGCTGACGATCTCCTGGTGAAAACCGATCGCTGCACGATGGCGAATTCGCTCGAGGCGCGATCGCCCTTCCTGGATCGCGAGCTGGTGGAGTACGTCGCGGCTCTTCCAGACGAGTTCAAGCTGCGTGGCCGCCGCACGAAATCGATTCTGCGCGACGCGTTCGCGGATCTGATTCCGCCGGCCATCGATCGGCGCCGTAAAATGGGGTTCGGTGTGCCGCTCGGCGCGTGGTTCCGCGGCGACCTGCGCGAGTACATGCGCGAGATGTTGCTGGCCTCGGATGCCCGCTACCGCGAGATGCTGTCGGGTCCGTTCGTGGAGGGGCTCGTGGCGCAGCACCTGACCGGGCGCGCCAACGTCGGACAGCAGTTGTGGAGCCTGATCTGTTTCGAGCGGTGGCTGCGCGTTCTGCCCGAGTGGAATCGGGCCGCCGTGGCTGCCAGAAACTCCATCGGCGGCTCATGAGCGGGCCGGTCGTGAAACCTCCACTTGGCCCACATTTCGCCCGGAAAATTCCGGAAGCTCGATTGTGGTAGAGACAAAAGCCTCCGCCTGACAAAAGCCGTTGCCACACGAGTTTTTCTTCGCAACAACATTGAACCTCGTAAGATGATCGTGGAGCCGGCATACTGAGAGCCCGCGATGAGCGAGCTACGCCGCTGATCGTTTGATATCAAAACGCCCCTCCAAACTTGCGCGTCTTGCGATCGTGCTGGTCGCGATGCTGGCTGCATGTGCTGTAGCCGAAGCCGCGATCCGCTTCATTGATGGGTATACGCTGACTTCGCTGCGTCTCACATCAGTCCAAGCTCCTCTGAAACGATCTGACGATTCGGGCAAATGGCTGGACCCGACGCAAGCTATCGGTTATGCACGAACACTATCGGTTGCCAACGGAATCGACCCCTCGTGGTACGAGCTGGATCCAGAGGAACCCCCTGTAGAACCCGTCGATTCGCGGCTCGAAGGCCGATATGCGATGTACCGAGGCCACGAACTTCCGTCTATTTATGAGTGGAACCTTCGATTCATCAGAGCCGTTTTGTGCGAGGCCAACGATCTCGCCCACCCGTATTTGGCACAGCAATTGCGACGTTTCAATGAGATCTTCGTTTTTGAGCCATCTGACAGCAACCCGTATCCCACTTATCGCTTTCTGCGAAACGCGCACTACCCGTCTGGCCTCGTGACCAATTCATTCGGTTGGCGCGGACCGGAAGTTGCGCTGAACAAGCCCGCAGGCCGTGTGCGGCTCGCATTCGTCGGCGCTTCTACAACCGCTGACGCACATGCCGATCGTTTCTCGTACCCAGAGTACATTGCACGATGGCTGACTCGCTGGGCAGATGCGCACCATCCGTCAATCAGCTTCGACGTCATCAATGCTGGTCGAGAAGGGATCTTGTCGAACAGTATCGCCGCGATCGTTAACCAAGAACTCGTACCGATGCGTCCAGACGTCACGGTCTATTATGAAGGAGCCAATCAGTTTTGGCCGAACAGCTTCAGCCCACGTCCAGTCATTCGGATGTTCCGTGTGGCCTACCCTGGGCTGACGATCGATCAGTACACGGCACTTGGCGCGCGCCTGCGCAATGCTCTCGTGAGAGGTCAAGGCGGCGCCGAGCCGTATAAGCTTCCGGTCTCTGTCGCGTGGCCGCCGGATCTCGACGAACATGACCCCTCACTGGACGATCCGCGGCTGCCGGTGCAACTCCCGACGATCCTTCAGGATCTCGATCGAATCCGTCATGCAACTGCCGAGATCCCTGGAACGCTGATGCTATCGTCGTTCATGTGGCTTGTGTATCCCGGCATGGTGCTTGATCGTCAACGAGATGCCTTGGTGTACCGAGAGCTGAACGAACAATATTGGCCCTTCTCATACGCGCATATGCGCCGGTTCATCGATTTCGAAAATCGCGTGTTCCGCAAGTACGCGCAGATGCACGACCTTCCGTTCAATGACCTCGCCGCCACATATCCACGCGATCCGCGTTTGTTTGTCGACTCAATTCACATGACACCGGCTGGTGTTAAGCTGAAGGCCTGGATTGTCTTTCAGCACTTGGTGCCAGTTCTCGAGCGGCGGCTTCAAGAGGGTACGCTGCCAGTGTCTGATCCGAACAGACGATCACGACATCCGGCGTTTCTCGACAATCCGCGGCGTGTTGTGCGGCTTGAGGAAATCCGTCGAAGCTGTCGCGAGTGAGATCTGCCAACACTGCAGTCTGCGCCGCATCAGAAGTCGTCTTCGACGCGTGCTGCCCGAATGGAACCGGGCCGCGCTATCGGTGACGCCCTCGCCAGCCTGACTTCCGCGCACGCCACGCGACCGCGAGCGCCGGCGCGGCGAGGGCCACCGCCGTGGTCGCGCCGGCGACGATCATCCACAGGATCCTCGGCACGGCCGGTCGGAGCCGCGCCGGGACGAACGCAAGCAACAAGAGATGACCGCTCGCGGCGACGGCCAGGGCGACCGCGAAACACCGTATGCGCTCCGCCAGCGTCAATGCGAGGAATTCCCGCTCGAGCGTCCGCACTCCTTCCATCGCACGCGAGCTCCGCATGCTCGCCGCGCCTACCTCCGCAACCCGGATCATGAGCGCGACAATCCGGCTCCGTCCAACAAGCGCGACCTCGGCGCGTTCACGATCGGCGCTGGTCATCGAGATCGCCCCCTGCGATCCTCGGCCCCGGGCGTGAGACTCAGCACGACGCCGCTGGCGACGTAGCGGTCGGTCGTGAACGAGAAAGGCGCGCCCGCCAAGACGCCGCGTCCTCGATACCGCCAGCCCTCCGCTCCTTCATCCACACCGAGCCGCAGCACGACATCGAGCGTCGAGACGCCGTTCGCGGCGCGCCTGTCTCGGACGTCCACGACGGTCGCCGCCCGCTCGTCCAGAAACGTCTCGCGATCCCCAACCTTCATCAGGTCGAGCCATTCCGGGGCGCCGGTCATTCGCACGCGCGCGATCGCCCACGTCGGCGCCGAGAGAGGCAGGACTTCGTCGACCCGAAATGACACCGGTGTCGATGCCGGCCCGGCTAGCGTGAGGACCGGTGCGGGCGAGCTGGTGAGCAACCGCCCTCCGACGGTGCAGGGCTCGTCATCCGGATCCGGGTCGCATCGCAGCACCACGACCGCCGAACGCCGCCAGCGATCCGCGGCCGCACCGGGGGCGGTCGCTCCGGCGCCGATTGTCCGGCGATCGACGCTCGTCGGTCCGAGCTGGATGATTTCGTCGGGAACCTGACTGCCGACGTGGAGTCCATCGGCCGTCGGTCTCTCCAGGCTCAGAAAGGCGCCGACCGCGCGAACGCGGGCCGGCGGCCGCGACGCAATCACAACGGCGCGGGCCGAGCGCGCGACCTCTTGAACACCGTCGAACAGCATCAAGTCGTGGACCCCCCCGGATAACTCGCCGACGAGTACGTCCGCGGAATTCGGGTTCTCGAAGACGAATCCGATGGCCGCCTCCTCGCCAAACGACGCGCGCAGCATCGGCCGCAGCCCGGATCCGCGCACTTTCAGCTTCGCCACGAGTCTGCTCCCTCCGGCAACGCGCCGCTCCTCCTTGGTGATGGGCGCCGGCGTGACCGAGTCGATCCGAACCGCCGGAGTTCGAAAGAGCAACGCCGTTCCGTAACCAACCGGGATGAGCAGAAACGCAAAGAGTACGACCATCGCGTCGAACAGATTGATTCGGCCGGCGAGTCGCCCGCGATCGTCGATGAGCGGCGTCACGTCGAGACCTCGAGCGCCTTGACGGGTTCGCCCAGCCCGACAAAGCCAGCCGCACTCACGAAGGCGATGTACGGAATGACGAGACCTCTGAGGCGGGCCAGCGTGCCGACGTTTCCGTTGGTCAAGGCCAGGACCGCGGCCATGGGAACGACGTAGCCGATGAGCACACAGGTGACGAGCGGGTCGCGCCGCCAGCCGGCCACCGCGCCGAACGGCAGCAGGACGATGAGCGCGTACCACACGGCCTGCTCCGGCCAGTAGAGCAGCTCCCGCCTCGACTGCAGCTGCCACGGCGTTGGAACGGTCGCGAAACTGACGGCCGCCCGGATGACGAACCGCGCCGCTTCGCCCGGCGTCAGCGTCAACGTTGAGGCGGACGGCGTGACCGGATTCACGTAGAACCCCTCGTCGAGCAACTTGTAGGCGTGGCCGACCGTGAAGACGTGCCCGGTGTGCGTCTTGGCCATCGCCTCGAGACCCGCGGTGACCTGCCGCGCAATGAGCGGCTGCGACAGCAGGAGCGGGAGGCCGATCGCGGTCGCACACGACGCGAGCACGATGGCTTTCCTCGACCGCGTGAGTCCGTACGCGCCGAGACCCATCGCCAGACCGGTGGCGGTGAGCACGAGGGCGCCCGATCTGACGTCCCGGATGATCACGGCCGCAGCCACGCTGCTCAGCACCGCTGCCGCGCGCGCCAGCCAGATCGGGGAACGTATCGCGCCGACGACTCCTGCGAGCGCGATCGCGGTCCCGCAAAAGTACAGCGACTCTTTGAGCAGAGAGATCGACCAAACGAACAGCGATGGAAGAAACAGCACAAAACTGAGGGCGGCGAACGCGGGAGTGGCGCCGAGAGTCGGCCGCGTCATTCGGAACAGCACGATGGCGCCGATGATGAAGAGCATGGTGTTGAGCAATCTGATGCCGTACGGACTGGGCCCGAAGATGACCTGGATCGCCGTCAGCAGCGAGACGTAGCTGTTGCGCCCGTACTCGTCGTAGGCGACGACGTAATCGTACTTGTTGCCTCCGTTGCCGAGGAGGATGTCACGCGTTCTGAGCGCCCGCGCTTCGGTGTATGCCTCGTCACCGGTCGCCGCGCCGACGAACTGATCGTCGTGAACGGGCATGTTGACAAGAAATATGGCGCCGACCGCGCACACACGCAGGACCAGCGCCAAACCGATGACGCCAGACAACATGCGCCGTTCGGGTGCCGGCAGGCCTCGACCGGCGATCGCCATGACGAGGACCGCGAGACCCGCGACCCACACCGTCAAGGGCGAGAGCGTGTAGACGGCGGCCAGCGCGACGCCGGCTCCCACGCTCCGCGCGATCCACCGGCGACTCATCGACTCACTCCCGAAGCCACCAGTCACCAGCCATCAGCCACCAGCCACGAGCCACCAGCCACCATGCTGCCCCACGATACATCAGCCATCGCCCTTTGAGAACCGCGTCGTTCGGCACTCCCGCATCCATCTCTTCTCAAGAAGAAACGAGAACGCCGTTCCGAGGCCGTGCGCGCAGACCAGTAACTGGAGAAGGATGAGGTTGGAGAGGTATTGGGGCTGGAGTACCGCGACGGAGCCACTCAGATACTGGTAGGCAATCGGCAGCAGCACGAACGCCCACGCCGCTCGTCGACGCCGGAGGGCCGCCCACAGTGCCGCAGGAACGAACAGCGTGGTTCCAAGCTGAAGCAGGGTTCCCGCCCGCTGAGTCACTCGTCGAACGAGCGTCCGCAACGGCGCGCCTATCCCGAAGCTTCCCACATTCTCGCCTTCGTCAAACTCGCCAGAGTAGGTGCCTATTTCGCCGCTCAGAATCTGACGCAACCGGAACCAGACGAGATTCAGATAGGTCCGCGGCTTGTCGGTTACCAACTGGACGAACGCTCGGCGCAGCACGGCATCGGCTTCGTACGAGCAACTCGCGTCCAAGCGTCCCTCAAGGGTCTCACCCAACTGATCTCTGAGAATCTGGTACATCTTGGGATCGGCGTCGCTGTAAGTGACGCCGAATCGTCGCTGCGGATCCTGTCCCAAACCGATGAACAACACATGTCCCTGGTTCGTTGATTTCACCAGGGGCGTGCCGGTGGCGTGCCACGTATAGGTCATCCACGGCACGAGCGTGAACACCACACCCGCGAGCCACCACGTGGCCCGCGCCGTTGCCGCGCGTGAAGGTCCCGTATACCACCAATAGGCGAAGGCCAGCGGGAAGGGGAGCAGATATAAGTCCGACGCCAAGTTCAGGTTCAACCCGAAGCACGCGGCCGAAAGGCCAAGCCACCACCACGCGGCCGAGTTTCGGTGAGCGGCACGGATCAACAGGCTCAGCGACAGGATCAGGAGCGATGTCGCAAGGCTCTGAGACCATTCGAACGAGTTGTACGCGTACCATGGAATGCAGAACACCATGAAGATCCGGAGAACGATCCGAGACCACCGGTTCAACAGGCTGAACTCGTCGAGGATCCTGAGAAAGAACCAGACCGAGAACAACCCGACGGCAATCTGAAGCGCTATCAGCAGGAGCTTGTTGGTCGTCAGCAAAAGCACCCAACCATATCCCCACATCGGGAACGTAGGCGGTATGGGATAACTGGGCACGACGTCCGTGGTGGCGAAACCGTGGAGAATCCGTTCCTTGAAGACGAGGTGTTTCGTAATCGTGTGAAAATCATGTTGCGCGCGGAAGTTCAGAAGCGTGATCGACGCCGACATGACGCCCATAAGCGGAAGGCAGGCTCTCTCGATCCACGAACTGTTCGCGAAGGGAATCGCGAAGCCCTCTGCGCTCCGATGTCGAGCGATCAAGAGTGGGCTCCCCGGCCGTCGAGTGGATCGGGAGGCTTTCGAAAATCGCCGCGGCTGAAATACTTCTCCAGCCACACGTACATCACGATGAACATGTAGCGAGCGCCCATTTCCCGGATCTTCAACTTCGCGACGCCGACGCGGCGGTTTCGCCATGTCGTCGGGATCACCGTCCAGGAATAGCCTCGGACGACGGTTTTCAGCGGCAGCTCGACGGTGAGGTTAAAGTGGGGCGACAGGAACGGGCGGAGACCCTCGAGCGTCGTCTTGCGGTAGGCCTTGAAGGCGTTGGTGGTGTCGTTGAACTTGAACCCGAACAGCATCCGCAGCGACAGGTTGAAGATCCGATTGAGCACGTATTTCGGAAATGGATAGTCGATCGTTCCGCCGCCCGAGATGAATCGACTCCCGAACACGGCCTCGTAGCCCTCGTTCAGTTTCTGCCAGTACCGCACGACGTCGCGGCAATCGTCCGACTCGTCCGCCATCATGATGACAACCGCATCGCCGGATGCCGCGTCGATGCCGCGAA
>JAHFUJ010000379.1 GCA_023265105.1 Acidobacteriota bacterium
GAAATGTTCGCGCGAGGCCGAGGCGCCGGGTGCATCGAGCACCCAGCGCCCGGCGCCATCCTTCCTAGCCGATCTTCGTCACGAAAACGGCAGATAAAGGGATTTTGCGGTCGCACGTCGCCATAAGTCCTTCGCTATCAATACGCGGGTGTTCGATTCACGATGTAGTGTAGACCTACCCTCTTGCGGCCAGTGATCGCGCATGCGACCATCGGCGCCAATGTTTCTCCGCGCCAATCATCGCGAGAAGGATGGCAAACCACACACCTACTGGTCGCTCGTCGAGTCGGTGCGCACACGGGATGGTCCGCGCCAACGGACGCTCTGTCATCTCGGGGAGTTGAATGATTCGGCGCAGGCGCGGTGGCTGAAGACCATCGACGTGTTCAATGACGCCGGCGAACGCCACCAGCTGAAACTGTTTCCGTCGGACATCGCGCCGCCCCCCGACGATGCGGAGGTCGCGCAGGTCCTGGTCCAGCGCGTCCGGTTGGAGCGGACGCGGCAACTGGGGCCCGCGCTGCTCGGGCTGGCGCTCTGGCGCCAGTTGCGGCTGGACGAGTTCTTCGAGGCGCACGTGGACGCGGTGCCCGCTGACGTCCCGTGGTCGCGGATCGCCGCGGTCCTCGCGATCAATCGGCTCTGCGCGCCCGGGAGCGAGCTCGCGATCGAAGAGCGCTGGTACCCGACGACGGCGCTCGACGATCTCCTGCATCTGCCCGACGGCACCGTCAACGACAGCCGGCTCTATCGCGCGCTCGATCACCTCCTGCCGCACAAGACCGCGCTCGAGCGCCATCTCACGGCCCGCTACGGCGAGCTGTTCGCGACAGAGTTCGACGTCCTGCTGTACGACCTGACGAGTAGTTATGTCGAAGGCGCCGCGGAGAAGAATCCGATGATGCGCCGCGGATATAGCCGCGATCATCGACCGGATTGTCTGCAGGTCGTCCTGGCCGTCATCGTCAATGTCGACGGGTTCCCGCTGAGCTACGAAACGTTTAACGGCAACCGCGCCGATGTGACGACGCTCGAGACCGTGATGCGGATGATCGAGCGCAAGTACGGGCAGGCGCGTCGCGTCTGGGTGTTTGATCGCGGCATCGTGAGCGACGCGAATCTGGCGGCCATCCGCCGCCGGGGCGGCCAGTATCTGGTGGGCACGCGGCGGACGACCTTGCGTCACGTGGAGCAGGCGCTGCTGGACGGCCCCTGGATCAAAGTCCGCGACGAGGTCGAAGCGCAACTCGTGCCCATCCCGGGCGGCACCGAAACCTATGTGCTGTGTCGATCGACCGCGCGGCGCGAGAAGGAGCTCGCCATTCGACGCCGCTTCTCGACGCGTCTCGAAGACCGCTTGCGCAGACTGGCCACGCGGGTGGCCACCGGTCGGCTGAAAGACCGCGCGAAGATCGAGCGCATCCTCGGGCGGCTGCAAGCGTCGTACGCCAGCGTCGCCGATCTGTACGAGATGGCGGTGCGCGACGAGGACGGCCAACCGCGGCTCCATTGGACGCTCATCGAAGACCGGCGCGCCTGGCGCGACGCGCGCGAGGGCGCCTACTTGTTGCGCACGAATCTCGTGGGCCAGACGGTCGAGGAGCTCTGGACCAAGTACATCCAGTTGACCGAGGCGGAGGCTGCCTTTCGCGCCTTGAAAAGCGAATTGGCGGTGCGGCCGGTGTTTCATCAACTCGAGCGACGCGTGAAGGCCCATCTCCTCGTCGCGTTTCTCGGCTACGCGCTCTGGGTGACGTTGAAACATCTGCTCCACCGCCGTGGCACCGGGCTCACGCCGGCGAGAGCCCTGGGCCTCCTCGCCACGCTGCAAAGCGCGGACATTGTCCTGCCGACGACCGACGGTCGAGAGATCCGTCTCCGTCGTGTGACCGAGCCCACGCCAGAACAGCAGCGGCTCCTCGATCAGCTGGAGATCGCTCTTCCCACGCATCTCGAGTCGAACGCCGAATGTAGTGGAGACTTCGCGGCCTCGTGAGCAGAATTCCTAGGATTAGCCGACCTCCAGCCGTTTTCGTGACGAACTTGGGCTAGTTCCCAGTACAAGCGCGTTTGCGGCTCGGCGTGTAAGCGAAACGCTCGAAATGCCCGTACCCCATAGCAGAGATTCACGGTGCCTAAACCAGAAACTCTGACAGGGGAGGACATTTCGAGTGACGACGAGTAGACATCAAAATGTGGCGCGGCGCAAACGCCGAATCGAGCGGCGCCTGCGCCCACGGACCTGGAAGGCGCAAGCGACACCGATGTATCGGGCCCACAACATTCAGTACGAGCACAGCGATCGGGTGCGCGGGCTCGCGAGTGGCGGCATCGGCGCGATGCATCGGTTGGCACAGCACACCGGGTTGGAGGCGGCGATCAATGAGCGGCTGGAGGTGTTGAAGGTGCACCTGCCGTATCACGAATCGGATCACGTGTTGGGGATCGCGTACAACGTCCTGTGTGGCGGGACGTGCTTGCAGGATATCGAGCGGCGTCGGCAGGACGAGGTGTATCTCGATGCGCTGGGGGCGCAGCGGATTCCCGACCCGACGACCGCGGGCGATTTCTGTCGGCGGTTTGACGAAGCCGCGATTGAGGCGTTGCAGACCGCGATCAACGAAACGCGCGTGCGGGTGTGGCGCACGCAACCGGCCGCGTTCTTCGACGAAGCGGTGATCGATGCCGACGGCACGCTGGCGGAGACGACCGGGGCGTGCAAGGAGGGGATGGACATTTCGTATGAGGGCGTGTGGGGCTATCACCCGTTGATCGTGTCGCTGGCGAACACGCAAGAGCCGTTGTACTTGATCAATCGAAGCGGCAATCGCCCTTCGTCGGAAGGTGCCGCCGAGCGGTTCGATCAAGCGCGCATGCTGTGCCAGGACGCGGGGTTTCGCCGGATCACCTTCCGCGGCGACACGGATTTCAGCCAGACCGCCCATCTGGATCGGTGGGACACCGCCGGCGTGCGGTTTATCTTCGGGTACGATGCGCGTGTGAATCTGATCCGCGCGGCCGACGCCCTGCCGGCTCGGACGTGGCGGCCGTTGGTGCGGCGCCCGCCTGAGGAGATTCAGACTGAGCCGCGGCACCGACCCGTGAACGTGAAACAGGCCACCACCATCGAGCGGGAATTCAAGAATCTTCGGCTGAGGGCCGAGGCGGTGGCCGAGTTCGCGTACCAACCGGTCGCGTGTACGACGCCGTACCGCATGGTCGTCGTGCGAAAGAACATCTCCGTCGAGCAAGGCGCGCAGCGGCTGTTCGACGAGATTCGTTACTTCTTCTATCTCACGAACGATCACGAGACTGCGGCGGCGGACGTGGTCTTTCTGGCGAACGACCGGTGTAACCAGGAGAACCTCATCGATCAACTCAAACATGGCGTCGGCGCTACGCGGATGCCCGTCGACACGTTGCTGAGTAACGGGGCCTACATGGTCATGGCCGCGCTCGCGTGGACGCTGAAGGCCTGGTTTGCGCTGCGGCTGCCGGAAACCGGCCGCTGGGCCGCGCGCTACGCGGCCGAGAAAGCCGCCGTCCTGCGGATGGAATTCAAAGCCTTTCTCCACGCCTTCATGCTGATTCCGGTGCAGATCGTGCGCACGAGTCGCCGGCTGGTCTTCCGCTTGCTCGCCTGGAATTCGTGGCAGGCCGTCTTCCTCCGCGGGTTCGATCACTGGCGCGAGCCGTTACGCTGCTGAGCGACGGTCCTGAAACCGGGATAGAGAGGCCCGGATGCACGACACACTCGTCAACGCGTATGGAGAATCAGCCGACGGACGACAATCGAGTGGAATTCGCCACCGGACATCGAGCCGAGGGGCGAGGCCCGCGCCGCGATTCCACACGTTTTCGCGCCGTGGCCGAGCCGCAAACGCGCTTATTTTGGGACTAGTCCTGTCATCAGGCGGCCAAAGTCGTAAGCGCGACGCGGATTGCCAGACTCGCCCACTCACGTCATGCCGAGTGTGAGGGGCGATGCGCTTACGTTGGCATCCT
>JAHFUJ010000380.1 GCA_023265105.1 Acidobacteriota bacterium
CCGAGAACGCATAGTGCTAAGACCTCCCGAAACCGCAACTGACGGCGCGAATCCGTAAACGCTGGCTGAGTACTTCCGCCCCGCTCAAGTATAAGACGGCCTTCTTTCAGTGAACGACGTGAGCTGTCAATGCCTTGCTGGCGACTGGAACGTGAATCGGGGGTCGCGGTGACGAGTCTTAAGTGGACGATAAAGCTCACGAACAATAAGGTGACCACCAACCATGAAATCGTGGGCTTGCTGCTCCAGGCCAGAGCGTAGAGCAAAGGGTAAAGCTTAAACAGCAACATGAGGACGCCGCTAAGAATCAACGGACCGAGGGCCAGTAGGCCATGATTGGCAAAACGACGTAACCCCAACATTTCTGGCTGAATGACGCCGCACGTAGGACATGGATGGACATCGATCGCCCCGTATTGTGAAGCAATTTGCCGCTGTGCGCTTGCTTCGGATCCGGCAGGTGTGTCGGCAGAGCCGATCACGTCTCTGCGCAGCGCGTACCGAAACACGCTGCCGCAGGAAACGCAGCAGTGTCGCTTCCAACACCGAAACTGACCTTTCGAGAAGTACTGTTGAGTCATTTCAGGTCGCCCGAAGCGAACGACGGGCTAACGTCAGCGCTCACCCGCGGCGCCGCTTGCAACTGCCTCGAGTGACCTGATGGTGCGGCGGCGCCGACGGGTGCAGCGCCTGTTAGGCGGCAGCGTATTTGCAACTATTGCAGCCTTCCAAGCCCGACCAGGATCAAACACCCCACAGCGAACGCGTACAGCAGGAGGACGGGCGCGAGGTACGTAGAGATGACCCAACTTGGAAACCTGTACCTGGTGTAGTACTCGTGCTCAACGTACTTCAGCTCGTCAACGGACGCTTGAACTTCCCTAAAGCGCCGGACCCAATGAACGATGTTCCAGCAATAGAGTGCAACGACGGCAGTCAGAGTCACGACTGCGCACCAAAACAGAACTGGAACACCGGCGAGCGCCGCCCTTGCTTTGTCGGAGGTAACAAGCCAACCGACTACCACGACGAGCAACGCCACAGACTTCTCGAGCCGTCCCTCGAGTGCGTCATAGTACGCCTTGAGCATGCCGACACACAGATCGAAGCGATCTTTCCTTGAAGCGACCTGCGGCGATCCTGCGGCACTTTGAGAAGTGTCCATGAGAGTCCCACTCAGTTCCCTGCGGTCTTGACGTTCTTGTGAAGCCCCTTGCCGCCTAACGTTGGCGCTCACCCGCGCCGAGCGAGTCACGATACCACCGAGCGAGGGGACGCGGCGGCGCGCGCGAGCGGGCCGACGCGCGTCGGGTGCAGCGCCGTGTTATACGGCCCGTCGAACGCGGCCTCCTCACCGACGATGACGCCCGACGACGGCTCCGACCTTCGATGCACGCCAGGCCGCGCACGACTCACGTGGGCCGAGTCAGCGTGACGCACCCGATGACGCGGCCGAAGGCCACACCCAGCCGCCCGACGATGGCGACCGGAGTGCGCCGAGTGACGTCCCCCCAGTGTTGAAACCGCCACTGTCGGTCGTAGCAGCAACGGAAGACCACCGGCGCGACACCTCAGCGCCTCTACGAGTCAGCTCGTTGCCCGCCATTGCCCCAGACGTCCGAAACCGCACGGACCGACCAAGAGGAGAAAAACGAATCACGCGCCGTCCGCATAACGCCTACAACTGAGCCGCGGCGCAGCACTGGTTTTCATTCGATCGCGCCGTCGGCTCCAGTTGTTGTTAGGCCGACTCCTGTAAACGATGTGCCGGCCTCCTTGCGTTCCCAGCGCCATACGTGGCCAGCCTCTGGATCTACAGCCTCGCCGACTCGTTCAAAACCAAGCTTCTCCAAAATCCGCGTCGACGCGTTTCCTTCCGGCAACGTGTGAGCCCGCACCCGCCGGATTCCCGTAGTGCTTTCCGCGATTTCTACAAGTCCCGCCGCCATCGCAGTGGCATAACCTCGACCCTCAAAGGGCGGGAACGTGAAGTACGCGATCTCAACGACGCCTTCAGGGTCCGGAGGTGCTGTAAAGCTGCATGTCCCGACGATGATCTGCTGCGCCCGATCCACGGCGAGGTACCCGGTCCAAGGCCTGGTCGCCCCCGTTCGTTGGAGCATCGCCACGGTTTGCTGGCCGACCGTGAGAAGGAGACCCGGTTCGACACCCAGAGTGAGCGCGTGCTCGCCCGCGAACGCGGCGGGATCTTCCGCCACCGCTGCCCAGGCCGTTCGATCGAGAACGAGTAAATCGATCTTTACCATTAGATCTTGTGGGTTCGGCCTAACGCGGCGGCTCACCGGCGGCCGCTCACCGCTCTTGACGCGTGGCCGTCCGGTGCAGCCGCTTGATGCTCATTCAGCCCTCCCCCTGCCACCTACTCACTGAGTAGGCTTCGGCGCAGGGATATGCGCGCATGCCGCGCAGGAGGAGGACCGAATGAGATTCTACAACCGTCAGCATCGCCACTATTGCGGGATCGATCTTCACGTGAAGACCATGTACGTCTGCATCCTCGACGCGACCGGCCAGGTGCTCGTGCATCGCAACGTGCCATCGAATCCCGAGGCCTTTCTCGAGACGATTGTGCCGTACCGCGACGATCTGGTCGTCGCCGCGGAGTGCATGTTCACGTGGTATTGGCTCGCCGATCTCTGCGCCGCCCAGGGCATCACGTTCGTGCTCGGCCATGCCTTGGCGATGAAGGCGATCCACGGGGGCAAAGCCAAGAACGACAAGATCGACTCGCAGAAGATCGCGGCCTTGCTCCGTGGCGGTCTCCTGCCGCAGGCATACGTCTATCCGGCCGCGATGCGGGCCACGCGCGATCTCCTCCGGCGTCGACTGCACTTGGTACGGAAGCGCGGCCAGCTGCTCGCACACATCCAGAACACGCGCGCCCAATATCAGCTACCCGAGTTCGGGCGGCGCCTCGCCTATCCGGCGAATCGGGCCGGCGTGAGTGAGCACTTCCCGGACCCGAGCGTGCGCAAGAGCATTGACGTGGACTTGGCGCTCCTGGAGTGCTACGACGATCTCATCACCGATCTCGAGCTGACGATCGTCCGCGAGGCCAAGCGCCATGACGGCGATGCCTTCCATCGCCTGCGATCGGTCCCGGGCATCGGCAAGGTGTTGGCGCTGACGATGCTCTATGAGATCCACGACATCACCCGCTTCGATCGGGTGCAGGAATTTGCCTCGTATGCGCGGCTGGTGAAGTGTACGCACACGTCCGCCGGCAAGACCCTGGGGACCGGCGGCGCCAAGATGGGGAACGTCCATCTGAAGTGGGCCTTCTCGGAAGCGGCCGTCCTCTTCCTGCGCCACGCGCCGGGTGGGAAAAAGATGCTGGGCGAGATCGAAAAGAAGCACGGAAAAGGGAAAGCCTTGTCGATTCTTGCCCACAAGATCGGGCGAGCGGTCTTTTACATGCTGTCGCGTGGGACGGTGTTCTCCATGGACAAGTTCCGCGCGGCGTAGAGAGGAAGAGAGCGGGAGAGCCAGACGCCTAACTCGAGCCACGGGACCGAGCTCGCCGAGATCGCATCGCACGCGTGCGCCCGGAGCGCCACGAGCCCTCGATCATGAGCCACAGGTCCGGCAGCGCGCGCGCTTGATGGGACACTCGCTCTCTTCTTCATGACGCACACGCGTTCACGGGATGCGCCGCTCCTCCCCCGAGCCTGGCGATAACGGACGCGCTCCGGCGACGTCGCTCGTCATGAGGAGGCCGGCATGAGGGCCCGAATGAGTTTCTAGGCCGCGCGGGTCTCACGACCCTCGCGCTTCGCCACGCGAAGCATGAGCCTCAATAGGTGTTTGGGTTCCACACCGACATCCGGGTGGAAGCCTGCGCTGGAAACGAAGACGGCACTGAACGGGAACGCGATGATTCGGAGGTCATGGCTTGCGGTCACGCGTCTTCTTGACCCGACGACCGGACGGAGAAGATCTGTGCCCTTGACGAGGGGAGGGCTGATAGGTGTTGGGC
>JAHFUJ010000381.1 GCA_023265105.1 Acidobacteriota bacterium
ACGCTCGCTCGGCACAGCCGCAGGCGCTCGCCCCCTGGCTTAGAAGGCCGGTCGTCTATTCAACTGCACCGGAGCCCGGTGCCGCCTGATTTATCTGCGATCGCCCGGTGCAGGCGGTCCGGCGGCCCCAGCGCCTCCAGCACCGGCGCCACCGCCCCGGCCGGCGCCGCCAGTTGGGGGTACTGGGTACACGCCCATGCCGTGGTACGCATTCGAGTAGATGATTTGCTGATACCGAATCCCGTTCCCGTCCTTGTCAACCCACCCGATCGACTGCTGAAATAAACCCGGCTCCGGGTAGCCCTTCGGCACCGTGCCCTCCAGGATGTACAGCTTGTTTTCACGCATGGCGACGAAGGCAAACGTGCGGGACTGATCGGCGTTGTTGGTCAGTTGTATGAAATGTCCTTCAACCATGTCCTGCCATTCCCACGCGAGACTTGTCAGCTTCGCGTCGCGTTGAAGGAGCTTGAACGTCCCGTACACGATTGCCCCTCGCTCATCCTGCTTCCAGTACCCGGGGCCGATGACGGGGCCGGCGTTTGGACGGGACTGCGCGTTCCCGGGCGGACACGTCTTGGAACGCTCGATGCCTTGTTGTTCGAGGCCGGTGTAATCGACAACGGTCATCGAGTAATGCTCGCGGCCCTTGTCGGCGCTGTAGACGCGCGCCGGAAGAATGTAGTCCAATTGCGACTTCCAGGTGGTCCAACGGCTGTCTTTCGGGTTTCTGAAGACCGAGGATGGAGCCGTCAAAGATTGGGACGGCAATAGCGCACCTGCCACGACTGCGCAGGGATCGACTTTACGCTGACACCCGCTTGCGTGGACGTCCGCCCTTCGCGCCGTTGATCTTCGCTGCGGCAGCCTTCGCTTTCGATCGTCGGCGACCACCTCGTCGACCGGTTGCCGCGGCGAACAGGCGTGTGCCGAACGCCCGCTCGATGAGGCCCGGAACATAGACGTCCGCGTCGAGGGATCGCCAGGCCAAGGCGTCTCCCGCCGGAGAGACGCTGATCGAACCGAGAGCCGCAGCAGGCGCCTGGTCGAGGCCCGGAATTATCTTCCGCGGAATCGTCATCGATCCGCCGTTGCGGAACGTCAAATCGACGGCATCTCGTTCGGCATCGTACCGGGCATCCACGACGCCAGAAGGATCCTGAGAGCGCGCCTGCCCCAGGGCGCGCGCGCGTGCCAGACGTTCACGATCTTTTGCGGTCACGTTAACGACCGTCATGGAGTTTCTCCCATTGTTGTTTCAAGAAGACTGCATTCCTCGCAACAAGGCGTTCCGCCCGCTTCACGTCGCGATCCGAGATCGCGCCGAGGATCTCAATCGCCTGATGCGTTGCCAGGTCGATCTTCACGATGGCACCAGCTTTCGCGACGTGAACGTGCGGCGGTGGATGATCGAGGGTATAGATCCGAACCTCGAATCCGTCCTCGCGGATTAGCGTCGGCACGATCAATGATACCTAAGGCCTTGGGTTAATTCAAGCGACCTACAGCGGTGGCTGACCCAAAAACCCGCCGAACCGACCCGCTGAAATCCTCCGAAAACCGGGCCGTTCTGACAGTCGATCAGGATGGCCCGGAATCACTTGTTTGCTGGGCCTGGTGCCCGGCGACAGATTCGAGATTTGAGAATGAACGATGTTCAGTTCTATACTTGATCCTCGTGCTTGTGTGGATCGTAGTGTGGATCGGTGTTTGACAAATCCGCTCGTCGAGCTTCGCCGCCAAAACAACCAGTGGAAGCGTGGCATTCTGCCGAAAGTCGCGCTGTGAACACGAATGTGAACACGCTCGTCTACGATAGAGACGATGGACAGAAAGAAGGAAATCGAGCTGCTCTACCTTGAGGAGGCGCGTCGGGCATCACCGATCTTCCCGCGAGGTGACCTCGTACCGCACGAGAGGCCAGACTTCCTGCTGCCTGTTGCGTCGGGCACGCTCGGGATCGAAGTGACGGAACTCTGCCGTGAAGCGCCTCGCGCCGAGGGCGGACGTCTAGCGAATGTCGCGCCGAGGGCCAAGGCGCTCCACAGCAAGCGTCCTGACGCCAAGCCCGTCGATGTCAGTCCGGTCTTTTCAAATGACGCAGACCAATTGAAAGTCGGAGTGCTGGCGAAGTCCCTCGCTGATTTTGTGCATGTGCACCGTGACGACAACGCCAGCTTCGAGTGGCCCGATGTACCGGAGGGCTACAATAGCATTGGTGTGTTCCCTGCGCTGGATGCGCAAGGGCGTTGGCTGTGCTTCAGAGTGGGCGATACGGTGCTTGCTTCGCGGGAACTGATCGGGGAACGGATCGCCGAGAAGAACCTGCGCCTGGCCGAGTATCATCAGGTCGCTTCCGAGACATGGCTGGTCATCGTCAACGATCTATTTCTCGGTCCCGGCGAGGTCTGTGTGCATTCGGAGAGCCTTGCGCAGTGGACCTTCGATTTTGCCTTCGACAAGGTGCTTCTGTTCGAGCGTCAGCCGGGCGGTTCCGGCGAGGTCATCGAGTTGCGACGGCACTGAACGCGTCAAGCCTTTCGACGGCCACGCGCAGGTCACGATCGTCGATGGCGTAGCGGCGATACACGGATTCCGTCTTGTGACCCGTCAAGCTTCATCGCCACGCTGGGAGGCACGCCTGCGGGTACGTGTCACCACTCGCTGGAACGTCAATTGCCCCCGGCTGCGCTGTTTCTCGTGTGGCTGCGAGTCTTGGCTTGACGGCTTCACCCTCAGCGAGTTCGATCCGTCGAAGCTGTTCGCCGCACCACTCGTGGATCAGGTCCGGAAGCACCGAAAGCGACCGCCGGATGAAGCTCAGAACTTTGCACAAGCCCGAAATCGGACGCCGTGAGCCGTTATACTTTCCGCCGTGAAAATAGAAGTGCTGGGGAATTGGCGCGACGAGAACGACCTCCCGGAACTCGAAGTCATCATCGGCGAGGGAGCTACAGCCCGCACCGTTCACGTTCCGCTCGGCCTGTCTGAAGAACAGCTTCAGCACCAGATGAGCGAACCGGTGGCTCTCAATCTTGGCCCTGGTTTCTGGATTTATCGGAATTACATTGTGAGGGCGACTGAGATCGGCAGCGTAACCGACGAAATACTTCTGCGGGTCAAGCATCGGGTTCTAGCGGAAGAGCGGTCGCTCGAAAAGCTCCGCCGCGAGGTTGAAGCCTTCGAGCGGTTTGAGAAATCTACAGGCACGCCACGAATTCCGATCCCAGATGACGTTCGCTTGTTCGTGTGGCAGCGCGACGGAGGCAGATGCGTGAAATGCGGCAGCAATGAGCTTCTCGAATACGACCATATCATTCCGCTCGTGAAGGGTAGCAGTAATACCGACCGAAATATCCAGCTTCTCTGCGAAAACTGCAACAGGAACAAAGGTGCTTCGATAGCATAGCTTCCATCGGTTTCATGTGACTGTCGTCAACCGGTAGCCCGCAGGGAACGCACGTCGGGTGCCACGCGCTCTGCCACGCGAACATGCTGCCACGCGGACTGCCACGCGGAAATTGAGGGGTTCTGACGTGTGGGGAAGGACTAGGACGGAAGCCCTACCTGACGATTTCTCGAACGAATCCGCAAATACTGGCGCGCCCGGCAGGACTCGAACTTTTCTTGATGCTCGCGGGGCCCCACCCCCGCTCGCGTGCCTCGCTCGCACGCTCGCTCGGCACAGCCGCAGGCGCTCGCCCCCTGGCTTAGAAGGCCGGTCGTCTATTCAACTGCACCGGAGCCCGGTGCCGCCTGATTTATCTGCGATCGCCCGGTGCAGGCGGTCCGGCGGCCCCAGCGCCTCCAGCACCGGCGCCACCGCCCCGGCCGGCGCCGCCAGTTGGGGGTACTGGGTACACGCCCATGCCGTGGTACGCATTCGAGTAGATGATTTGCTGATACCGAATCCCGTTCCCGTCCTTGTCAACCCACCCGATCGACTGCTGAAATAAACCCGGCTCCGGGTAGCCCTTCGGCACCG
>JAHFUJ010000076.1 GCA_023265105.1 Acidobacteriota bacterium
TCTCGGCGCCGTCCGGCCGATCAGCTTGACCTCGAGCGGCCCGGGCACGTCGGCGTCCAGATCCGGCTCTCCCAGATGCCGGTGATGCAGCAGATGATATTTTCGAAACGAGATCGCCGCTGGCAGCACGAACGGGACGTTTGCGACAACGGCCAGCAGGCGATTGGCTGCCGGACCTTCGAACACGAGGTTGTGCGTGCAGTCGTGGATCAGCACCCAGAGGCCGTGGTCGATGGTCGCGCCGATCGCGTAGGCACCGAGCAAGAGCGCCCACCAGGGCATCTGGCGCGCGGCCACGGCCAACGCGAGCTGGAGCGCGACGAGCGCCACGACGAACAAGGCGGTGGAGGGCGTATGGCCGGTCAGTGTTCTGATGTCGGGATGGGCGGCGAGAATCTGCCGTGCGCGCAGAGCGTGCGGTTGGGGATAGCTGACCCGGATGAAATCCGCCTGTGGCGCAGACATCAGGTCATCGAGTATACGTCAGCTGCTTGCGCGCGTCCGGTGAAGGCAGTAAGGTAGCGGACGCGCATGTCCACCGTCGACACTCAGCCGCGTGCGACCGCTTGGGCGCAGGTGCCCCGGCATTTCCCGCCAGGGGGCGTCCGCGTGGTCGGCTCGATCAGACTCAGCTTGCACGACTGGTCGCGGCCGCAGCCGGGGAGGCCCCGCATGTTCGAGCAGGCCTGGCTCGAGCGGGTCAGCCGGACGAACCCGGCCGTCCTGCCCCCGATTTTTCTGCCCCCGGCGGTGTTTTTCCTCTGGCTGAGCGTGAGATCCGGCGTGTCCGCCAGCCTCACCGCGCTGCTGTTCGGCTGCGGCCTTCTCGGCTGGACGCTGGCCGAATACCTGATGCACCGTTTTTCGTTTCACTTCGTGCCGCGCAGCCGGCGCGGGATGGCGTTCGCCTATCTGATTCACGGCGTGCATCACGCGTTTCCCGAGGACGACCTGCGCTGGGTGATGCCGCCGATCACCAGCGTCCCGATCGCGCTGCTCGTCTATCCGATTCTACGACTCAGCCTGGGAAGCTTTCATGCCGCTGTCGCTGCCGGCCTGCTCGTCGGCTATCTGGGCTACGACCTGACGCACTACGCGGTCCACCGCGGCACGATGAAGTGGGCCATCTTCCGCGCGCTCCGCCGGCATCACCTCGAACATCACTACCGGACGCCGGAGCGGCGATTCGGCGTCACCTCGTCCTTCTGGGATCACGTTTTTCACACTTCCAAGTAAGCCGACCCGCGCCGCTCCGCCGGAAGTTCTTGATGTCGGCGATCATGGCCGTTCAACCGAGCACGGCCGCCAATTCGGCCACGGCGGCGAAGGCGCGCTCCAAATCGAACTCCGCGAAATCCCGGTCGCGCAGCACGGGTTTCAGCTCGGACTCGAGCTGCCGTTTGAGGGCGGTCAACCGGATTGCCGAAACATCCACGGGCTCGTTTCCAGGTACGGCCAGCTTCTTTCGGACAAGTCCTACCAGCTCACCGTCCTGCACACGCAGGCCCAGCCGGCGGACGGCGTGATCGACATCATAGAAATCGCGGATGGCTATCTCGCGTCGCGACAGTGCGGCTCGCAGCTTCTCGGCCATCGCCTCGGCCCGCGAAAGACACGGCACTGGGAAGGCCAGTGCCACCGGCGAGCCTGAGACTGGATCGAGCAGCAGCGTTTGCGCCCCGCCTGGTATCACGGGCGTGAGGAGGGGCTCCCGAAGGCCCACCTCGATCTTGACGGTCTCTTCTTGGAGACTGAGCAGCGAGGTGTAGCCGACGACGGCCGTGTACTGAGTGGAGTCGTTCGCGCCGGTGAACGCGGTGATGACGCGGAGACCGGGCAAATGCCGCTCGATCCCGATAACCGCACGTCGTGAACCTGCGGCACGTCGACTCCTGTCGGCACGGGACGCGTCGACCGGAGTCGCGATGAGAAAGTCGAGATCCTCGCTCAGACGATAAAACCCTGCATGCACCTTGGCCAACGATGTGCCGCCCTTGAAGACCAACTCGGCTGCGGCCGCTGCCAGGTGCTGAAGGAGCACGGTACAGAAGTAGTCCTTCTCGATGAGCCGGGAGGCAAATCCGGTCTCCGACGCCGTGAAGTTCACCGCTTCCCGAAAGAATGCCGAGTCTTCGTGCAACCGGAGCGGGCTTGATTCAGGCACGGTCATTCCAGACGACGCCCCAACGACGATCGACGCGTCCCCGTTTCGGCCGCGTGGGAATCCAAGGAATGAGGCTCGTGGATGACTTGAGCGCTCGCGCCAACTTCCTCAGGAGCGAGGCATCCACCGCTTCTCTCTCGAGGAGTGCTCCTATCCGCCGGATCGTTCCGATATCCCCGTAGCCCAACGCCGCCCGGACCAGCTGCGTCGCGCCGACCCGTCCGGACGCCAGATCGGCCTGAATCCAGCCGAACGCCCTGGGCAGGCCGTTGAACCGCGACCAGTCGTACACCGCGTCCACCAGCGTCCGGACGCGTGACGAATACACCGCGGTCAGCCCCTCCTTCGTCTGCACCTCTTCCGTGTCGCCGAGCCGTTCGTCCGCCACCTTGATAAGCGTCAGCGCCACCGTCCCGATGGTGCGGTCCCCGGAGATTCGGTTGTTGTACGCATACACTCGGGCCGACATCTGGTTGTCGAAGCCGTAACGGTTGAATGCGTTGGGCCCGCAGATCTGGTAGCGCCCCCGGCGGTCCTCCATCAGCGTGTTCAGGGCAAGGATCTCGTCCGGGCTCCACTTGCCCCCGAGCGGCAGGCGCGGCGGCACCAGATACACTCCACGCCAAACCCGGGCGATCAGTGCTGCCTTGGCCAGGCGGCTCAGCAGCCTCGCCTCTTGCCTCGGCGTGAGTCGCAGCGTCCGTGTGAGATCCCCGCTCCGGATGGTTCGCAGCTGACGCATCTGGGCATAGGCGAGCAGTTGTGTCTCCAAGGGGCCCAGGGTCCGTTTCATGTAAGTATTCTATTTCAAACTTAATCCCTTTATAAGGGAATAATTTAAAATAGTATACACGAGAGGGTCTGCCCCGTCAGACGCTCGCAACCCCAGGGCGCAGCGTCGTGACGCGCGCTTGCTCGCGGAGCCTCAGGGATGCCGTTGGGTGAGCGTGCAGGGCGTCCCGAGTGCTGTTCAGCGTGGCCTCGTCGAAATGCGCGTCCGTCCATTTCTCGGCGACATACTCCCAAAGCTCCTCGACGGTATCCGCGTACCGTTGAAACGAGAACTCCTGCGTGCCTTCCTTGGTGAAGACCCCGCGCGCGACAATTGCCGCGAGCGCCGCATCGGCGGCCGCATGGCGCCGCCGCGCATCCTCGGCGTGAAGGTCCCCAGTGCAGAGGTCGAGACCGACCTCGACATGCGCCGATTCAACCGTGGGGTGCACATCGACAAGGCAGCCGTTCGGTCGCAGGAGGCGCCGCGCACGAAGCAGGGCATCGACCATGCCCTCAGTCGGCAGTCATCACAAGGACCACGACAGCAGGATCACGTCGAAACTCCGGTCCGGAGCGACCAGATGCTCGAACCCGATGGCGCGTGTTTCCACCGGTCTGGAAGGAGGGTCGCTGCGGAGAGTCGCGATCGCAGATTCGTCGGGGTCGATCGCCAGCACCGACGCGGCGCGCTCGGCGTACCGGCGCGTCAGGCGCCCGTCGCCGCAGCCGACTTCGAGTACCCGAGAGCCCACCAGGGATGGGACCAGCAACGTGAGCGCGGCGATTTCGTTGCCTTCCGGATCGAGTCTGACCGCCATTGGTGACCGACCTCTGCGCGCACTCTACGCCCTTGATGATGTTGCTCGCAAGCCGAACGATCGTGGACGGCCGCGACTCGCCGCGGCGCGCTTCGTCAGACCGTGGGCGCAGGCCGTGGGCACTTGCAGCCTCAAGCGCCCACTGCTACACTCCGCGTCATCATTGTTTTGGGAGGTTTGAATGCGCAGGTTTATTCTTTTGATGCTTGCTTCGCTCGTCGGCGTGTTCGTGTTTGGCTTGCTCAGCTCGCCCGCCTCGCTCCAGCAAAGGGGCGGCGGCGGCGGCCGTGGCGCCCCAGCTCCACAGAGCGGCGGCGGCGTCGCAGGTCAGTATCCCAAGGGCGGCTCCGGCGAGATCGTGGGGGCCTACGAGATTCCCGACCAAAAGTGGCCGGCCTTCGCCCATCCGTACCCAAAACCCGGATACATCTGGGGCTCGCAGGGCGGTGTCTTCGCGGAGTCACCCAACAGAATCTGGCTGGCCAACCGCGGCGAGCTGAAGCTTCCGGACAAGGTCCCGAACAACTTCCCGGGCAATTGGGGTTTCTTCAACGTCCAGGCGGCCGTCGTGCCGATTGCCTCGATGTCCAATTGCATCGTGCTCGTTGATGGCGACGGGAAGCTGATCGAATCGTGGACCCAATGGGACAAACTGTTTGAGTGGGGCCGCGGTCCGCACCAGATCTACATCAGCCCGTACGATCCGGAACGGCACGTGTGGGTCGTCGACGACATGCGCCACGTCATCCACAAGTTCACCCACGACGGCAAGCGGGAAGTACAGATGCTCGGCGAGATGGACGAAGAGGGCGACAACGACGACATCAAGCACTTTCGTCGACCGACCTTTATCGACTGGTTGCCCAACGGCAGCTTCTTTGTCAGCGATGGCTACGGCAACAAGCGCGTCGTGAAGTTCGACAAGGACGGCAAGTTCCTGTTGAAGTGGGGGAGCGAGGGCACGGGCCCCGGCCAGTTCAACACCCCGCACGGCGTCGCCGTGGGCAGCCGCGACCACCACGTGTTTGTCTCCGACCGATCGAACAGACGCATTCAGGTGTTCGACGAGAACGGCAAGTTCCTCGACGAGTGGCCGAACGTCGCGCCGCACACGATGATCATGAGCGCGGACGAGCACGTGTGGGCGTACGACTCGATTTCCGAGCGGGTCGTCAAGTACGACCTCATGGGACACTTGGAAACCGCCTTTGGACAATTCGGCACGAGACCTGGCTACACCTGGGCCGTGCACCAGATGACCGCCGACGCGGATGGGAATCTGTATATGGCCGAGGTCTTCGGTGGACGCACGCAAAAGTTCCATCCGAAGCCGGGGGCGGATCCGGCGAAGATCGTGTGGGGCCGGCCGCTGATGCCGATGGCCGGCGGCGGCAGCCAAGACTGACGTTTCAAAGGGCGCTGGCCGTCGCGGCAGCGCCTTTGATTGAAGAAAGCGAAGGAGGATCGCAATGAGGCGAGTCGTGCTGTTGGTGGCGGTGCTGGCCCTTGCTCTGCCCGCGTTCGCGTGGGCCCAAGGGAAAGCAGACTTTTCGGGGACGTGGAAGTACGACAAGAGCGAGCCGGCGGGATATCGGGGCACGGGCGGTGGCTGGGCCGTGCCGGCGCCGACCTTCGTCATGAGACAGACCGGGACCGACATCACGGTCGAGAGCGACACCTACGGCAAGCCGATGAAGATGGTGTACAAGCTGGACGGCAGCGACACGATTACCGAGGCCCAGGGCGAATCCCAATCGGGCGTGGCCGCCGTCGTCCGATGGCGAACGAAGTCGCGCTGGGACGGGAACAAGCTGGTTCTCTACACCTGGAACACGGCGCTGAACCAGATGCGCGACACGATGACGCTGAGCGGCACGCAGCTCACCATCGCGCGAGTGACCGAGAACCCGGGGGGATCGACCACCACCAAGCTGATCTACAACAAGTAGGACCCCGAATCGATCTGACGTGGTGTCCGGCTTTAGAGCCTGTGAAGAAACCGCGAACCGCCGAGACCGCCGAGACCGCGGAAAGAAAATTCTAAGGATTCTCGGCGAACTCTGCGTGCTCTGCGGTAAAACGTCGCATTTTTCACACGCTCTTCAGGCGGACCGTGGCAGTACGTGGCGTCCGGCTTGAGCCGGACCAAGAAAGGTCCGCCTGAATTCGGACGCCACGTCTTTGACGCCACGTCGGTTTTGAGACCATCCCTCCTACTTCGAGACTCCATCGAGCGCCTTGAGCGCCTCATTGAAGTCGGCCGCGTCCAGCTTCGCGGCGCCGGGTTCGTCCTGGCGCGCGGCATACACCTCGGCGCCGGCTTTGCCGAACGTGACGCGCTCTTCCTTCTTGCCGTCCTCGAACTTGACGAGCACGCTCATCGCCGGCGCGTCGAGGCCGGTCTTCGCCCTCGATTCGGTGAACGATGAAGCGCGCAGGTTCTCGAGCTTCGAGAGCAGACCATTCAGCGTATCCCTATCGAGGTCGCTCGCGTTCGGGCTGACGCGCCGCCATTTCTCGGGCACGTCACCCTGACCCTTCACCTTTTCGAACACGACGGTCTGGCCGTTGCGGGTGACGTCGAAGCGGTCCGCGTTGAACGCATGGAACTCGAAGATCTCCTTGCGCCGGTACTGGTCCGTGCCTTTCTTCAGTTCGTCGGCGAGCGCGCTCTCGGCCGCCATGACGGCCGGCTTCGACCCATCGCGCGCATACACGGCGCCCTCGTCGACTTTGCCGCCGATGAGGAGTGTCAACGTTGAGCTGCCTATGCTGAGATTTACCGTTGCCTCAGGTTTGTCGAGGCCATATTTCTTCAGATCGACTGGGCTCGCCTCGTTTGTCACAAACGACTTGGCTTTGCCTTCCAAGCGGTTCAGCAGGCCTTCGACCGAGCCATAGTCGGCACGCGCCTGCACCGGCTTGGTGACCTTCCACTCGCGCCCGTCTTTCGCGAACTGCAACAGTCGGCCGCCCGCGCTCACCTCGATCCCGTCCACCTTGCTGCGATCGAATTTCAGCAGCGCCTTCTCGCGCAAGTCGAACGTCGACGCGTTGAAGACAGGCTCCCAATTTGCGGAAACAAGGTAGACACGCTTCTCGCCGCTGTGTGTCGCGAACAGGTCGTTGCCGAGTGGCGACTTCTCGCCGATGAGCAAATGGCGGTAGTCCTTGTCGCCGGACACCTTGAATCCGACGTCGATGCGCGGCTTGGCCAGGCCGTAGCTCCCGAGGTCCGTCGGGGTCTCGTCGACGATGCGCGTGACGCTCATCGAGGGGAGGCCGCTCGTGATGGCGGTGACCTTGGACTCGTCGGCGGGGGCGGCCACGGGATCGACGACCTGCCACCCGCCGTCGACTTTCTTGAGCGTCGTCGTTTCGCCCGATTCCGACGTGATGCGCAGCTCGTCGAGCTGGTCGGATTGAATCGACGCGAGGACCTTCTCTTCCTTCGTCACCAGCGGGCTCGGCAGCGTGCGGACATGGAAATAGATGTACGCGGACAGACCGCCGAGCACGACGGTGAGAGCGATGGTCGACCACAAACCGCGCATGTCGTGCCGTCCTCCGTTACGTGGCGTCCGGCTTCAGCCGGACCACTCCGTCCTCCAGTACGTGGCGTCCGGCTTTAGCCGGACCACCCCAAGTATGGAATGGCCGCAGACTCCGGCGGCGCGGATCCACGGTATCATCAGAACCTGATGCCGTCCATGCGGATCGCTCTCGCGCTGTTCCTCTCCTTCGGTGCGGGCGCCCAGGCCCCACGAACTCCCGACGTGCACTTCGTGCCGACGCCGGCCGCGGTCGTCGATGCGATGCTGAAACTGGCGAACATCACCGCGAGCGACGTGGTCTACGACCTTGGGTCCGGCGATGGCCGCATTGTGATCGCGGCGGCCCAGAAGTTCGGCGCGCGCGGAGTGGGCATTGAGCTCGATTCTCGATTAGTCGACCAGGCCAACCAGAACGCCCGGAAGGCAGGTGTCGCCGACAAGGTCACGTTTCTGTCGGTCGATCTCTTCAAAGCGGACATCTCGCAGGCCACGGTCGTGACGCTGTACCTGTTGCGCTCGATCAACCTGAGGCTTCAGCCGAAGTTGATGAGGGAGCTCAAGCCTGGCACGCGCGTGGTGTCGCACCGGTTCGATATGGGCGACTGGAAGCCGGATCAGGAGCTGACCGTCCGCGGCGCCCGCGTCTACCTCTGGACAATTCCCACCAGATAGTTCAAGGTTCTCGGGGTTCTCAAGGTTCTCAAGGTTCTCAAGGTTCTCAAGGTTCTCGAGGTTCTTGAGGTTCTCGGGGTTCACGGGGTTCACGGGGTTCACGGGGTTCGCGAGGTTCTTCGGAACCGGCCGAGCCGGCGTTCGGTTTGGCGCTGTCCGTCGTTTAGGTGGTTAAAGGACGGCACGCCATGAATCCTCGACCACTTCTCGCCCCTCGGTTGTTGCTGGTGCCCAGGCTTTCCCTCCTTCTTGCCGTGTGCTCCGCCAGGGCTGTGGGGGCTCAGGCCCCCGCGCCGCCGCTCCCCGATCAGAACAGCTTTCTGCAGCAGGTCAGGGGCACGTTGCAAGGGGACCGGCTGCTCCAAAGCCAATACGCCTATCGTGAGAAGCGAACCGATGTCCGCCTCAACGACCATGGCGAGGTCATCGGGCGCTCCGAGAAAGTCTTCGACCGAAACCCGATTCTCGAACGCGTCAGACAAATCGAGCACGAAAGCCTGGGCCAGCGCGATAAACGTCTGCGCGGCGAGGCGGAAGACAGACAGAAAGAGAACGAGATGATCGACGAGGCCTTTTGTGTGTATGACTTCCGGATGGTCGGTCGCGAGCGCCTCGACGGGTACGATGCCCTCCTGTTCACGCTCGTGCCGTTGTCGGGGTTCGTGCCGCGGACGAGCGAGGGGAAGCTGCTTCAGAAATTCTCGGGGCGGGCCTGGATCGCCGAAAGCGACTATCAACTGATTCGCGTCGAGGTGGACGCGATCGACGATATTTCGATGGGCCTGGGATTGCTGGCACGCTTCTACAAAGGAAGCCACGTCGTCTTCGGGCGACGCAAGGTCAGCGATGCGGTGTGGCTGCCGTCCGAGCTCCGGTACAGCGGCGGCGGCCGCGTCTTGCTGGTCAAGAAGTTATGGGTCGAAGGGGTGCGCGAGTATTCGGACTATCAGAAATTCAGCGCCGATCTCCTTCCCGCGCTGTCGCGGCTCCATCCCGGCCGGTGAAAAGGGGCCGTACCCCTTTTCCGTCCATCCATCAGCGAGGCACTAGTCGTCAATCCGGGCGATCGTCCCCATGGGCGTCCACCGGAGAAACGAGGTGCCGACGAGCGCATCGACGACCGCCCGGCACGCCTCGTGGTCCAGTCCCCACAACCGAGCCGCCTGCGCGAGTGTCAGCCGAAGGCCCGGCATTTCCTCGAATTCCGCACGAATCCGCCGAACGAGCCGGTCAAACTCCATTACAGCACCTCAGACATGCCGACACGGGAACCGCGCGTCACGCGCACGCGAGTTGCATAGCAAGAGATAGTCCAGATCGGGTGCCCGAGCCGTTGCCCCCTGTTGTGAGGTTTTTCGGGCTGTTTCGTAGAGGTCGCGCCTGACGGCGGGACGCTCGGAGCGACGAGGTCCTACAAGCGCGTAGGCCATTTCAAGAGTTCAGACGAAAATGTCTTACAACGTGCCATGCGCCTCTGTTCGCCCCAGGGAGCCCAGTTCAACACAATGACAAAAATGTTTGAACTATCGCTCGTTTGGACAACAATGTAGGGGCATGATGACTGGAACGACCCGCCTCAAGGCGCCGACCGCCACCCCCGCCACCATGGCCACGACCGCCGCGGCGCAGGGGCGCGAGGCCCGGCGCCTCTCGACGCTGCTCGAGGTGAGCCAGGCGCTGTCCGGCACGCTGAACCTGAAGGCGGCGCTGCACCGCGTCCTCGAGATCCTCGCGCGCCATCACGGCGCGGTCAGAAGCCTCGTGACGCTGCTCCGTGAGGGCGGCGAGCTGTCGGTTGAAGCCTCCGACGGCCTCGATCGGCCGGCACAGGCGGTCCAGTACCAGATGGGCGAGGGCATCACCGGGCGGGTCGTCGAAACCAGTAAGCCGATCGTCGTCCCGCGCGTGAGCCGCGAGCCGGGGTTCCTGCACCGCGCGTCGCGCCGTCCCGAGCTCGGCAGCCAGGAGTTGAGCTTCGTGTGCGTGCCGATCATGCTCAACCGCCGCGCGGTCGGCGCGCTCGGCGTCGATCTCCACTTCAAACCCGATCGCGACTATGAGAGCAGCGTCAAGTTCCTCGGCGTCGTCGCGTCGATGATTGCGCAGGCGGTCAAGATTCAACGCCTGATCGAGGAGGACAAGCGACGCCTGGTGGACGAGAACGCGCACCTGCGGCAGGAGCTCCGCGACCGCTACGACTTCTCGAACATCATCGGGACGAGCGGACCCGTGCGGCAGATGTACGAGCAGGTCGCCCAGGTGGCGGCGACCAACACCACGGTCCTCATCCGCGGCGAATCGGGCACGGGCAAGGAGCTCATCGCCCACGCGATTCACTACAACTCGCTGCGCGCGAAGAAGCCGTTCGTCAAGGTCAGCTGCGCGGCGCTGCCAGACAGCCTCATCGAGTCGGAGCTGTTCGGCTACGAGAAGGGCGCGTTTACGGGCGCCGATGCGCGGAAGAAGGGGCGGTTCGAGCTGGCCGAAGGCGGCACGCTCTTTCTCGACGAGATCGGCGACGTGAACCTCTCGACCCAGGTGAAATTGCTCCGCGTGCTGCAGGAGCGGGAGTTCGAGCGGGTCGGCGGCACGGAAACCGTGAAAGCGAACGTTCGCCTGCTCGTCGCCACCAACAAGGACATGGAAAAGGCGATTGCCGCGGGGACGTTTCGCGAGGATTTGTACTATCGCCTCAACGTCTTCTCGATCTTCGTGCCGCCTCTGCGCGATCGGAAGGCCGATCTGCTGATGCTGGCCGACCACTTTCTCGACAAGTTCTCGCAGGAGCACGGGAAGAGCATCAAGCGGATCTCGACGCCGGCGATCGACATGCTCGCGAGCTATCACTGGCCGGGGAACGTGCGCGAGATGGAAAACGCGCTCGAGCGCGCCGTGCTGATGTGCGACGGCCAGGTGATCCACG
Source organism: Acidobacteriota bacterium (assembly GCA_023265105.1). GTDB lineage: Bacteria > Acidobacteriota > Vicinamibacteria > Vicinamibacterales > CAVVIG01 > JAHFUJ01. Next base: position 10,906 of record JAHFUJ010000076.1, read on the forward strand.
CCCATCACCTGCCGCCGTCGCTGCAGACCGCCGAAGCCTCCGGGACCGTGACGCGGGTGTCGCTGGGCGAAGCCGTGGCCGCCTACGAGAAGGATCTGATCCAGGACACCTTGAAGACGACGCGCGGCAACCGGGCGAAGGCGGCCCGGCTGCTCGACACGACCGAACGCATCCTGAGCTACAAGGTTCGGATTTACACGATCGACGTCGCGCGTTTCAAGACGTAGTTGGCAGGGCTAAAGTCCTGCCCCACGGAATCCCACCCGGTAGCGGCTAGTGGCCATCAGGCGGCGGCTGGATATGGATCCCGCACTCGAGCTTCTGGCCCTGCCACCGCCCCGAACGCGGGTTCGACGGATCGAGCGGCACCGACGTGCACGGCTCGCAGCCGATGCTCGAGTAGCCCAGCTCGTAGAGCGGCAGGAGCGGAATGTCGTGCGTCTTCGCGTACGTCCACACATCCTTCGTCGTCCATCCGGCGAGGGGGCTCACCTTGCGCAGCGTCTTTCCGCTCGGCAGCCGGAACGGCTCGACTTCGGCCAGGTTCGCCCGCGTCGGCGACTGGTCGCGGCGCAGGCCTGTGAACCACACGTCGTACGCGTCCAGCGCGGCGAAGAGCGGTCCCACCTTGTGAAGCGCGCAGCAGGCATTCGTATCCGTCTGCCACAATCCTGGACTCGGCTCGGCCGCGCGGAGATTCACCAGATTCAACTGCCACCGCTCGGCCAGCTCGTCGCGATAAGTGTACGTCTGCGCGAAATGGTGGACGGTATCCAGGAACAGCACGGGAATACGCGGCTGGATTTCGCGCAGCATGTGCACCAGGACGACGCATTCGGCCTGGAAGCTCGAGGTGATGCAAGGCGCCCGGGCCGTGGCCAGATTGTCGGCGATGAGCCGGCTCGTCTCGTTCACTTGAGGAGCTCCTCGAGCGCGCGCCGGACCGCCGCCACCGCGTCGGCGTCGGTCGCCGCCGTGCGCGCCAGGCGCGCGAGCCGCTCGGCCGCGCTCGGCTGAGTCGCCGTCGCGACCTGTTCGCCCGCGGCGTTCACGATCATGCCGGCCCCTGCCGTAAAATTCGTCGCCGGGTCGATGAGGATGAAACTGCCGGTGGCGCGGTTGTCGCCGTACCGGTCGAAGATCAGCGGGCGCGACGTGGTGACGTGCGCCGACGCGATCTGGTTCAGCAGGAAGCGTCGGTCGATTTCGGCGGTGACGGTCCGTGTGGTCTGCTTCAGCAGGTAGACGCGCGCCGGATCGAGCGGCCGCTCGTCCATCCAGACGATCTCCGCCTCGAAGCCGCGCGACACGTGCGGGTCGCCGAGGGCGAGGACATCGCCGCGGCTGATATCGATGTCGTCCTCGACGACCAGCGTCACCGACATCGGCGAGTGCGCAATCTCGAGATCGCCGTCCCAGGTGACGATCCGCGTGACCCTGGTCGTGCGGCCCGAGGGCCACGCCGTCACCGTGTCGCCGGGAGCGATCGTGCCCGAGAGAATCTGTCCGGCGTACCCTCGGAAATCGTGGGTCGGCCGAAGCACGAGCTGGACGGGGAATCGGAACGGCTTGGCCGCCAGGTTGTGGTCGACCTCGACGGTTTCCAGATACTCGAGCAGACTCGGTTCCGTGAACCACGGCGTCCGGTCGCTCGAGGCGATCACATTGTCGCCGTGCAGCGCGCTGATGGGAATCGGATGCAGTTGCGCATCGGGCAGGAGCTCGGCGAAGTCGTCGCTGATCGTCTCGAAGACGCCGCGGTCGAAGTCGACCAGGTCCATTTTGTTCACGGCCACCACGAAGTCGGTGATGCCGAGCAGCCGCGCAATCCGCGCGTGCCTCTTTGACTGCACGCGCACGCCATGCCGCGCGTCGACCAGCAGGACGGCCACGTCGGCGGTCGATGCGCCGGTCGCCATGTTGCGCGTGTACTGCTCGTGTCCCGGCGTGTCGGCCAGAATGAATTTGCGCCGCGCCGTCGCGAAGTACCGGTAGGCGACGTCGATCGTGATGCCCTGCTCGCGCTCCGCCTTGAGGCCGTCGGTAAACAGGGAGAAATCGATCGGTCCCGCGGTCCGGTTGCGCGACGCCACCTTGACGGAATGCAGCTGATCCTCGTACACCGCGCGCGAGTCGTACAGCAGCCGCCCGATGAGCGTGCTCTTGCCATCGTCGACGCTGCCGGCGGTGCAGATGCGAAGCAGGCCCGACATCAGAAGTAGCCCTCGCGTTTTTTCAGCTCCATCGATCCGTCCTGATCGTGGTCGATGACGCGAAGCTGCCGCTCCGAGTGTTTCGTCGCGATGAGCTCTTCGATGATCTTCGGGACCGTGTCGGCCTCCGAGCGCACCGCGCCGGTGCATGGCGAGCAGCCGAGCGAACGCATGCGGCAGCGGATCATTTGTGGGTGCTCGCCCGGAAGCAGCGGCACGAAGGGCTGCTCGAGCATGATCAGCGCGCTTCCGCGCACGACGACCTCGCGCTCTTTCGCGAAATAGAGCGGGACAATCGGAATCTGCTCGACGTTGATGTACTGCCACACGTCGATCTCGGTCCAGTTCGACAGCGGGAAGACGCGAATGCTTTCTCCAGGCCTGACCCGGCCGTTGAGGAGGTTCCACAGCTCGGGCCGCTGGTTCTTCGGGTCCCACTGGCCCTTGGCGTCGCGCAACGAGAAGATCCGTTCCTTGGCGCGCGACCGTTCTTCGTCGCGCCTGGCGCCGCCGAACGCCGCGTCGAATCCGCCAGCCTCGAGCGCGTCGAGGAGCGACTTGGTCTTGAGCAGCCCGCAGCAGCGCTGCGTCCCGACGAGGAAAGGCTGCGTGCCGTCGGTGATCGCCTCCTGGTTGGTGTGCACGATGAGGCGCGCGCCGATCTGGGCCGTGTACCGATCGCGGAACTCGACCATCTCGCGGAACTTGTAGGTCGTGTCCACGTGGAGGAGCGGGAAGGGGATGGACCCCGGGTGGAAGGCCTTCTGCGCCAGACGCAGCAGCACGGAAGAATCCTTCCCGATCGAATAGAGCATGACCGGCCGCTCGAACTCGGCCACCACTTCACGCATGATGTGGATGCTCTCCGCCTCGAGCGCCCGCAAGTGATCGAGGCGCGGCGGCGCTGGCGGTCTGCGGGCGAGCGGCGAGACAGCCGGCACGCGTGCGTGAGCCGACTGCGGCGTCGCCCCGAGGATAGCGGACGTAGACATCAGTGCTCCAAAACAAAAAAAGCCCGGGATTTTTGGTCCCGGGCTTTCGGTCCTTCCGCGGTGTTTCTAGTAAGGTTGGCGGTTGTCCGCTATCCGAACACCAAGACCGATTGCGTGGGGACCCTGAAGGTCCCGGTACAACAGCAGCAGCAACACGCGCACGGCCGGCAAGAAGCGAACATCACTGCATACATATGTACCAATTCGGCTCGCCAATGTCAAACGGGAAGGGGGACGGGAGCCCTTCTTCCCAAAAGGGCTCCCGTCCCCCTTCCGTGGCTGCATTACCTGGCGCTCTCAGGACGGCTGTAGGCCGCGGCACCGAAGGCGCCGGCAGGCGCCGAGAAGAAACGATACAGCAACCAGGCATCGAACAACCCGACGGCCACGAGGACCAGGTAGGCCGCGCCGCTTTCGATCAGCCGGAGGTCGCGCAGAAGGGTGGACAGCCCGAACGCGACAATCCAGGCGTCGAAGCTCATACAGACACGGCGGAAGGTTTCCGGGCGCACGTGCCGGATTACCACCGCGCCGATGGGCACTCCGATGGCGACGCTCGGCAGAATCTGCGGGATGAGGCCCAGGCTGTCGCGCGTGAACAGCCCGGCATACGCGTAGGCAACGGCGGTCAGCGTCGATTCCGCCAGGCGCACGAAGCCGAGCGCCGCGCGGAACTCTTGTTTGGCGAGCCCCTGGTTGCTCAGCATGACCGCCAGCGGCGGGCCTGAAATGGTCGTCACCGAATAGAGCACGCCGAGGCCACTTCCGAAGGCGAGTCCCGCCGAGCGTTCCGATCGGATCGGCCGGCGATACCCGGCGGCTTGCAGGAGGATCAACGGCAGCAGCGTGACGAAGGTATAGAACCTCAGCCACCCCGGATTCACTCGCGACACGATCAACGTGCCCATCGCGATTCCCGGCGCGAGTCCGAGCACCATCGGGAGCACGCGCCGCCAGACCTTGGGCAGCGCGCTGCGATTGACCCACAGCACGTACGCGTTGAGCGCCACTTCCACCAGCACGAGCGCGGGATTAAGAACGCGGTTGGCGAGAAACAGCAGCGCGAGCGGCACGGTGATCGATGAGAATCCGTAGCCCAACGCGCCGTTGACGACAGCCGCCATCAGGGTGATTACGACGAGCGCGACAACGTGAGGGGACATGACCACTCTCTTCTTGTCTTAAGACACCGACTGGACGCGAAGAAAACTAAGGGTGCGGACTCAGGGAGGCCGAACGATCAGCGAGGAGAGAAGCTGGGAAAACTCTGAGGAAGCAATTCGCCCGCCTTCATCCGCCCATCGGCGGCACCGTACACGAGCATCGACAGGTGGTCGACGCGGTGCGGCGGCGGCAGTCGGTGAAGAGAGACGGCATCACAATGGTTCAGATACTTAACAAGGAGTACCAAGAAATGTCAAGCAGCGCTCCAGTACGTAGTGTCCGGCTTTAGCCGGACCGTGGCGTGCGTCAGTTACGTGGTGTCCGGCTTCCGCCTTCGCGTTTCGCTTCGAGACTCGCCGTAGCCTTGGCGGAGGCGGTCAGCCGAACCGTCGCGTGCGTCAGTACGTAGTGTCCGGCTTCAGCCGGACCGTCCGCTACGCCGCGATGTTGATGGCCACGGGCCGGTTTGGCGTCGCGCCGGTGCTCGGCGTCGGATCGGCCTCCCGGCGACGTCGGATGAGCTCCAGGTGGTGGGCGACGTGCCTCCGCTCCCACGCCGTGAGCGCGGCATACAGCACCGCGTTGACGGCCAGGTGCTGCTCGCGCCGGCGCAGCCACGCGGCGGCGTTGTAGACGCCCATGATCACGGCCAGCCCCAGCGCCGTTCCGTGAACGCTGGCCTTGAGCCCCTCGCACGACCCGCACTTGAGGACATTGAGTGGGTTTCCCATGCAGCCGGAGCGTGCAATTTCGATGCTCGGCGGCTTGGCCCGAAAAACGCCACGGACCTCATCCGGCCTGCTGCGAAACGGGACACTTCGTGCCAAACCGGATCACATTTCCGCCGGCTGCTGCTGCGAAGAGTGCCCGAGCGCCATGACCCCGACGTGCGCCGAGAGCGGTTCGCCCGGGTGCCCCTGATATCATGGCGGCGCGCGATGGATTACGACACGCTGATGGACGCGGCGCTCGAGCAGGCACGGCGCGCGGGCGACGCCGGCGAGGTGCCGATTGGCGCCGTCGTGGCCATCGGCGGCGAGATTGTCGGGCGTGGCTTCAATCAGCCGATCACCGCGCGCGATCCGACTTCCCACGCTGAGATCGTCGCGATTCGCGACGCGGCGCGGCAGGTTGGCAACTATCGTCTCAGCGGGGCGACGCTGTGCGTGACGATCGAGCCGTGCCTGATGTGTGTGGGCGCGCTGGTCCACGCGCGGATCGGCACGCTCGTGTACGGCGCCGCGGAACCCAAGTCGGGCGCCGCCCTCTCGACGGTGCGCGGCGG
>JAHFUJ010000077.1:0-3235 GCA_023265105.1 Acidobacteriota bacterium
CGTCGATCCGCGCCTTGGTAAAGCCGCGCGCCCGCAGCGCGGCGAGCTCTTTCTTGAACTCTCCCTTGCGCCCGCGGACGATCGGCGCGAGCACGTTGATGCGCGCGTCCTGCGGGTAGAGCATCACCATGTCGACGATCCGGTCGAGCGACTGCGACGCGATTTCCTTCCCGCAGTTCGGGCAGTGCGGCACGCCGATGTTGGCGAAGAGTAGGCGGAGGTAGTCGTAGATCTCGGTGACGGTGCCGACCGTGGAGCGCGGATTCGAGCCGGTGGTCTTCTGCTCGATGGAAATGGCGGGAGAGAGCCCGTCGATCAAGTCGACGTCGGGCTTTTCCATCTGCTCGAGGAACTGGCGGGCGTAGGCCGAGAGCGACTCGACGTAGCGGCGCTGCCCCTCGGCGTAGATGGTATCGAAGGCCAGCGACGATTTACCCGAGCCCGACAGGCCGGTGATGACGACCAGCTTGTGCCGCGGGATGTCGACGTCGATGTTCTTGAGGTTGTGGACGCGTGCGCCGCGCACCGCAATCCAATCGTGCGCCATGCTCCCTACCGGACACCGTGCGGGGGTTAGAAACAATCATCATAGCACCGAGCGCAAGCGACTGTGGCGGTAGCCGTAGCTGAAGTACAGCACGAGACCGGCGAGCAGCCAGACGCCGAATCGCACCCACGCCTGCGTCGGGAGGCCCCTCATCACAAAGATGCACGACGCTGCGCCGAGGAGGCCAACGACCCAGACGAACGGCACGCGGAACGGACGGTGGCGGCCGGGATCGGTCCGACGCAGCACGATGACTCCGATGCAAACCAACACGAACGCGAACAAGGTGCCGATGTTGGTCAGGTCGTACGTCTCGCCCGCGTCACCAATCAACGCCCAGAGCGCGACGAAGACACCGGTGAGCATCGTCGTGATGTGGGGCGTCCGGTATGTGTCGTGCACCTTCGCCGCCCAGGGCGGAAGCAATCCGTCGCGTGCCATGGCGTAGAAGATGCGCGGCTGTCCGTACTGAAACACGAGCAGCACGGCGCTCATCGAGACGACGGCACCGAGCGAGATAATCCAACTGAATCTGGTGAGTCCCGCGACATTGAACGCCTGCGCCAGCGGATCGTTCGCGAGCAGCTGCCTGTAGGGCACGAGGCCGGTGGCGACCGCGCCGACGACCACGTAAATCAGCGTGCAGATGGCGAGCCCGCCCATGATCCCGAGCGGCATGTTGCGCTGAGGATTCTTGGTTTCCTCGGCCGCCGTCGAGATCGCGTCGAAGCCGATGTAGGCGAAGAACACGATCGCCGCGCCCTGATGGATGCCTCGGAAGCCGTTCGGCGCGAACGGGTGATAGTTGTTCGTGTCGATGTGCTGGGCGCCGACGATGACGAAGAGCGCCAGCACCGCCAGCTTGATCGCGACCATGATGTTGTTGGCGCGAGCGCTCTCGCGCACGCCGAGCACGAGCAGCCACGTGATCAGCGCCACGATGACGAAGGCGGGGATGTTCACGAGAATCGGTACGGCCCCGAGGTGAGGCGCGCTTTGCATCAGCCCACTAATCCTTGGATCCGAGCTGAGCAACACTTCTCGGTACCCGTGGACGGTCCACTCGGGAAAGGTGACGCCGATGCCGGAGAGCAAGGAAACGAAGTAGCCGCTCCAGGCAATCGCCACCGCGACGTTCCCGACCGCGTACTCGAGGATCAGGTCCCAGCCGATGATCCAGGCGACGAGCTCGCCGAGCGTCGCGTACGAGTATGCGTACGCACTCCCCGCCTGCGGGATCATCGAGGCCAGCTCGGCGTAGCAGAGCGCCGCGAATGCGCAGACGACGCCGAGGAGGGCGAACGACAGGATCAACGCGGGGCCCGCGCCGTACCGCACGACTGTGCCGTCGGGCAGCACCTGGCCGGCCGCGGCGGTCCCAATCGATGAGAAGATGCCGGCGCCGATGACGGCGCCGATCGCCAGCATGATCAGATCGCCGGCGCCGAGCTCTCGCTTGAGCGCGTGCGCCCCTTCGGTCTCTTGGACCAGCTCGGCGATCGGCTTGCGCTGGAAAAGTTGGGACATGTGCGCGCGCGAATTGTATCCTGTCCGCGGTCCGCCAAGTTCCTGTCCACGGTCCGCCTGAAGGCGGACACCACGTTACTGTCACACGTGCTGTCACGGTCCGCCTCAAGGCGGACACTACGTACTACAGGCACACGCGCAGGCGTCCGACAACCTCTATCAGACCATGGCCCGGCCGGACGGCAGCGAAGCGCTCAAGCTCTCCGATATTCCCGTGCCGACTCTCGTGTGGGCTGTGGTGGCAGTGGCCGCAGGTCTCAACCTCGCCATAGGTGTCGCTCTCGCGCTGCGACAACCTGCCCGCGCCTCGGACTTGCTCGAGATGTACGACTGGTGTCGCACCTGGCTGTTTGGACGCCAGGACCTGTACGCCGGGCCCTACGCAGTGACCGATTACCCGCCCAACGCCATCGTCATGCTGTCGCCGCTGGCGCTCGTGCCATGGCGCTGGGTGGTGCCAATCTGGACGGCCGTGGCGCTGGCCTTGGCCCCGCTCCTACCGTACCTCGTCGTGCGCTGCACGTCGCACAAGCGCCTGCTCACCGCCGCCGCCATCCCGATATTGCTGTTCCTCTGCTGGGGTAGTGTGCGAACGCTCCTGCAATTCAGCGCCCTGTCGATGACGCTGATGTTCGCGTCGGTGCTGCTGGCCGACTCTCGATGGGCTGTCAGTGGAATCTTCCTCGGTCTGGCCCTCGCCAAACCGCACATCGCCGGACCGATTGCGTTGTGGGCGGTGTTCACCAGACGGATCCGAGTCGTTGTCGTCGCGGGGATCATCGTGCTCGCAGGCGTCGCCCTGTACGACGCGCGCGTCCGCGAGAACCCGCTCGTCACGATCCACGACTATTGGCGCGTCCTCGTTACCGTCTACGGCGGACCTGAGGGCTACATAGGCCTGACAAGCGTTCGCGCCTGGGCCTATGCGACCGGGGCTGACCCGAGGTGGGCCGATCCGCTGTGGGCGCTCGCCGCAGGACTGATGCTGATCGTACCGAGCTGGCTGACGGTGCGCGAACCGCATCAGTCACCGGCGGATCGCCGGATGGGGATAACGAGTGTATTTTGTCTGTGGTCGCTGCTGACGTTCTATCACAACGGCAACAATCTCATCATGATGCTGCCGGCGTTTGTCTTTCTCTTGCTCGCCGACGATCCAGA
>JAHFUJ010000077.1:3335-7898 GCA_023265105.1 Acidobacteriota bacterium
ACCTCTCAGGGTCCGGCTGAAGCCGGACACTACGCCAGTACACCACGACGATCGCGTGCGAGCCGGTAAACCGTTTCGTTGGAGCAGACGACCACTCCGCCGAGCGGATCGAAGGCAACGCCGACAAGCTCGGGCCCCGCGAGCATCAGCTCGGGTGGACCGTCCGGCGGCAGTCGATACAACCCGCTCGCGCCGGCGAGCGCTTCGACGACGAACAACATGCCGGTCGCGTCGAACGCCAATCCCTGCGGCCGGCCGAATCCGGCGTGCCTGGTCGTTACCGCGCCATCCAGATCGACCCGGTAAATCGCGTCGTAGGTGGACAGCGTCGGTCCGGTAACGTACACCGCGTGGTCCGGACCGATGGCGAGATGGAATGCCGCCACGCTCGGCGGCAGCGACGCGAAGGCGGTCGCCTGACCTGCGCGATCGACGCGGAAGAGCGTCCCCGATCGGTCGCCGACAATCATCGTCCCGTCGGGCGCGAACGCGAGCCCGCACGCGACACCGAGATCGCTGGCAAACGGCTCGGACGTGCCGCCCGGGCCGATGCGGTACACCGTGCCTTCGAAGCGGCTCGACACGTACAACCGTCCCTCGGCATCGAGCGCCATCGACGTCGGGTTCACGATGCCTGAGGAAAAGGTTTCGCGCGTGCCGTTATGGCGCACGCGAAAAATCGAGACCGGCACCTGCTGGCCGCGCGTGCCGCTGTAGGTCACGTACAAGCTGCCGTCGCGATCGAACACCGGATTGTCGACCTGATGGAGGCCGGTCGCCAGCGGGGCCGCGACGTCGATGAACCCGGTCTCGCCCGCCACGCCGTCGATGCGCACGGGGGTCGGTCCACCCTCGAGGCCGGCCGGCACGATCGCGGAGATGGCGGTCGGCGAGGCGTAGACGACGCGCGCGCGCGCGTCGCCGATGCGCACCTCGGGAAGCTCGGATCGATCGACCGGGAAGTCGGTGCCTGCGACAGTGATGCGGCCGCCTTCAATCGCCCAACGCGGACGAATGGCGGTCACGCGGGAGGGCATTACGTCTAATTATGTGTCGTCGAGCTCGGCGTTCCAGTAGAGATAATCGCGCCAGCTCTCGGGGGCGTTGCGCAGCCCGACCGTGATGCGGATCGCCGGCGCCGACTGGGGCCGCTTCGGCACCCGCGTCAAGTGCATGCGCGCTTCAGCCGGCGTCCGCCCGCCTTTCCTGCGGTTGCAGTTGACGCAGCACGTGACGATGTTCTCCCAATCTTTCCGGCCGCCCTGGGCGACCGGCATGACGTGGTCGAAGGTCAGCTCGGTCGTCGGGAACGGGTCGCCACAGTACTGGCAGCGATGATCGTCGCGCGCGTAGATGTTCGCCCGCGAGAACGGCACGTAGTCGAACCGGCGTTTGATCTTGATGTAGCGGAGCAGGCGAATCACCGACGGCATCTTGAAGCTGAAGGTGACCGCGTGGATCTCGCGGTCGTGCACCTCGATGATCTCAACTTTGCCCTGGCACCAGAGGGTGACGGCCTTCTGCCAGTGGACAATCTTGAGGGGCTCGTACGACGCGTTCAGGAGTAGGGTCTGCTCCATTCTCGGGTTTCACTTCAAATTTTGCCCGACAGCCAGGCGAGGTGTCAAGCCGCTGACGCTGTAAACACCTTGAGGAATGGCGGTTAGCAGCCCCTGTGGCAGGCGGGCGCTCGAGCCGATAGCACGCCACGTGAACCGGGCTTCGCGCGATCTTCGTTGGGAACAGGCGATTGGGACGCTTGCCCTAGCCGTGTCGCTGCTGTCGGCGGCGTGCGCGTCGACCGGGGCGGTGCCTCGCCCCTTCCCCACGCCTGGCGGATCCCCCCCGCAGCCGACGACAACCAGCCGCAGCGGCTCGCGGAGATCGGCCAACGGACACGGCGTCGCCGGCACGGCGCTCGCCCTGCGCGGCGCGCCCTACAAGAACGGCGGCGCCGATCCGCACGGGTTCGATTGCAGCGGCTTTACGCGGTACGTGTTCGGGCGGCACGGCATCACGTTGCCACGTGATGTCCGCGAACAGTTTCGAATGGGAAAGGCAGTCAAACCCGATCGACTCGCCGCCGGCGATCTGATTTTCTTCAGCACCGTCGCGCCCGGCGCGTCGCACGTCGCGATCGCGATCGGCGGCGACGAGTTCGTCCACGCACCGAGCTCGACCGGCGTCGTGCGCGTCGAACATCTCAGCGCGGGCTATTGGCGGCCGCGTTTCGTGGGCGCGCGGCGGATCAATGGCAATTAGGAATTTAGAATTGGGAATTTAGAATGGCGGCGACACGGCGCCCATCCGGCGCAGGATGAGCTGCTGGCGCCGGATGAGCCCTGCTGTCGGACGGCCGGGATTGTACCGCCGCGGGTTGACGATGGCCGCCGCCAGGAGCGCCGATTCGTTCGCGCCGAGGGCCGACGCAGACTCGTGGAAATATTCGTGCGCGGCGGCTTCAACCCCGTACACGCCGTCGCCCCACTCAATCACATTCAAGTACAGCTCGAGAATACGCGACTTGTTCAGCTCGGCTTCGAGGCGGCGCGCCAGGATGAGCTCGCGCAGCTTTCGGATAGGATCTTTCGACGGCGAGAGATACAGATTTTTCGCGAGCTGCTGCGTGATCGTGCTGGCGCCTCGAATCAGCCGCCCACGCTTCCAGTCGATCTCGAGCGATTCCTGCAGTTGCTCGAAGTCCACGCCCTCGTGCTTCCAGAACGCATCGTCTTCGGAGATGAGCACGGCGCGCTTGAGTTCCGCCGAGATGTCCCGGTAGCTGACCCATCGCTGGACGCGGTGGGGCGCGAGGCCGCGCGCCTGGGCCTCGCTTGCACGCAGCTCCATGAAGGCGGTCACCAGCGGATTTGCCGTCTTGAGCGGCCTGACGTCTGGAAGCGTGACGTACGCGTACGCGAGGCACGCGAAGCCGACCGCGGCGGCGCCGGCGATCCAACGGCCAAAGGTGCGCATCATCTTCTTATGCTCGCGGGGCCCCACCTTCCTGGCGCCGGGCCCACCCCCGGCGCTTCAGGCTGAAGGCTCTCGCTCGCTCGCGCTCGGCGGCGCGGCGTCGCCGGGCTTCCCTCCGGCGGGCCACCCCAACGCGGCTGCCGCGTTGGGGACCCCGGCGCCTCGCGCGGGCCGCAGGCGCTGCTCATCCGGCGACCGCGATCTTGAGATGTTCACCCGCCCGCGGCTGATCGTTGACGGCGTGGCCGTTCATGATCGCGAGCGTCGTCGCCTTGACGATGCCTTTGCCCTGGCGCTCGGCGATCGACTGCCAGCTGTCGCCGCTGCGCGCCGTGTAGAGATTCACGCGGTTGGGTCGAATCCCTTCGGCCTCGCCGCGCGTCAGCGGCCGGAACGAGCCAACGCTCTTCGAGAGGTCGGGCTCCGCCTTGGCGTAGCTCGCGGTCGGCGCGATGCCGGCCACCAGGAAGACGTTCCTGTCTTGCCTGATGTGCGCGGCGCGGACGTCGACGCGGCCGAGATCCTGCAGCGTGCCCTGATACGTGCCGAGGAATGCGGTCAGGCCGTTGATCGACGTCTCTGCGCCGTTCACCACGCGGAACCCGGCGCGCTCCATCGAGAGCAACGCGACATCTTCGATGGTCCTGCCCTGCGGCCGCTGCACCTGCTGGAGCACCATCATCGACGTGCCGCCCGGCTCTTTCGCCACCACCTGCGACTGCCCGTTGTTGACTTCCCAACCTGGCGGGAAGTCGATGGCGAAGCGCAGATCGCGATGCAGGAAGCTGCTGCCGCGAACGACGCCCTGATCCGGGTTGTCGCCGTAGACGAGGCCGTCGATCCGCTTGAGGTAGTCCTCGCGATCGGCGACGGGACGCGTCGCGCCCACCTCGGCCTGCTGGACCGCTGTCTGCACGCGCTGCACCCGATCTTCAGGCGCCGGATGGGTGGCGAGCCAGTTCGGCACACCCTTGTTGTCGCTCGCTTCTTCGATGCGGCCGAGCGTCGTCAACATGCGCGGCACGCCGGCCGGATCCCAGCCGGCGCGGGCCGCATACTTGACGCCCAATTGATCCGCCTGCGCCTCGTCGTCGCGGCTGTTCTTCAAGAACAGCAGGCCGAGACCGCTTTCGGCGAGCTGTCCGAACGGGCGGGCCTGCGGCACGAAGATGCTGCCGAGGATCATGCCGAGCTCGGCGCCGGCCGACTTCGAGTACTGCTGGGCGGCGTGGCGCGCCGTGACGTGGCCGATTTCGTGGCCGAGCACGCCGGCCAGCTGCGACTCGTCGTCGAGAAACGGCAGGATGCCGCGGGTGACGTAGATGTAGCCGCCCGGCAGGGCGAACGCGTTGATGGCCGGCACATCGACGACGGTGAAGTGCCACGGCAGATTCGGGCGTTCGGACACCCGCGCGAGGCGCATCCCGAGATCCGAGATGTAATCCTCCACCGCGCGATCGCTGTAGACGCCCATTTCGCGCCGGACTTCGACGTCGTTCTGCTGCCCGGCGGCAATCTCCTGCTCCTCGCTCATCAGCGAGAACTGGCGCTTGCCGGTGGCGGGATTAGTGGCGCACGCGGTGACGG
>JAHFUJ010000077.1:7998-16546 GCA_023265105.1 Acidobacteriota bacterium
TTAGCCGGACCAACCGCGCTCAACGCGCTCAACGTGTTCTGCAGGGCTCCCAGCAATAAGACGATGAGCTGCGGCGACGAGCTCGCCCCCATCAGCCCGACGCGCCAGATTTTCCCCGCCAGGGGCCCGAGACCTGCTCCAATCTCGATGTTGAATTGGTCGAGCAGATGCTTGCGCACCGCCGCTTCGTCGACGCCGTCAGGGACGCGAACTGCGTTGAGCGTCCACAGCCGCTCGCCCTGTGGCGGCAGCACCGACAGGCCCATGTCCGCGAGCCCCGCAATGAACGCCCGATGATTGCGCTCGTGCCTGGCCCATCGAGCGTCGAGCCCTTCCTCCTCCACAATCGCGAGCGCCTCGTAGAGCGCGCACACGAGCGTGGACGACATCGTATGGTGATACGTGCGCTTCAGCCAGTAGTCCTCGAGCAACTGGAGATCCAGATAGAAGCTGCGGCACTTCACGCGGCGGCCGAGCGCGCGCGGCGAGAAGACGACCGGCGCCAGGCCGGACGGCGCCCCGAGACATTTCTGCGTGCAGCTATAGCACGCGTCGATGGCCCACGCGCCGACGTCGAGCGGATGGCCGCCGAACGAGCTGACCGCATCGACAATGGTCAGCGCGCCGTGCTCCCGCGCGATCGGCGCGAGCGTGTCGATGGGATTCAGCACGCCGGTGGAGGTTTCGGCCTGCACCATGGCGACGATCTCAGCGGGCGACGCCTTGAGCGCTTTCCGCAGCGCGTCCGGATCGCAGGCCCTTCCCCACTCGACGTCGAGGCGCCTGACGGAAGCGCCGTAGCGCTCGCACATCTGCGCGAGACGATCGCCGAAGTAGCCGGTGACGACGACGAGCGCGCGCATGCCTTCGCGCACCAGATTGGCGACCGCCGTTTCCATTCCCGAGGTGCCCGTGCCGGAGATGGCCAGCGCGAACGACCCCTCCGGCGCCCGGAACAATCGCGTCAATCGCGCGCGCACATCGTCGAGCAGCGCGACCATTTGCGGGTCGAGGTGGCTGATTGTCGGCGCCGCCATCGCGCGCATGACGCGCGGCGCAGTGAGGCTCGGACCGGGGCCGAGCAGAATGCGGTCGGTGTCAGGCAGCAGAGTAGCCATCGGTGTCGTGCAGGTCTGCGGCGAGGTCCATCACTCCGATTGTAGCCTGCCCGCGCCTTCGGCCACGGGCGCCCCCATCACGGGGGCGACGCCCGACTGTTCCATCACCAGGTTCAGCCCGAGCACGACCAGGAACATCGCGGCCGCCGGGCTCAGCAGCCACGGAAAATCGGCGAACGCGCGGACGTTCGAGGCGTCGTGCAGCATCGTGCCCCAACTGGCCACTGGGTCGGGGAACCCGAGACCGACGTACGACAGCGTCGCCTCGGCGACGATGAAGGCCGGCACGAGCATCGTGATCTCGACGACGATGAAGCCCCGCGCCGCCGGCAGCAGATGACGCGCGAGCAGTCGAGCGTGGCCGGCGCCGAGCGATGCCACGGCCACGGCGTAATCGAGCTGCTTTTCCGCGCGGACGATCGCGCGGACGCCGCGCGAGATGAAGGGAGCGCCGACCACCGCGAAGATGGCGGCGAGCAGCCCGAACACCGTTCCCGACGCGAGGACCAGCGGCAGCACCGATCGCAGCGCAAGCGCGACGTACATCGCCGGCAGCACGAGGACAAAATCCGACGCCCGCATGAGCAGATCGTCGACGCCACCGCCGATGTACCCCGCCAGGCCGCCGATCAACACGCCGGCCAGCATCGACCCGAGCGCTGCCACGATCGACAGCGCCAATGAAATCCTCGCACCGAACAGCAGCCGGCTGAACACGTCGCGGCCGTAGCTGTCGGCGCCGAGCAGCATCAGGGGCGCGCGCGAGTCGTCGGCCGATCCGACCAGACGGCCCCGGGTGAACCAGACGAGCCCGACGCGCGTCGAGCGGTCCTGCTCGTAACGCTGCTCGAGCTGGCTCACGAGCGTCCACGGATAGATGAACGGCCGATGCCAGTGGCCCGAATCGTCGACGAGGTGCGGAAATGTTGGCGCGGCGTTCAGGAGACCACGGAACTGATCGTCGCTGGCGTGCGGCGCCAGCAGCGGCGCACCGGATGCGGCGACAACCGCGGCAGCGAGGAGGGTCCACCCGAACAGGCGCGTCACGACATGTTCCTATCTCTTGGCGTTGGCCCTATGCCTCGCTGCGGAAATCCGCGTGCATTCGGCCGGCGCTGCCTATTCACTCGTCCTCGGATCGACCAGCGCGAGCGCCGCGTCGGACATCAGCGTGCCGGCCGCGAGGAACATCGACCCGGCCGCCGCGCAGCCCGCGACCAGATACACGTCGCGCGCGCGCAGCGCGTCGAGCATCAGGCGGCCGAGCCCCGGCCAGGCCGTGATCACTTCAACCGCGAACGAGCCGCTCAGGAGCGTGCCGACGACGAGGCCGTACACCGCGGCCACCGGACGAAGCGCGGCCTTCAGCGCGTCGCGCCACACGACTCGCGCCCGCGGCACGCCGCGGGCGAGCGTGGCGAGCACGAACGGCTGGCCGACGACTTCGCTCATCGCCTGCGCCTGCAGCCGCTCGAACATGGCCGCGAGCGGCAGGGCGAGCGCCGCGGCAGGCACGACGAGATGCCGCAACAAATCGAATGTGGCGCCCTCACTCGCGGCGCCGGCCGCGCTCATGCCGCCGACCGGCAACCACCCGGTGCGCGCGGCGGCGAAGACCAGGAACAACGACGTGAGGAGCGGCGGCATCGACAGCAGAACGAGCGACGCGGCCCGAATCGCCCAGGCCGCGACCCCGCCGCGCCGGCTGCCGGTGATGATGCCGAGCGGCAGCCCAATCAGCGTCGCGGCGGCGAGCGCGGTGAGGGCGAGCACGGCCGTGTTCGCCGCCCGTTCGGGAATGAGGTCGGTCACCGGGCGGTCGTAGACGAGCGAGCGGCCGAAGTCCAGCCGCGCCGCGCCGACGATCCAGTCGCGATACTGCTCTCCGATCGATCGGTCGAGCCGGTAGCGCGCGCGCGCCCGCTCGACGGTCTCGCGGCGCGCGTCGATCCCCAGCGACGTCGTGACGTAGTCGCCCGGCGCCAGGCGGGCCAGCACGAGCGACGCCGACGAGACGGTGAACACAAGAATCACCGCGAATGCCAGCCGCCGCGCGATGTAGCTAATCATGGTACGTGGCGTCCGGCTTTAGCCGGACCTCAGCCGGACCTACTGCTTGACGGCAATCGTGTCTGCCGCCCACAACAACTGCGGCCGCGACACGGCCGGCATCAGGTTCGTCACCCGCGCCGACGCCGCAACATACACCCGCGGCGCGACAAAGTAGATCACCGGCAGGTGCTCGGCAAAAATCCTCTGCACCTCGTCGAACAGCCGCTTGCGTTCCGCCTCGTCGGGCGAGGCGATTTGCCGCGCCATCAGCTCGTCGATCCGCTTCTCCCACTCCGTGGCCGGCGCTTTCTGCATCATGTTCCAGAGATGTGCGCTACCCGAGCTGAACCAGAAGTCGGGGTTGATGGCCGGGTCGGTATCGGTGGTGCCCGGGTCAAAGTACACCGAATCGTAGGTGGCGGAGAGAATCCGCTGGATGAGGGCGCCCGCCTCGAGCGACACCACGTCCACGACGAGGCCGACCTTCTTCAGCTCGTCGCGAATCACCGCCGCGCCACGTTCGAGCGACGGCCGCCCCTTCTGCGTCAGCAGCGTGAATCGCGCCGGCCGGTTGCCCGCATCCTCGATCGCACCGTCGCCGTTGCGATCGCTCAGGCCGACGGAGCCGAGCAGCACTCGAGCGCGTGCCGGGTCGTGCGGGGCGCGCGGCGCATCGGCGGCGTACCACTTCTTGTTGCTCGGCGTCTCCGGGCCGTACACCGGCACGCCGGCACCAAGAAATACCGTGTCCGCGAACAACTGCCGGTCGACCGCCATCGAGATCGCCAGGCGTAACTCGTCGCGCTGCAACCACGGCGCGCGCGCATCCGCCGCAAACGCGCCCGGCTTCAGGTTGAACCAGAAGCTGTCGGCGTCGTAGGCCACGCCGAGATCCATGAGCTTGACGCGTCCGGCGTCGGCTGCCCGCTTGACGAGTGCGTAGCTCTCTGGCGCGACGCTGCTGAACGTCATGTCGATCCGTCCGGATTCGAGACTGAGGATTTCCGCGCTTTCGTCGGGAATGATGTCGGCCGTCACCCGATCGAGGTAGGGCAACGGCGTCCCGCTCGCGTCCGTTCTCCAGTAGTGCGTGTTGCGCGTAAACACGAGGCGCTGGCCCGGCGCGTATTCGGAGAGCACGAAGGGCCCGAGCCCGACGATGTCGGCCGGCGGCGTGGAAAGACCCCAGGCACTGGCGAACGTGCCGGCCTTGAGCGCCGCCTCGAGCTTGTGCCGCGGCACGATGGGCAAGTTGTCGAGGATGCGCAACCCGGGCGCGAACGGCGCCGGGAAAGCGACGACGACGGTCGACGGATCGGCCGCCGTAACCCGGAGCTTTCTGCCGCCCATCTGCAGCGAGTCGGCCAGCGCGCTGCCGGTCTTCTCGTCGTACACCGCCTCGAACGAGAACACGACATCGTCGGCGGTGAACGGATGGCCGTCCGAGAACGTCACGTTCGGCCGCAGCTTGATCGTGTAGCGAAGCCCGGCGTCGGACCGCGTCCAGCTTTCGGCGAGCCACGGCTCAACCTCCTGGGTGACGCGATTGATGCGAACGAGCTTGGCTTGCGTGAGGATCGACACCAGGTCGGTGCTCGTGTCGCGCGCCGCAAGCCGATTGAACGTGCGCGGCTCGGTGCGAACCGACACCACCAGGTCGCCGCCGTGCGACATGGTGGCGCCAGCCTCGCCGCCCGGTCGTGGCTTGGATCGGCAGCCGCCGCTCGCCGCCATGACGAACGCGAGCGCGGCAGTCGTGAAGGTTCGAACGTTGCGAGTGTGTCTGGTCAAAAGTTGACTCGGCGGTCAAGAAACTGGCCCATCAAGATTGCGTGCAACTGTGCGGTTTGGCGCAATTTTGCGTGCAAAATGCGCCCGTGGTGCTCCAGACGCCAAGTGGCCCGAACTTTGGCCGGACCGATCGCCGGCGTGACCCGATCCGTCAGCCATCCTAGTGCAGCAACTCGCAGACCGGTAACGAGTTGCCACCTGCGTCCCTGCGGGCTCGTTTCGCCTGGAGTCTGGCACTTCCCGTGCCCTACCTGGGGCCGCAGGAGGACCCCGATGGCGCTAACCGGGAGCGCACCTGAACAGAGCTTCGAACCTCGTATCGGCCGCAGCGTTTCGCTGGACCATGCCGCGCAGTTGCTCGGCGTGTCGCGCCGAACGATCTACAACCGAATCCGCGAAGGACGGCTGCAGACCATCCGGACACCCGGCGGATCGCAGCGGGTGCTGCTCCACTCCGTTGTGAAGGCCGCTGTCCCGTAAATGGACCCGTCGCGCAGCCGCCGACCCGCACTGCTGATTAGCCGTCGTCGAGCTTTCTCGCGATCACAAAGCTACTTGGAGCGACCCATGGCCATCCGGTTGTCGTCCCCGCCGCGCTGTTACGCGATCGCCAAAGTCGTGGTCACTGGATTTCTCTCGGTGGCGGCCGCCACGCCGGCGCTCGCGGAGCACCACGCGCGAATGAGCACCGATCTGGTCGAGCGCATGGCGGCCGGATCGCAGGCGATCGACGTGATCGTGGACGGCGACCAGAACAAAGTGGACGCGCTGGCGAAGCGCTACGGTGTCGTGGTGCGGCGTTATCTCAAACAGCACGCTCTGGTCCAGATGACCGCCGGTCAGCTCGCGGCGTGGCAGGCCGATGTCGATGCCGAACATCTGTCCGGCAACGTCTGGGTCCGTTCGGCAGCCGACGTGACGGCCGCGAGCATCGGCGCCGATCAGGTATGGGCCGGCGTGAATGATTTGCCGAGGCTGTCGGGCAAGGGCGTCGGCGTCGCGGTCATCGATTCGGGGATCGATGTCACGCACAACGCGCTCAAAGGGCGCGTCGTCGTCACGAAGGATTTCACGGGCGGCAACGGCGCAGATCTTTACGGACACGGCACCCATGTGGCAGCGATCATCGCCGGGGCGCGGGGGCGCGCGCCGGACACGCTTGAGTACCAGGGGATCGCGTCGGGCGCCTACCTTATTAATCTCCGCGTCCTGGGGGCTGACGGGTCCGGTACGGCAAGCAACGTGATCGACGCGGTGGATTGGGCGATCGCGCATCGCGACGCCTACAACATCCGCGTGATCAACCTGTCGCTCGGTGGGCCGGTGACGCAGCCTTACCGCGACGATCCGATGTGCGAGGCGGTGCAGCGGGCCGTGCAGGCCGGCATCCTCGTCGTCGCCGCGGCGGGGAATTTCGGGCAGACGCTGGACGGTCAGCGGATCATCGGCGGCATCGGTTCGCCGGGCAACAGCCCGTATGCGACGACGGTCGGCGCGCTCGACACGCACTACACATCGCAGCGAAGCGACGATACCGTCGCCGACTACAGCTCGCGCGGGCCGACGATGTACGACCTGGTGTTGAAGCCGGATTTCGCCGCCCCCGGGAGTCACATCGTGTCGGCCGAGGCGGCCGGGAGCTACTTGTCGCAGACGTATCCCGCGCGGCACGTCGCGGGGAGCGGGTCGGACGCGTACATCCAGTTGTCGGGAACGAGCATGGCGGCGGGGGTCGTGAGCGGGGCGGTGGCGTTGCTGCTTGAAGAGCAACCGGGACTGAAGCCTGCGGGCACGAAGGCGGCGCTGCAGCTCACGAGCTCGTTCTTGCCGGATGCGGGACTGATCGGCGCCGGCGCCGGGAGCATGAACGTCCTGGCGGCGGCGGAGTTTGTCGACGACGGCGGCTTGGACTCGACGAGCATCGCGGGCGAGCCAGTGAAGGCCAGCGGGCTGCTGTTCCTTCCGAAAGGCGACGCGACGGTGACGCACCAGCTTATCTTGAGTCAGCAGGCCATCCTGGGTCGGTCAATCCATCGGAGTCACACCGGCACGATCAATTGGGCGTCAAAACAACGCCGCCCTCTACGGGGCGGAACGATCATTGGGGGCAACAAGATCATTGGGGGCAACAAGATTATTTGGGGTGACAAGATCATCTGGGGCGACAAGATCATCTGGGGCGACAAGATCATCTGGGGCGACTCGGGCTCCATCGTCTGGGGCACGTCCATCGTCTGGGGCACGTCCATCGTCTGGGGCACGTCCATCGTCTGGGGCACGTCCATCGTCTGGGGCACGTCCATCGTTTGGGGTGCGTCCGCGGAGGCCAATTTCTAGCGAGAACAAGTTTAGCTTTATCAATACCTTAGGAGAAAAGATGAAACCCGTTATCGTTTGGGACTAGTCGACCGATAAGGACGACGTGCCCGCAGTGCACTTTACACGCTCAGGCCGTCTCTATATTTGGGTCGTTATTGTTGTAGGCACGCTGGTCATCGGCAACTCGTTGTACGAAATGTACCGAGAACCGATCGGCTACCAGTGGTTTCTGCTCGCCGCCCTCACTCTGATCAGTGGCTCGGCAACAGTTAGGCTCCCGTCGTCGCTCGCCTCGATATCAATCTCCGAGACGTTCGTCTTCACCGCAGTCTTACTCTACGGGCCCGCGGCCGGAACCTTGATCGTGACGCTCGACGGTCTTGTCATCTCCTTCTGGCTCGCAAAACGGCACCATGAACCGCACCGAGCGTTGTTCAACATGTCGGCACCGGCTATTTCTGCATGGTGTTCAGCCCAACTGTTCTTTCTCGTTGCTGGCATCGCGCCGCTGGTCAAGCAACCCGCAACGCTCAATCAGATTCTTCCATCGCTCTTGCTCTTCGCGGCCATTTACTTCGGCATAAACAGCTGGCTCATAACTTTCGTCATCGCCTTCGAACGGCAGCTAAGACCAGTTGAAGTCTGGCGCCGAAACTTTGTTTGGTTGTCACTTAATTACTTTTGCGGTGCGTCTGTCGCGGTACTCGTCGTTTCTTATAATCACGACATCGACATTAGCTTCATTGGGGTCATCGTACCGCTGCTACTGCTTCTGTATTTCACGTTCAAGATATCGATGGATCGCGTTGAGGACGCAAACCGTCATGTTGAGCAATTGAACACCTTGTACCTCTCGACGATCGAAACGTTGGCGATGGCGATCGACGCCAAAGATCAGGTAACGCACGGTCACATCAGGCGGGTTCAAAAATACGCGGTTGAGCTGGCCAAATGCGTTGGGGTCACTGAGGACAAACAGATCAAGGCCATTGAGGCTGCTGCCCTACTTCATGACATGGGCAAGCTCGCCGTCCCCGAGTATATCTTGAACAAGCCCGGAAAGTTGACGCTAGCGGAGCGCGAGAAGATGAAGCTTCACGCGAGCGTTGGCGCCGACATTCTCTCTGCGATCGACTTTCCGTATCCGGTCGTACCGATCGTGCGACACCACCACGAGAGCTGGGACGGCACTGGCTACCCAGCCCGACTCAGAGGCACTGACATTCCAATCGGTGCCCGGATCCTTTCTATTGTTGATTGTTTTGATG
>JAHFUJ010000078.1:0-1443 GCA_023265105.1 Acidobacteriota bacterium
CGATGTCCAGCTTCAGTCGCTGGACGGTGTCGAGGAACGTTTTGTTGTTGGCGTTGGGCATGGGTGCGGGTGCGCCTGCAGCAGGCGGATTGTAGAGGTCCCCTTCAACCACAATCCTCTCCTTCGGCAGATAGGCGATCAACATGTTCTGATTGTGAGCCAGGCCTGGCACATAGTGAAGTTCCATCACGCGCGTCCCGTCGGTCAGCGCGTACCTCTGGTTGACCGTTTCAAAGACGGGTGCCCTGGGGTACATCGCCAGCCTGTCGGCCTGCAAGGTCCGCGTGGATGGCGCGAAAAAGACCCGCTGAAAGAACTCGCGATTCCTCTCATGCGTGACGATCGTCGCGCCCTCCGCCACGTACGTCCGGAGTCCACCCGAATGATCGAAGTGGTGATGCGTATTCACCAGGAACCGAATCGGCTTCCTCGGAATGAGTTTGTACACTTCATTGATCACGGCGATGGACCGCGCTTCGTCTGTCGGGCCTTCCACGACCGCCGTGAAATCGCGGAACTCGACGGCCACGCTGTTGGCTCCCGAACCGCCTACGTACCAAACGCCGTCAGCGAGCTTCTGCGATTCGACGCGGACCGGTTGGATGGTTGCCTGCCGCACATTGTCGGGAACCGTCATCGCCGCGACCGATACGTTCGGCTGCACGTTGGTCACGGTAATCTGCATGGAATTGTGACCTGGATTGAGTCTCACGTCCCCGTAGTGTGAGTGAAGGTCGGTGGGGAACTTCACGCCGCCAAAGTCCTTGTAAGCAGTGTATCGGGTCTCATACAGCGTGTCCCCCAGAACGGGCGTGGACACCCACGTCTGGACATGTTCAACGACATTCTGATCGTTGATCGCACCGTTCACTTTGTACTTTCCCAGTGCGGTGAATGAGATGACGGTCACTCTCTTTCCAACTTGGCCCGGGAGCTGGCTCGTCGTCGTATACGCCGTTGGGTTTGCCGCCAGGGCTGCTTTGAGGAAGCCATGCGGGGTGAGCAAAATATCGAGCTGTCGCAGCTCGGCGGCGGCAGGCGCAGGATTCGACGTGGTGCCCTGCATGTTCCAGGCGTAATTGCCGCTGACGACGAGATCTTGTTGCTGTTCTCCTTGAAGGGGAGTTCCCCCGCCGCCCTGCGGTGGATTGTTTCCCTGCCTGCGAGTGATTTGCTCCCGCGACGATTTGGCATCGTAGTCAATGGTCTTGGTGTACCTCGTCACCTCGAACCGCGGCCAGTCGGCATCCGGGCTGTAGCTTTGACCGAAGGCCGCATTCATCCCCGTCCCGGTAATCTGGATGGTTTTCAGAGAGTCGGCGCCCATAGTTTTGGCGGCGGTCTGCAAGACCGCCCGGGCGTCCTGGGCGGCCGCGGTCCCGACCATCAGCGCCAGGACTGCGACGAGAACCGAGAGTCTGTGTGCCATACTTCCTCCTCTTT
>JAHFUJ010000078.1:1543-11152 GCA_023265105.1 Acidobacteriota bacterium
CCGGCTCAAGCCGGACGCGCCGACAGATTGCCAACGACCCCTCAAGCCGAACGCCGGCGACCGAGGCCAACTGCTTTACATGGCGCCTGATTGGGAGATTTCTGGCTGATTGTCTAGCGAATGGCTGCCGATTGCAACCTTTTCCGCCACATCAGACTGACCGAGATCAAGGGGTGCGGAACCAGTCTAGCGCTGTGTTCCGGCGAAGTAGCGTAATGCGCGCAGACTTGGAAGAAAGAAATAGGCGCCGCCGCGCACGGTCACGAACTGGGGGAGTCCCGACACACGGCGCCGTACGCCTCCATCTTCCTGCATGATGAAATCGCCGGTCACCGGGCAGCCCGGGAGCGCCTCGCGATTGCCGAGCAGCGGGTCGCTCTCTCCCGTTAGACCGGAGAACTTCGTGTTCATCATCCACCCGTTCTGCAGGAACTCGAATTGACGCGAGATGTTCGCGTTGACGCAGATGAAGTGCAGTCCGCGCTCCGGATCGTTCGGCGGTGCCGGTGCAAGCGCGTCCGAAGGTGAGAGCGCGGGGCCGTATTCGCGGCCGCGCCGCAGGATGCGATGGAAGCGAACGGACGACATCAGGTCGTCCCGGAAGCGGTTGCGGCCGAACCCCAGCGCTGCGATGAGGCGTCGGAGGCCGGTCTGGCGCCCAGGATAATCGGTATTGCGCGGATTGCTTCGGCGCACGTGGGCGCCGAACGGGCAGCCGACACCCGCCGGGTCTTGATCGAACGTGAACTGGTTTCGGCGAATTTGATCCGGCTGCGATCCGATACCGGGAATGGCGTGATCCTGAATCGGCACCAGCGGATCGCCCGCTCTCGTGCGGCCGACCATCGCCGCCGCGAGCGTGTCGGCCGCCGCGGGATCCGCGCCGGCGTGTCTGCTGATGAACTGCCAGAAGCTCCGCACGTCTTGCCGCAACTGGCGCATCACGAGATACGTGCCGTTCCGGCCGACATCCTTTTTCTCCGGTGCGTCCTCGGCGGCGGCCAACCCCGCGCTCGCGGCGTCGGCATCGATCAAGGGCCGATCGGTGTACTTGTCGTATTCATTGCGATACCCGAGGAGAAACTCCCCGAGCGCCACGACGTTGCTGTAGGCAATGTGACCGTCTGACCGCTCGCGCTGCTGCGGCCAGTCGATGGCCGGCTGGCTGATGCCGTCGGCAAAACCGAACGGTTCAAGCCCGCCAAGATCTCCCGTGCTCAGACGCCGCAGCGTGTCGAACGCGTCATTCCACACGTCTCCGGTGGAGCGCTGCACAAAGGCATCGAGGCGCCCGGGCTCGGCGAAGAACATCACCAACAGATGCGGCACGCTGCCGGAGCTCCCCCATTCCCAGTGCGGGGGCGCATTGCTTCCCACATCGCCCAAGCGCCGCGAACGGCTGGCTTCCGTCATGCCTGTAAGAAATTCCGAAGAAAAGCCCGCGAGCACTGAGGCGGATACGCCGAGGGCCTCGAGACCGGTCGCTGTGAACGCGACGTGCATCGCGGTGGAGGGCGGAGGATCGATGGTGGCGGCGCTCGAAATCGGTGCGGACCGCAACCACGATCGTGCCGCCGCAACACTCTTCACGCGCACGAGCGCATAGGACGCTTCGCTCATCCGCTTGTAGCCGAAGCGAACCAGGCCCTGCACGTCGCCGTAATCGACCTCGCCACGCGTTACTCCGAAAAGCTCTTGTGTTGACACAGCTTTCAGCTTTCAGCTCTCAGCTTTCAGCTCTCAGCAGCACGCATTGGCTGAAAGCTGACAGCAGATGGCTGAGAGCTACGCCAAGGCATGTGACGTCCTGGATTAGAGGAGGGCGACCCACTCGCGGGCTTCTCGATCGTTCAAAGACGACGAGTCCAACCCCTGCCGGATGCGCGCGTTCCTCTCCAAATCGACCGCCGTCAAACCCGGATAGGCCTTGTACCACACCTCGGTCGGCAGTTGGTGGCGGCGCAGGAATTCCTTGAACTTTCGTTCGTCTTTGCAGCCGTCCAGAATGAGCCACTTCGTCCTGGGGTAGCCGATGCCGTTGCTGAACACGAGGTTGAGCCCAAAGCCCACTTTGTTGATGAAATCGTCCATGTAGCTCTCGAGACTGCCGTCATAGTTGCTGAGAAACAGGATCCGTTTCCTGCCGTCGAGAAACACCCAACGCGCGAAATGAATAGTGCGCACGCGAGCCAGGCGGCCGCGCGTGTAGAGATGCCGCGCGCCGTAATCGAGCGCCCACAGAACGAAGATCGTCGTCCAGAGCCGCACGAGACCTGGCTTCAAGCTTCCCATCGCGCTGAACTGATTGGAGACATCGTGATCTTCCAGGAGCGCGAGCCCGGCCGAGTACGCCTGATCGACGCGAGCGCACAGCTCTGGATCTGTCTTCTCCAGGCGGCGGAGGCGAACAAGGCCGATGGCCGCAACGACGATGAGTAGGGGAGACGCGAGCAAGAGCAGCAGGGGAACACCGATGAGATGCAGTAGATTGCCGAACCACCACTTGAACGGCGTGGGACCCTCCGCCGACAGCGTGAGGCGACCGGCGGCGATGTCCACGTGGACGAGCTGCCGCAAGGTCGCATGAATTTCTCGGGGCGGTACACGCTCGAGATCGCGCGCACGGCTCTGAACGTGCTGTTCGAGCGCCTCTCGCAACGCCGCCTCTTCGCGAACGCGTCGCACCGTCCGCCCCCGCCAATTGACGTAACCGGCGGCGGAAGG
This sequence comes from Acidobacteriota bacterium, assembly GCA_023265105.1. Taxonomy (GTDB): domain Bacteria; phylum Acidobacteriota; class Vicinamibacteria; order Vicinamibacterales; family CAVVIG01; genus JAHFUJ01. The sequence goes on from JAHFUJ010000078.1 coordinate 4,268, forward strand.
GATCGTGTGCTTCTTCATCCACGCGACGAGATCGGTTTCGGGCGTGAATCCTTTGCAGCACGAGAACAGAGCCAGCAAGCCCACGGGCGCGCGCGCCGCCAGCTCTTCGAGAAACGCGTCCGCCCCACCGTCCACGTCGCCGAGAAACGTGAGATAGAGCGGATACGTGGGGCGAGGCATTCCATAGACGCGACCATCGTCGATGGTCTTGTCATCCAAGATGAGCCATCGCGCGACGTGCAACGTGTCGAACCGCGGGAACGGGATCAGCCGATTGTTGGCGTTCACACGCCCGGGCGCGTCGTTCATGGAGGCGAGCAGGCGGCGAAGTTCCGCCTCGCGCTGCGGATCGATCGGCGCCAGGATCATGAAACTCGACTGCGGAGTCATCGAGCGTTACTCGAACACCTCGTCTCCCGTCGGCTCGTAGTGAGGGACGGCGTTCATCGTATGCCGCAGCTTCGAGAGCTCAAAATACATCCGGCGTCGTGCGCGGCTTTGATTGCCCAACGGGCGATGCTCGGGGATGCAGTGCCACGGGTTGTACGAGAGGCGCTTGGCAAACTCCATTTGCGCCGGAGCGTTGAATGTCTGCCGTGGCAGACGCAGCGTCGCCACCGATATGCGAGGCGAGAGCTTCTCGGGCCAGAGCACGCCGTTGTTCTCAATCGGCATACGGTGCGGATCGGTTTGCCGCTGCACGCGAACGTCGAGCTCGACATCTCCTTCGGCCAGTGACGCCACCATCGCATCGCGCAGGTAGTCGTCAGGAGGGCGGAAAGGAAGGCGTGGGATCGGAGTCCGCCGCTTGGATGTCGGCCACACCGAGTATTGCATCGCCTGGCCTTCTCCCAGAAGATACGGCACGCAACTGAAGTACGGAGCTTCAAACGGACTGCTCTGGGTCTTGATCCACAGAGCCTGCATGATGAAGTCCAGAATGTGAGGACGATGGAGGTTGAGGAAATAGAACAGCTGCGCGTTCTTCAGGCTCTCGATCTGCAACTGCGCGTTCGCCTTGGTATCCGGCGTGACGAAGGTCGGCGTGGACACGCCGAACATGTCCTGGGTGAACCGTTCCTCGTCCATCAACTTCGGCCCGGGTACACCCATCAGCTTGATGCTGATGCTCATGAATCCCACATCTTCGATGTCCGGCGTCACGTAGGGGCCGGGCCCGGAAAAACGCACCCAGGCACGATACGTGCGCGGCTGCGCGTAGATGCCGTGCCGCAGCTCTGCCGGGATGGCGTCGTGCACGATAAACTCCCCGCGCACGATGCCGTGCGTCTTGGTGTTCCCCCCTCGCTCGAATCCGCCGGGCTTCCAGAGCAGACGCATCTGCTTTTCGAAGCTCGAGATGATCGAGTCAAGATAGACGTCTTCATCCGGCATCGGCCGTTCCTCGGCGATTCGCAATCCTTCGTTCGGGCGCCTCAGGTTGATCAATGCCGTGATGGCGCGCGCGATCGGATCGCGAAGCAGCGCATCGAACGCCGGGCGAACGAAGGGATCGAACCGGCGCTCCAGATGCACGAGGAAGGTCGATGCATCAGCCAGCCGGTCCAAAAACGCCGAGCCGGTATTGGCGCGCGGTGCTGGGCGACTCGTGTTTGAATTCAAGGCTCAACCGGCTCTGGGGGTGTCGTCGGGGTGATGGCCGTGTCAGAACGTCTTCAGGAACTCGATGAGCGCGGCCTTGTCGTCGTTCGGCAGATCGGTGCCGAACAGGTGGCCGCGATTGACGACGAAATCGGGACACTTGCTCAGGTCGAGCAGCGGCTCGACCAGATCGCCGAACACCGTTTTGGCCTGATCGTTCGTGGCGTCTCCACCGAGCGTGTGCAGCCTCGCGAGGATCTTGACCACCAGCGCCCCGACCTTCTCGAAGTGCTGCGCGCGTTTCACCGGGTCGGGATCGTCGGAGAGCAGGTTCAGGTTCGAGAGCAGACCAATCGGCGTGCCGGGCGGGATCGGGCCAAGCCGGACGCCGTCTTCCGAGAAGAGCGACGGAAACAACGTCCGCTGCGCCGCCAGCGTGGTCTGCAGGAATTGCGGCAGATAGCCGGCGCCCACCTTCAAGTACACGCGTTGATCGCGGCGGCCGGGCTCCAGCCGATCGCCCACACGGTCGATGATGCCGGGGATCGTCGCGCCGAGCAGCGAATCCTTGTCGCGATCCTGCGGCCACAGCATCTTGTGGATCGAATCGTCGAACGATCGCATCCGCGCCTCGACCGACGGGCTCTCCTCGAAATGGCCCATCGTGTTGTTGAGCAGGAACGGCGCGGTGGACCACAGGCTGACGAGCGAGGGCGGCCTCGTGTATCCACGTCCTCCGGCCGGCATGTCGTAGGTCCGCGGCTGGCCGGTGAACGGCTCGTAGTACGTGATCTGCCCGACCGAGGGTAGATCTTTGTAGGACTGCGACGAGAAGTTGTCCCAGATGTTGCCGCCGAGCGCGTTGGTGGCGAGCGGGCTGCACGCGTTGGTCTGCAGCAAGGTCACCGGCACCCTGAACTCGGCCGAGAGGTAGTTATCCTCGAGGAAATCCGGCGCCGTCACGATGTCGCGCATCTTCTGCTTGAACTCGGGCGTCTGGGTCCAGGCCCAATAGCTGTTCCAGCAGCCGAGGTAGTCCTTGCCGGCGCAGCCGGCCGGGTCGAGCCCCGGCGCGGACGGCGGCAGCTTGTTCGAGTGGCATCGCGCGCAGTTCTCGGCGAAGGCCACCTTGCCGCGTTTCAACTGTTCCGGATCCCGCGTCTGATACTTTTCGTGGCCGGGGGCGTCCGCCAGATGGTGAGCGGCCGTGGTCTTGAGGAAGTACCGCGCCATGTCGAGCGTCTGCGCTTCGGTCGCCTTGAAGTACGCCGAGTTCGTGCGCGCCACCTCGATCTTGATCGGTGAAATCGGTTTTCCGCCGACGAGCGCGTTGAAGTGCGTCAGCCACTCTTCGCTGAACGTGCCGATGTTGAGGTACACGCGGTTGAGCGCGCCGAGCGCGCCGACCGAATCGGCGCCGTCCTTGAGGACGCGCGGCGTCCACACGGTCTCAGGGCTTTCGAACAGCTGAGCGAGCGGACCGTCTTTGAGGTAGTCGTTGAACTGATGATTGCCGAGGCCGCCGCCCGTCAGGGTCTCCTTCCCCCAGCGTCTGGCTTCGAGCAGGCGCGGACCGATGAGGTACAGGGCGTTCATCGTTCGCGGGTTGTTGATGTTGTCGGTCGAGACGAACGACGTATCGAGCGAGCCGGGCCGCGACGCATGGAACAACTGAAACGCGAAGTTCGTGTCGTCCGCTTCCTGGTAGAAGATGCGATCGACCCAGAAATACTGGGCGCCGACGTTTGAGCTCAGATTGGCCCACGCCGGATTGTTCGGGTCGGCGGGCGGGTTGATCGGGTTTGGACCTGCATGACACAGCGCGCACGACATCCCCACCCGATACGGCTTGACGAGGTTCTTGTCCCCGAAGTACGTCGGATCCGTGTAGTACTTCTCGGCATCCCAGCGCTCCGCCGCGCGCTCGTCGAAGTCGGGATTCGGAAAGAGCCGAAACCCCACGATGCCGGTCGCGTAGCCATAATAGGACCCCGTGTCGAACCTCTTGCCGTTCAGCGTGCGGCCGCGCGAGCCGACCTGCACCCCGGGGTATTTCGCCGCGTTCTCGAACGGATCTGCATCGCAACCGGCCTTACGCGTGTCGAGCCAGAGATTCCACCGCTGCGCATCCGGCGCGGTGGGCTTGTCGAAGCACGGTTCGTTGACGAGCCCGAAATACTCCCAGCGGTTCCGGCAGCTCTTGTCCGCGAGCCGTTGGGGATCGCAGGCGCGGCTGTACTTCTGAGACGGATGTGACGACACTACTTTGAGAAAATCGACCGCACCCGCGCTCGTGACGCCGAGGACGTCCCACAGTCGATCGTCGCCCGCCGTCCACACCAGCCACGTGTTGCGGCCTTTGATCTCCTCGGGCGATAACGCGACCGGACCGTTCCTGTCCTGATCCATATCGTGGAAGTAATCCTCCTCGGCCGCAGGGAACGACGCCGCCTCGCGGGGAGGATTCGCCGAAAGCGCTTCGTCGAGGATGTGTTCGGACCTCGGCGTGCGGTACCGGATCCACGCAAAGGCGATGACGCTGACGATCGCCAGGGCAGTCACGCCGCCCACGAAGATTGTGCGGCCGATGGGTCGGTGCATTGTGAGACCTCCTCGAGGCGACTGGCGGCCTGCGCTCAGTCGAACTGCAGCGCGAAATGCAGGCAGGGCTTGTCGTTCCAGTACACCCGTCCGAGGTAGAACTTCGGGGCGATCAGACGGATTTCGTCGCGAATCCATTTCGCGACGAGCGACGTCTTCGAGTAGTCGAGCACGATGCACTCTTTGCCGTCGAGCAGACTCGGTCCCTTGTACACCTCGGCGACGATCGCGTTCAGGCCGAACGGGAGGATCCGGTTTCGGAGGACACCGTGCGGACCGTCGAACGTCTTGCCCTGCCAGACGAACAAGCTGACGGCTTCCGCGAGCTCAGGACTGAAGACGGTGCCCGGCGCGATGATCGCCGTGCCTTTCGCAGGACCGTCGGGGATCGGACCGCTCTCGGCCGTGTGGAACAGATCGTCGAGCTGCGCCTGCGTCAGAGAGAGCAGGGTCGGGACATCCCTCACCATACGTGTGCCTCAGGATAACAATTCAGATTGCACGAACGTGGATCCGCCGCCATCGTGAGCGAAAGGGCCGGTAATTGTCAATCGCTGCCCGAGATTCCCTGTGAAGCGATCGGCGAGGTCAGTCGCGGGCGCCGGCGAGGATGACGTCGGCCGCCTTTTCGGCGATCAGATAGACGGCGCTGGCGATGAAGAATCCGGGAATACGTGGAAACACCGACGCGTCGACCACGCGCAGGTTGGTCGTGTGATGGACGCGAAAATCGCTCCCGACGACGCCGCCGCCGTCGAGGGAGCCGATGGCACACGTCCCGCAGGCGTGATGGCCCCACGCATTCTGCCGCACGTGTTCCTGGAGCTCGGCGTCGCTTTGCCGGCGGCTGCCCGGCAGCATCTCGGTCGACCCGATGCCGCGGGCATGCAGTTGCGCGTTGAGCCGTCGCACGAACCGCACCCCCTCGACCACCGCCCTCACATCGGCGTCTCCGCCGTCGCGGAACTGGTTGAAGTTGATGACGGGCGGTTCGAGCGGGTCGTCGCTCCGCAGAGTGATCTGCCCGGCGGCGTTCTTCGTGTGCGCTTTAAGGACCACCCAGGTCAGGTAGTTCTTGTCCGTGCCAACCGACGCCGAGTATCCCGGCTTGTAGCCCTCGAATCGCGCGACCAGCGCCATGCAGAACAGATCGGGCAGACGGCCCGCGGACGCCGAGCGCGTGAAGACGGTGAGCAGGGATCCGTTCGTCGCGTAGAGGCCCTTGCGCCGGGTCTGCCACTTCACATACGGCGCATCGCCCGATCGGAACGTCGCCCCTTTGTAGATATCCCACTCGGAGAAATCCATGCGCGAGACGACGCTGACCTCGTACCGATCCTGCAGGTTCCGGCCGACGCCCGGTAACGCGACACGCTCGCGGATGGCGTGCGCGCGTAACACCTCCGGCGGGCCGATGCCAGACAGCATCAGCAGTTGGGGCGAATTGAACGCGCCGCCACAGAGAATCACTTCGCGCGACGCGTACACAGTGCCCGCTTCGCCTGGGCCGGCGTTCGGCGTGATGTGCGCGCGGTACAGGCGCGCACCTTTTCGGTACTCGACGCCGTACGCGCGACGAGTGTCGTCCAGCAGCACGCGCGTGGCCAACGTATTCAGGCTGATGGCGAGCCGATCCGGGTAGCGCCGGGCGACGTCACGCACGCGTTCACGCGTGCCGTACCGGCGGTGATGATCGGTCGTGAGCGGCAGGTATCGAATGCCAACCGCGTTGTCTTCGACGAGCCGCCAGTCGTTCGGATCGCACAGGCCCCTCAGGAACCAGCGCAGGCGCTGACCGAAATTCGGGACGTCGCGCATGGCGGCGATCGCCGATTCGATCACGACGCGCCGAAGGCGGCGGTCCGTGAGCGCCTCGAGCGGAATCGCGGCTTCAGTCGGCAGCCACCCTCCCCACCCGTGCCGCGTCGGGTTGATGCCAAAACGGGCCAGCCAGCGATAGACGGGACGATGGCGACAGTCCTCCAGGCGCTCGAGGTACCGGCGCATGGAGCGAGCCGACCAGGTGAGGTCTCCTGTCAGCTCGGCGATGTCGTCCCAATCCGCGTTGTGCGGGTAGACGAAGATCATCGCGTTGTGCGCGGTACATCCGCCCAGCGTGCCGGCCCGCGGATAGAAAATGCCGTCGACGTCGCGGCCGCCCGCCCGCGACACGTACTTCGGATCGCGCCGGTCCAGCGCGGCGTCGGCCTGATGCTTGACGAAGAAGCTCCAGCAGAGGGCGTCGTTTTCAGAAGCGAGGGAGTGGAACGCCGGCACGTCGTAGTCGTCCGGCAACCGACACGCCACCGGATCGATCGGATCGCTGCCCTTCAGCTCGCGGGGGTCGCCACCCGCTTCGAGGAGGATGACGCGCCGGCCGGCTTCCGCGAGGCGCGCAGCCAGCGTGCCGCCGCCGGCGCCGGAACCGATGACGATGTACTCGTACTGGGTTAAGTTAGCGCCGCTGAAAAGCCGTTCTCCCACAGTCCACTGTTTTGGCTATGACTTGCGGTTCGCAGCCGGCAGCGCACGTGCGCGTTGGGAAACAGTCGCCCGCGATTTCTTCGGCCTGAACTCACCCTTGTACTTTCGCCCCCAGATGCGCAGAAGCTCATGGCATCCGGCATCAAATCCGCTTTTGAAGTAAACCCATTGCCGTTGCTTGAGGGTCCAAGACAGCTT
>JAHFUJ010000078.1:11252-16497 GCA_023265105.1 Acidobacteriota bacterium
TTACACGCGGCGAGTCCCTTGCCGATTTCGTCGTGCCACTGTTGAGCGCCGACGATCCGTTGTTTGCTGTACCAGTACGGTATCCGGTGGACGTCGAGCACGCGAGCCAGCCGCTCGACGAACGCGCGATCCCTGGTCGAATGGGCCAGGAAGAGCCTAGCCCGCTTCGGCACGGGCAGGAGCCTTGCGGACAGAAGCCTGACGGGCCCCACGCACACGAGGCTTGCGCCAGCCTCGGCCCCTGAGCATCCTTGTCACCTGACGAGCAACTTGAGCGGGGCTCCCCTTCGCCCACTGGAGCGCACCGAAGGTCCACGGGATTTCTTCGCTCGATGTTCGCTTGATGAGGACTGGAATCAGCCGACCTTCGAAACGCTGTTCGCCGAGGGCGAACAGAATCTCTCGACGAACCCAGGCAGATTTCATCCCGTCCGGTGACACCAGAACGACCATGGCGTCTGCGCGGTCGAGTGCCTCGCCGACTTCGCGCGACAGGTTAGCGCCAGGCAGTACTACCCTTGACGACACCCAAGTATCGACCCCTGTCTTCTGGAGCCGGTCAGAGAGATCGCGCGCCCAGGCCCCGTCCGATGCGCCCGCGCTGATGAAGACCTGCGAAGATGCCTTGGGCATGCGTTGATTGTAGCGCGTTCGACGGAACGCTGCGACTCGCCACGGGCGAGTTCGCCGGCAGCGTTGCTTCGAAGGCTGCAGCCCAACGCCGCGAACGGACGCCTACGTCAGAGAGAGCACGGTTGGGACATCCCTTAACATACGCGTGCCCTATCGTGAGCGCAGGGCACGGCGAGTCTTCGATGAGCTGCGCCGGATCGCGCCCGCAAAACGCTGATGGCACTCGTCCCCTGTCACTGTCGATTGCTGTTGCCGATGAGACGCCACAGCTTCCACGTACCGTCCGGCTGGCGGCGATAGACGCCAATCTCTTTGCCGTCGACTGGGATGGGATCCGGCACGGGATCGCCTCCAACTTTCGCCTGGATCGTCCCTGTCACGGTGGTCCTCGCAAACCCCCAGTCTCCGAACACTTCGACCTCAACAGGCGTGATCGCGACTTGCGAACGAAACTGACCCAGGTAGAGTTGGGCAAATTCCTGGAGACCGGCGCGGGTATTGATTTCAGGACCGTTCTGACGCATGTACACGCCGCCATCGGCGAACAGGGCCGCCCACGCCGGCGCGTTTCCGGCTTGACTCACCTCGACCGCTCGACTGATCAACGCGCGAATCGCCGCTTTGTCGGCTTCGGCATCTCGAGTGGCCATCGGTCCGGAGCAAGACAACGTGGCCGCGAGAGCCAACACGGACACAAGAAGCGATCGAGAGCGACCAATGCCCACTGCGACCGGCGACATCATGAAGGACTCCTGCGATATTGTATGGCCACCATTCCTTCCTGCCAAGAGCGTGCGCGGGCCGCGACGTCGGGTGTAGAATCCGTCAGATGAAACCAGCACCGATCCTCCTGGCGTGCCTCGCCGGCGTCGCGATTTTCACGCTGCCGGCGTGCGGTCGAGCCGCGAATCCCGATTCGAGCGCCGATCCTCGATCACAACAACAGCGCGAGCAAGCGGAACAATATTTCGAGCGCGTGTTGGAGGAGTCGGGCACCGATCTGGAGACGCGCGTCGGCGAGTATCTGAACGTACTCGAACTCGACGTGAGGCAGTTACAAGCGATGCCGATCGATCAGGCCTATAGACGCGCGCATGACGCCGCTATGCGCTTCCCGGACGAGGACGTCCGACGGCAAATGCTGTTGTCGCTGTTCGACGAAAAAGAAGGTCAGTGACAGCGTCCGCAGTGGCCACCAGTTCGAATTCAGCCTACACTCCGCACTCTTCCGGTCCGCGCTGCGGATCAGCTCCGCGATATTTCCAAATTCTCGTCTGGCTTTTCGCCGGTCGCCGAAAGGGATCGGTGCGTCTTCTGCCGCTTATGCAGCATCCGGCTCTGGCCGATACTCTGTTCATGGAGTAGCCGGCCCGGAGAGGCGGCCTGTCAGAACACCCGCGCCGAAAGAGCGAAGCGTCGGCCATCCGCGTCGGGTGACGCTGGAGAGCCGTTCGACCAGGAGGTCGATACCTATGCCCGTCGCTGTGCTCGCGTTCATCGCCATCGGAGTTGCGGCGCTCGGCCTCTCAGGCTGGACGATCGCCGCCTTCAACATGATCGTCACTGTTAGGAACAACCTCGACAAGGCATGGAAGAACATCGATGTCGTCCTGCAGCAACGCAACGACGAGCTGCGCAAGCTTATCGACACCTGTCGCGCCTACGTCAAGCACGAGCAAGGCCTCCTGACCTTGCTGACCGAACTCAGGACCGGCTACACCATGGCCCGCGACCTTCGGCAGAAGGTCAAAATCGAGAACGAGCTCGCTCGATTGCTGGGCCAGCTCCGGATGGTCTGGGAGCAGTACCCGGACCTCAAGGCCGTGCAGAGCTTCCTGCAGGTCCAAGGGCGTGTCTCTGCCGTCGAGTCGAAGATCGCCGACTACCGCGAGGCGTTCAACGACGCCGTCAACGTCTACAACATTCAGATCGCGCGCGTCCCAGATCTGATCGTGGCGGCGGCGATGGGCTGTCGGCAGCACAGCTTTCTGGAAGTGCCGGAGCAGAAGAAAGCCGACGTCAAAATGGACTTTTCATAGCGGCCCAGGCGGCCGAGCGGTGTCCAGTGGCCGCGGCCCACCGGGCTTGCACGATATGACGTCGGGGCTCGAGTTCATGGCGACCGTCCTTCTGGGCCTGCTGGCGCTCGGCCTGGTGGCATACCTGGTCACCCTGTACAACAGCCTCATCCAGGTTTGGAACAACATCGGCAAGGCGTGGGGCAACATCGACGTGCTGCTGCTCCAGCGCAACGACGAGATCGCCAAGCTGATCGACCTGTCACGGGCCTACGTGTCGTACGAAGCCGACAGCCTCGACGCGCTGACCAGACTGCGCATGCGCTACCGAACGGTCAAGGGGACCGCGCGCAAAACGACGACCGAGAACGCGATCGGGGCGAGCATGCGAGGCCTGACACGGGTGTGGGAGGGCTATCCCGATCTGAAAGCGAATGAGCCGTTCCTACAGATCCAGGAACGGGTGTCTGCGCTCGAAGACGCCATCGCCGACCGCCGGGCGTTCTTCAACGAGACGGTCCAAATCTACAATGTCCAGCGCGAGCGGATTCCCCAGGTGCTCGTCGCCGCGCTCGCCTTCAGGACCCATCCCTACCTCGACCTGCCTCCTTTGGCCGCAAGTATGCCGGGGCCGCGCGTATGACGGTCGTGGTGACGCTTCTGGCCTGGACTGCTGCGTTCCTCATCAGCTTGCTGCTGCCGTTCGACTGGTGGCAAAAGGCGCCAAGCCGGCAGCGGGACCGGTTGATGGGGAAGCTTCTCGGGAACATCCTCGACATCAGCCTGCGGAACCTCGTCATACGCGCTCTCGCGCTCGGGTTCTTGCTGATTGCCTACTTGCTGCTTGTTGTATGGCTCCCCGTGATGGGTGGCCTCGTTATTGCCATCGTGTTTGTGTCCGCGATTGGTCGCGCGATCTTTGGGCGCACCACCAGCGATCAGGGTTCAGCAGTCGGCCTGATCATCGTCCTCGTGGTGGGCATGACGTTTGTCATCGGCAGCCTCGCTCCTCTGCGGGTTCTCCCCCCGTTCGTCTACGTGCTGCGCGGCTACCCGGCTGGAACGTTCCTGGAGGCCTTTTCCGTCGGACGGGAATGGGTCTTTCTCGACGGCGTCATCGGCGCGTGCGGCCTGGCTGGCGTCGTGTCCTGGATGCTCGTCGACGCGGGGTGGCGGCTGCGCCAGGCGCGACAGGTGGAGAACCTCGCGACCTCCACCATCGGCTCGCTGGCCATCGGCCTGGTCGAAGTGAAGGGTACGGTCAGACCGCTGCCCGGCGGCGGCACCAGCCCGGCGATCGAGCTCGTCTACGGGATGACGAACTATCTTGAGCCCCAGCAGAAGATCGATCGGTTCGTGCTGGACGATGGCACGGGGACGGTGGTCGTCGACGCCACGGCGTGCCGGGTCAGGGCCGGGTGGATCTCCGATGTCACGGGCATGTTCGGTGTCCGCGAGATCGTCTTGAGCCGGCGCGTGTCGAGGAATGACGCCATCGACGAAGTGAGGCGCGTGCTGCTATTCGGCGACCGGGTCTATGTGATCGGCAACGCCGAGCGCGACGAGTCAGGAGAGCTGGTCGTTCGGCCGGCCAGCCGGTCCGGATGGAACGAGACCGTCTGGCACGCGCTGTTCGGCGCGATCAAGCCGCCGCAGGGACGGGACATTCACGACGTCTTCTTTCTGACCGACGGTGGCGAGATCCGAGCGAGAAGGTGCATTCTGAAAGGATTCCGCACGGTGCTCCTCGGCGGCTTCATGTGGACGGTTGCCTCGGTCGGCATCATCTGGTCGGCCCAGCAGCCGTGGCGTCAGGCGCCGCCGCTCGACTCGTGGCGCGCCGCGTACTGGCGCGGTTCCGAAACCGACTCAGAGAGGCGCTTCCGATTCGACCGCTACATCAAGGCCATCGGTCCCGCCTCGCCCGGCGCCATCCCCGCGCTTCTCGAAGCGATGACGTACGACGACGTTCGATTCAAGGAACCAGCAACCTGGAAGTTGATCCCGCTGATCTCAAAGAATGTTGGCCTTGCTCGCGACGCAGTTCCCATCCTCATCGCCAACCTGAGGACCGCAGATGCGAAGTTCCTTCAGACGACGATTCTCGCGCTGGCGGCCTTTGGCGGGGAGGCCGTCGCCGCGGTGCCCGCCCTGATCGAGCAGCTCCAGACGCAGAAGACGAACACCTACGAGGTGACGCCGAACATCATCCGGTTCCAGGCCGCCCGGGCCCTCGGCCGCATCGGTCCTTCCGCCCGCCAGGCGATCCCAGCTCTGCAGCAGGCGCTCTCCGACCCGAGTCCAGCAGTACGAAGCGCCGCGGAAGGCGCCTTGAGGCGGATCGAGACGGGACAGACGGTTGGTTGATTTCCTGGCTCACTGATTCGTGTACTGCTTCAGAAACGCGACCGTTTTCGGCCACGAATCTTCAGTCGCTTTCATGTTCTCGCCCAGATCCTGCCGGTTTAGGAAGGCGTGGGTGGCTTTCTCGTAGACGTGCACTTCGAAGGCTTTGCCCAGCTCCTTCATCATGGCGGTGCCGGGCGCGATCCTCGGGGCCAATCCCAGATCGTTCTCGCCGAAAAAGGCGATCA
>JAHFUJ010000382.1 GCA_023265105.1 Acidobacteriota bacterium
AGATTTCGATGCCGTCCGCCGATCGGTGAAACGGAAGGTCTCGGCCAAGGTCGCGCGGCATGGCTGAGCTCTTCGTCGATACCAATGTGTTCTTCCGGTTTCTGACCAATGACGATCCCGCAAAGGCGAAACGGGCCGAAGCGTTGTTCAAGGACTCGGTCGAGGGCAAGACGCCGCTGAGAACCAGCGTCCTGGTCATCGCCGAATTGGTGTGGACGCTGGAATCCTTCTACGAGCTCGAGAAGGAGGATGTCGCCGACAAAGTGTCGACCATTCTCAACACGCCCAACCTCACCTGTGCCGAGGGTCGCGCGATCCGGCTGGCGCTGGATCTGTACGTTCAGCAGAACATCGACTTCGTCGATGCGTATCACGCCGTTTCCCTGAAGGACCAGGGTCTCACGCGAATCGCGACGTTCGATCGCAAACACTTCGGCCGCGTGGACTGGCTTGAAATCGTCGAACCCTAGAGCCGGCCTGAGGGGGCGACAGACGACTGCCGCCCCAAGCCGCCACATTACTTTTTCGCGCGCGGCACCGGCAGGAAGTTCTCCAGCGCCCAGACCTCCGCACCAGGCGCGCCGGCGGCGGCCACGAACGCTATCTGCCGGCCATCCGGATGCAGCTGAAAATCTCCGCCCCCGAAACGGTCCCAGTGGCTGGTATCGATATCGAGTTTGCGCGCCTGGCCCGTTAGCGGAACGCGCCAGAGCTCCCCTCGTTTCTGTCAAGAGTCGGTTAAGGAAATCTTCGAGGTCGTCCTCCCTTGCGGCCATTGGCGTGGGCGGCGGCGACCTTTTTGGCGCTGCGCCGACGGCCGAGCAGCGCGCCCAGACCGACGAAGCCTACCTCCAACGCGGATTGCCTCCCATACGTGACCCGTGCGATGCGAAGGTTCGTGTGGACTCGACGTCTGGCACTTGGCAAAGCCTCGAGGGCGGCGAGATGCGCCCGGAGTGCCGTACGGATGGCGCTGGCCGCCGCTCGCTCGGTGTCCGCCGCCGCGAACACGCCTGGGAGGCCGACCACATAGGCGTTGACGCTTCCGTTGGCCTCATGTTCGAGCACGATAGGGTAATGGGTGGCCATGAATCGTCAGCCTTTCGACTCCTTGATGCGCTCCGTCGAACAGCTTACACCTCCTACGGCTGACCTTCACGAATCGAGCCCGAGAGCGACTTCAAGAACGCGACGAGCGCCTGCTTTTCGTCGGCCGCGAGATGGAGTGAATGAAGCTCGGCATCGATGTGGGGGTTCGGCCGCCCGCCGCGATCGTAGAAGTCGATCACATCTTCCAATGTGGCCAGACTGCCGTCGTGCATGTACGGCGCCGTGCGCGCGACCTCGCGCAGCGTCGGCGTCTTGAACGTGCCGTTGCCGGCGCCCTGGTCGGCGAAATAGCCGGCCACCGGCCCTGAGCCTGCCGAAAGGGTCGGAGGTTCGCGCCACGCGACGCCGGTGTTGTGCAGCCGCTCGTCAGTAAAATTTGGTCCGACGTGACAGGCCGTGCAGTTGCCTTTGCCACGAAAGATCTGCAGCCCGGCATGCTGCTCGGTGGAGAGCGCGGTGCGCTCGCCGTTGACGAAGCGGTCGTATGGGGAGTCGCCCGAGAGGATCGCGCGCACGTAGCTGGCCAGTGCGCGCGACAGGTCTTCGGTCGTAAGGCCAACGCGGCTCGCGGCGTCAGCGACCGGCAGGTCCATCTCATTCGAATCTTCGATCGGCTTGAGGACCTGATCTTCGAGCGTGCGCGCGCGAGCGTCCCAGAAGAACGCGCGGCCGTAGCCGCGATTGACGATCGCGGGCGCGTTGCGGCGCCCGCGTCGGCCGAACACGCCTGCGGACACGGGCTCGGCTTTGGAGAAGGCTCGCTCGGGATCGTGGCAGGAGGCGCACGCGATCGATCCGTCGCGCGAGAGGCGGCGGTCGTTGAACAACCGCCGCCCCAGCTCGATCTTTTCAACCGTCATCGGATTGTCCTCTGGGACCGGCATGTAGAGATCCAGTCCCAGAGGAATCACGAGCGCCGCAAGGAGCAGCAACACCATCACTTTTTCGCGTTCAGCGCGGGCAGGAAGTTCTCCATCACCCAGACTTCATCAGCAGGGCCGTCAGCATTGCTGTCATTTGCCGTGAAGGCGACCCGGCGGCCATCGGGGTGGAAGCGGAGGTAACCTCCGACAACGCCATTCAAGTCGATCTTCCGGGCAACGCCGCCCTCGGCGGGGACGCGCCAAAACTCCTTCCGGTTTGTATCCGCTCCCAACGTCTTTACGAAGACCACGAAGCGGCCATCCGGAGTCCACTGGATCTGCCCAAGCCCTTCTGGGTCGGAAGCCCGCAGCAATTCGCGCCTCGCGCCGCTTTGAACCTCAATCACCTGTAATGATGTCGACTTGGTGCTTTGGTCCACACGCGTGAGCGCCCGCAACTTTCCATCGGGTGAGAGCGAGAGCAGCCCAGGAGCGCTAGTGCGACCCGGTACTTCGTCTCGACCGAACTCCCGTTCCTGTCCCGATTGGATATCGTGGGCGACGAGGATCTGCTTCTTGGATTTGACGTCCACGTGGCTGATGAGGAGTGCCTTGCCGTCACGTGACCATCCTCGTGCGGAGATGCCGTCGCCCGTCCCGCGGCCGACTTGCTGGCCGGCCTCGACGATGACCAACGGAGTTGCCTTGCCGCTCTGCGCGTCGACCTGGTAGATTCCGCTCCGGCCCTTCTTGTCCGTGCCGGTGCCGACCAGAAAGCCACCATCCGGCGACCAGAACGGCTCTCCCCAAGTTAGAAGGTTCGGCTTCAACTCCCGCACTTTCCCTGTCTCGAAGGATTGAATTTCGAGGACCGGATTAAAGCCCGTGGGAAGTTCCCTGAATGAGAGGTAAGCAAGGTCTTTCCCGTCGGGCGACCATTCCGGAGCCCTATTGGAGCCGACATATTGCTGCGCGATCCGCGTTGGCGCCGAAAGTACCCGGCCGGTATCGAAGTCGACTGAAGCCACGTACACGTCATCCTTGAAAGCGCCCACGGCGTAGTAGAACGTGCCGGATCGCGTCAGTCCGATCGGAGCGGGATTGACGTCCGCCTTGATCAACTTTGGCTCTCCCCGCGATCGTCCATCCGCGATCGGCAGCGCCCACACACCGTTCGAGCCGGCGCGATCGCTCTTGAACAGGAGGTGCCCGCCATCCGGAGACCAGCCGAGCACTCTGTCGTCGGCGGGATGCACCACAACGGCCGTTTCCCGGCTGCCATCCACGGCGATTATGTAGATGTCCGATTGATCCACATCTTCGCCCGCCGGGAGATAGTAGGCCAGGTACCTGCCATCGGGGGACGCCAGCGCACAGCTGCCGCGCCAGCCGATGGACTTCACGACGCGTAGCGCCCCGTCAGCAACTGAAACCAAGCCGAGTTGCACCGTACGGTCCACTCGCACCACGCGTGCGGCAAGCCACTTATCGTCGCCGCCCCAATCACACACATCGACGTATTGCACGTCGTGGCTGGCAAACAATACGCGGGGCTTCCCGCCGTCGCTGTTCAGGCCGGAGATTCGCAATTCACCACGGGCCTCCTGATTGAGCCACGCATAGGCCACTTGCTTTCCGTCCCGCGAGATAACGGGGAACAGCGCGTACTCGGACGAGTCGGCCCACGGGCCTTTGTTTGTCACGCGGCGGTCCTGGTTGGTTGTGAGATCGTGGAGCGCCAGATCGCCCGTCGACCAGTCCGTGAACGCAATGTAGCGGCCGTCCGGAGACACTCTGCCCAGGTTGGTCGCATTCGGTCCGGTCCATACCTGCCGCGTCACGATCCCGACATTCTGAGTCGTCCCCCCGCTCAGCCGCGCCCGCGCCACTGCCACTGCCTCCCTCTGATCCGCGTACTCCCGTACCACCTGCTCGTAAATCTTCCGCGACTCGGAATCGCCGAGTTTCTGATAACACTCGGCCATCCG
>JAHFUJ010000079.1:0-12762 GCA_023265105.1 Acidobacteriota bacterium
CCATGCTTCTATTTCCTGCGTGCAAAAATAGTATTCCGGAATGCGTATAGTATTTTGCCATCGTCTTGCGCCCGCAATACTTCACGATGTCATTGAAAAATATGTTGTATAGCCTGTAGTACCCGTCAGCGGTCTGCCTCGGATCCTCGGATAGCCGCCCGCCTCCGTCGTAGTGCATGGTGGCAAGCACCTCTTTTACCCTACCGAATTTGAACTCCTTGGCAAGCTTGAGGCACATGACGTCGTCCTGGCACACTATGACGTCCGGCTCAAAATTGCCTACGACATCGAAGCATTCTCTTCTTACCGAGAGCGTTGTGGGCGGAGAGATTTGGGTCTGCCCCAATGCTTCCTTGTAAATGAAGCCTTCCAACGAACTGCCGAGGGGTGTTGTGATGTTTCCAGACGCGTCCGTGACCCCATAGGACGTATACACACATCCGATATCTTCATCTGAACGGAATTTCTCGAGTACCCTTTCCAGCATTTCCGGAAGCCATTCGTCATCTGAGTCAAGAAAGGATATGAACTCTCCTTGCGCCAGGCCTATCCCTGTATTCAATGCGCCATTTTGCCCAATATTTTTTTCGTGCCTGATGTACCGAATTCTCTTGTCACTATAATTCCCGACACACTGTTCCGTGAGATCGGAGGATCCGTCATCGATAAGCAATAGCTCGAAATTACCGTAGGACTGATTGAGCACGCTATCGATTGCTCTAGATAGGACATGAGCACGATTGTATGCAGGAAGTATTATGGTGAATTGCGGCGCTGACCAAGGATTACTTTTCCGCTTCGACATTGAGACTGATGAGAAGGCCGCCCTCCTTGTCCATGTGCGGTATGTAGGCCTGGGAGTAATCATCGTAATCCTTGTGGATTGTCTGACGCCAATCGTAACGGCGAACGGTGCGAAAGCCCACTGCTAGGCAAAGCTCTTCGAGCGATTGGTAGTCGTATGTCGTTCGATGATAGATGACTGTATCTCCTTGCTCAGCGTGGATGACCATTCGACCGTAGAGCGGACCCAGGATGTCGTTCAGGTTGCCGGTGGTCGCATAAACGGAGACCAACGCTGAGAAATCCGGTACGGCAAGGCGCAGAATGCCGCCTTTCTTCAGCACGCGACGCCACTCGCAGAGTGCTTCATGCGCTTGACCTCGATCGAAATACTCAGGACCGTGGCAGCAATAGATCAGATCCACCGTCTCATCGGCGAACATCGGCAAGCGATCGATCCGGCTCCTATGATCAATATGCGGAAAGTCGTCGAGATCGATGTGAATAAAGCCGGGAATATAGCGTTTGCCACAACCAAGGTGAAGGTGCAGCGGCATTTTATTTGCGTGCCGGATTGGCGGCAGACCTCGCACCTGCGGTTCTTCCGACCGCACATTTCAGCACGAGCCCGATGTGACGCGGCACACCGATATCGCGAATCCCTCCCAGTGGCGATTTCCAGTACGAACTCAGGATGCTCAGCCCCGGCGATTCACGATGAAAGTGCGCATAGAACCAGCTCCGGCGCAATTCGCGCTGAAACGCCATCGGATCGTATCGCCCCCTGGTACGGTTCGCTCGACCCAGGCATAAGAGCCAGCGTTCGGCCCGCGCCAGCTCGGTTTCGTCTATTCCGTTTGTGCCCAGACGGACGTGAAACTCCTCGTCTCCCGCCGCCTCAGGGACGAGCGACCGGAGCTGCCGCACCAGTAGGCGTTTGTGCGCTTGCAACTGGTCCCACTTCCGGACCACGCTGACCTGACGGCTATGCGTCCGATAGCGCAGCAGGACCTCGGGCACGTTTGCAAGCGTTCCTACGTCCGCCGCTCGCATCAAGAAATCTAAATCTTCGGCGCACGGGAAGTCATCGTTGTACGTTAAACCATTCTGTGTCACGAAAGCCCGGCGCATCATGAGGGACGGATGGTCGATCGCCCCTCCGAAGAACAGGTGCGCACGAACATGTTCTGGCTCCACCGGCAAACGACGGACGCCACGACGATTGCCGAACACGCGGGTCCACGTTCCACAGGCGTCCACTTCCGGGTGGGCATTCATGAACGCCACCTGCCGTTCAAAGCGGCGAGGCATGCACAGATCGTCTGCGTCCATGCGTGCGATCAATTCGGACTTCGACTCACGGATGCCAACGTTCAGGGCTTCCACCAAGCCCCTATTGGCTGGAAAGCGGACGATGCGCAAGCGGGCATCCGAAAAGTCGGACAGAATTGCACCGGTGCGGTCGGTCGATCCGTCGTCGATGACAATGAGCTCGAAATCTCTGAAGGTCTGGGCCAGAACGCTTCGGACAGCGTCGGCAAGGTGATGCTCACCGTCATAGACCGGCAGCACAACCGAAATGTTCGGCGTACGGGCCGAGGCGCTCATATGGCGATCAACCAAGGCGCATTGGGCAAATCCGACGTCGCTCCCGGCGCCCGAAACCATTGCCGCGGTGCGACAACCACTTTGTCGGCTCGTGGATTGAGCCACCCTGCCCACCAGCCAAAAGTGCTGTTGGCCATGATCAGCGCTCGGCACGCGCTCATCAGCCGCAGGTCTTCGTAGTTTCTGTCCGCATTCCAGTCCACATACACCGTGGCAAGGTCATAACGAATATTCTCTCCTGCCCATGCCATATCATCGGAGAATACGAACAGCTCGGCGTCCGGTCCAAGGCGAGACAGAATCAGCCTGAGGGCGGCACCGTAATACTCCATGGAACAGATGCCGTGAAAGTCCTCGCCACCAGGAGGGACGAGATAGTCCCCCCGCCGAACGTGCAGGCCGATTGATTTCACTCGACGTATGCGTTCCTGGCACTCCGCACTTCGCGGATCTTGCTCGCGGATGATCGTGAATTCATCGCGCAAATGCCTGGAAATTGATTCAAAGTAGCGCTCGTTCTGCCAGAAGCCACGAAGAATGCACGGCTTCTGGACCTGCAGCGGTTCGCTCGAAAACTGCAGAGGCGGTTCGTCAATGAAACGCATCAGTTCAATTCCGCAAGAGGCCAGACGACGCAATGCGTGCGTCCGCGTCAACCAAAGGGGATAGGGCAAATCACGCACGGAATGCTCACCAAGCCGGAAACATGGTAGATCGAACTCCCACCCTGGTGACTGAAACAGGAGCGAAATGTCGAGTACCAACGGCCGTTCCAAGCGAATGGACAAGGCGCGTCCGATCGCGTACTGGAACATCTCATTCCCTAATCCCGCGTCCATGACAACTTCAATGGGCCTTCGTAGGAAAGACACCATGTCTACTTTCTTGCCAGGCATGTTTCGGCTCAAGGTAGCCGGAGCCATTTCTTGCAGGCCCGCCCTACTGTCAACAACCGAATGATTGCCAACCTGATGATCAGCGCGGCGTACTCCCGCACACGGATCTCGTGACGGGCCGCGAGAGGCGAATGTCGGTACGACGTCAGAACAAGAGGGCCCGCCCCGATCGCCTGCGCATGCAAGCGATACGACTGCCGGCGCAGCTCGCGCTGGAAGGAGGCCCCGTCATACAGCGCCCTCTCGCGATTCGCCTGATCCAGGCGCAACAACCATTGTTCGGCCCTCGGAAGGTTGGACGGGTCGAGTTCGCCGCTCATGATCCGGATGTGGAATTCTTCTTCCATCTTCGTCACAATGGGCATCAGCAATCGAAGTTGCCGCACTCTGAGTCTCGCTTCCGTTTGTGCCTGCTCTCGCCTATGGACGATACTCGTCTCTCCGGCATGCGCCCGAGTACGCATCAAGACCTCCGGCACATTGGCGAGGTTTCCAAGTGCCGAAGCACGCAAAAAGAAATCCAGATCTTCGACATGCCTGAATTCATCGTCGTAGCCCAATTTGTGGCGATCGAGGAACGCGCGGCGCATCATGATCGACGGGTGGTCCATAGCCCATTCGAAAAACAGCCGTGCGCGAATCTGCTCCGGTTCTATGGGCGGGCGCAAGACGCCACCCTTATCACCGAATTGGCGAGTCCATGTTCCACAGACCGCTATTTCCGGATGGGCGTTCATGAATGCCACCTGCCGTTCAAACCGCTGCGGCATGCAGATGTCGTCGGCGTCCATGCGCACGATCAGTTCGGATTGCGACCCGCGGATGCCACGGTTCAACGCTGTCACCAACCCCCGATGTTCGGGAAACCGGATGACGCGCAAACGGCTGTCCGAGAAGCCGTCCAGGATTTCCCGGCTGCGGTCAGTCGAACCGTCGTCGATCGCAATCAGCTCAAAATCCGCGAAGGTCTGATCCAGGACGCTCCTGACGGCTTCCGCGACGTACTTCTCGCCATTATAGACAGGCAGGAGAACCGCAAGGCGAGGTGTCCGAGCCTTGACTGTCATCTCACGATCAACGTGTCATCCTGCGACAAATTGGCGGATCAGTCCGCACACCCGCTTCACTTCCGTTTCGTCAAGGCGCAGCGAAGAAGGCAGCCACAGCCCACGACTCGAGACAGCTTCCGCAACCGGAAACGCTCCCGCGATCGAAAACGCCGGTTCGGAGTGCAGCGCCGGATAGAACTCTCGACTGCCAACGCCATTCACGTGCAGATGCTCCATGAGCGGCCGCTTCGCCTCCTTGTCAACGAGCACGTCGACGAACCACGGCGTGACGCTCCCAAGATCTGTCGCCGGAATCTCGATGCCCTTGATGCCGGAAAGGTGCTCGCGATACAGCGCGAAGATGCGCTTTTTCCTGTCCACGATTTCCGCGAGGCGGCGCATCTGCGAAAGGCCGATGGCCGCTTGCAGATCGGTGAATTTCAGATTCCACCCGACGCGCAGGTAATGATCGGCCCCACCTTCAAGCCGGCCGAAATCGCGGAGTAAGCGCATCTTCCTGTAGATCTCTTCGTCGTCGGTGACGACTGCGCCCCCTTGTCCGGTCGTCACTATCTTCTGCGAACTGAACGAGAAACAGCCGCCGTCGCCGATCGTCCCGAGATGCCGGCCGGCGCAAAACGATCCCAGCGACTGGGCCGCGTCCTCGATCACCGTGACGCCCCGGCTTCTGCAGCGCGCCACGAAGTCGGCGAGCCCCATGGGCGCGCGGCCGTTGAGCGAAACGAACAGGACCGCTTTCGTGCGCGCCGAGATCAACTGCTCGGCGCGACCCAGATCGAGGCACAATGTGCCCGGCTCGATATCGGCGAAGACGACCCTGGCGCCGGCGAGGAGGACTGCGGTGGCTGTCGCAGCCATGGTCAAATCGGGAACAATGACTTCGTCGTCCCGGCCGATGTCGCAGGCCTTGAGGGCGAGGAACAGTGCGAGAGTTCCGCTTGGCGCCATCGAGCAGAAGCGTGCCCCTGTGTATTCGCAGATGCTTTTTTCGAACAGACGGGTCTCGGTGAACTCGGTGAGCCATCCCCCCGACGTCAGATATTCATTGACTGCCTGGACATCGCCCTCCGTAATCAGGGGCTCCATCTGAGGGATATATTTCGTCACCTCGGTACAGCCGCCAGGGGCGTCCTTTTGTACCAGTCGATTGTTCTCCCCAGGCCCTCGCTGAGCGGCACCCGCGGAGAGAATCCGATCAATCGGGACGCCATGTTGGTGGATGCAACGCGCCGCGGATCCCCGCCACCCTTGGACGGGTCGAACACGATTGGGCGGCGAAATCCGCAAAGGGAGGCAATCAGCTTCACCAGGTCCGCGATGGACACTTCAGCACCCGACGCCAGGTTCACGAAGCCCGGGGGATCAAGCCGCTCCGCGGCCAGCAGGATGCCTTCGGCGATATCCTCGACGAACAGAAAATCCCGTGTCGGCGATCCGTCACCCCAAACAACAAGATCCTCGTCTCGAAAGCACTTGGCTATCGTCGCGGGAATCACGTGCGATTCCGGCCCCTCGAAACGATCGCGCGGGCCGTAGGCATTCGCGGAGAGCACGTTGACCACGTGCATTCCATATTCCTGGACATACATCTGCGCAAGCGCCACCATGTCCCGCTTTGCCAGCCCGATGCCCAAATGGGTGCCTGCGACCGGGCCATCGTGGAGGAACTCCTCGCAGAGCGGTGACGCCGCAGCCGCCGGATAGGCGAGGAGGTTACCGAGCGCCACGAATTTCTCGACGCCCGCTTCCCGCGCGGATTCCAGCATGTGAAGGTTGATCAGCGAGCAGTCGCGGTACTGCGAGGCGGGGTGGGCCCGGCTGAATGCGATGCCGCCGGTCGGCGCGGCAAGATGAATGACGACATGGCAGCTTCGAACCGCGTTCCTGCAATGATCCGGCAGACGGAGATCGCAGTTCCGCGATCGCGGGACCACGATGCTGTCATCGGCGACGCCACGCTGCCGCAGCGCCTCGACGACCCAGGAACCGATGAATCCGCTCCCGCCGCTGACCAGGATCCGCTTGCCCTGCCAAAATGTGTGCATCGCCAAGTCCAGGGCGCGGACGCAATGGTATCTGCAGGCCTCTTATCGGGGCGTACCTGCGGACTGGAGGAGCCTCGACAAGGGCTGGTTCGCCTGTTCCTGAAAGTGCCCGGAGGTCGCGGCCCACTCTCGCCTTGCCTTCCAGTAAATGAGAGGTCCACCGAGCATGGCCCCCAGAGCCTGCAACCGGGGTAAACGAGCCGATGCGGCCTGTCTCGCGGCCATTCGCGTAGCGCGCCTGCGCACAGCACGGTACAAGAAGCGCGCGATATCAGTGCGGTGCTCGGGGAATTCAAACCAAAGGAACATCAGGTACGCGATCGAGGTCCGCAAGTCCCGCAAGCGCATGGCGCGCTGCCATGCCGGTGTTGCCGGGAAGGGGTGCCGAACAGCCGCGTCGGGCGCGTGGGTGATGCGGTACCCATGGGCAATCAGCGACATGAAGGCGACATGCTCATCGCCGCCCTCCAGCAATCGCCCGCGGCCAAGACGTTCGTCAAACCCAATCGAGTGTGCGATCAAGGCTCGCCGGAAGGCCATGCTGCCGCCGTCGCCAATCCCGCCGAAACAGGCCAGAGCAAACCAGTCGCGCGTGCCCTGATCGAAACTGCCGCGAGGCCTGAGAGCGATCCCTTCAGGCGCGTCCTCGTCTGACATCATGCGAGTATCGCCGCGCGTCTTCATATACCGAATACGGCCCGATACGGCGGCAACCGCGGGGTCTGCAAAGGCTTGCGCCAGCGCGTCCAGCCATCCCGGCTCGGGGATCGCGTCGTCGTCGATGTATGCGACAAGCTCGCCGCGCGCCGCGCGCGCGCCAAGGTTCCTGGCCCGCGTAAGACCGGGGACAGGCTCGTGAACGTAGCCAACTCCTCGGCGCCGGCACACCTCGCGCACGGGACGTGCGGACGCGTTGTCTACGACCAGAACGTCGAACCGGGGATAGGTTTGCCGCGCCAATCCGTCGAGGCAATTCGCAAGCTGGAGAGGTCGATCGCGCGTACAGACAACGACCGTGATGCCGGGCTGAACGTCGGAAAGCGCTCCTGTTCCCCCACGTTGGCATGTCTCGCTCACGGCTGGTGTGCTGGTTGAACGTTCCGGATACTGAAGCATGTTTCCTCCGGGAACTTCCAAATATGGCTTGCCAAATAATCTTAGCATTGAAGTCCACGGTGCTGTGGATCATCAGCGCCAGGATGCCCATCATGGCCGCAAAAGACTGGCCTCGCATCACTGGATCTGTAGGCAGGAACTGCGCGCGCAGCGCGACCGCACATGACATCGACGATAGGAGCGATGTCCGACCTTCCCAATTCGGCCTGGGTCACCGCGCTCTGAACGGGCGCGGCCCAATGGGCTCGTTCAGTGCAGCGGCGGCGGGAGCGGCAGTTCCCGGGCGATCCGTTCGGCAACGATCTTGTTTCCCTCCGGCAGCAAATGCTCCGAGTCCAGGTACAAGTCTTCCGTCATGCCGTCAAAGATTCTGGAGAGGTCGTAGTAATTCGCGATGCTCCGGAGGTAGGGATGCTGGGCGAACGCGTGGTACGACTGCCTGAAGAACGCGGCTTCCCATCCTCGCGTGCTCGCCCGTTCCTTGAACGCGGCCTCTTCAAGAGTGGTGTTGTGCTTGCCGGCGATCATCGGAACGGGCTGGAGGAAGAAGTACGCAGCAAACCCGTATTCCCTTGCCAGTGCATTCACGGTGCGCACATTAGTTGCGTAGATCGTGGCCAGTGAAGTCGCGTACCCCGGAATGTCGGCCGCGGGGATCGAATAGGCGTTGTCACGATCCTTGTGTCGGCCTGGAAACAGCCCGCTCCTGAGCGTGCGCACGACGAGTGAGGCTTGCGCGAAGCGTGCCCAGTCGCTCGTCGTGTCAAGCTCGAATGCTTGCTTGAGAGCGGCTCCGGCATCAGGGGCGATCCCGCCAGGAGTTCCACCAAAGCCGACCGCGTTTACTTCATTGATGCCGTCATAGAAGATCACGACCTGGGGACGAACACCCTGCTTGATCACTTCCAGCAGCTGTATGAGTGACTGGGACGACTGCCACCAACCGGAACCATAGTTGACAACCCTGACGCAACGGCTCTGGCGATTGAGCATGTCGGCCAAATAGGCGGGAATGGTGAATGGGTCTGGCACGCCTGCGCCAAACATGGTTGAGCCGCCGAAGGCCATCACCGTGAATGCCTGCGCGTGCTCACAACTGCCGGGCACGCGCCGCCTGCCCTCGTTGTCAATATTGAGTGTGGCCGAGACATGCGGCTTTTCGCGGAACTCGACGTAGGTCACATACTCATTGAATGAGCCTGCTGAGTCTGTCAGGTGCTGCTTCCCCCAACTCTGCTTCAGACCGATGGCATCCTCAGCCGAGATGGCGGGCGATGACGCAGCCATGTGTCCGACGACTCCCAGGAGTCGCCCCGCAACTTCCAGTCCCGTCAGCATGGCAAGGGTGATGGTCACCATGATGCATCCATCGGTCAAAGTCTTCTTGGCTGAGCGTATCTGCGTCACAGACCGTGCCTCACGTTGCGCACTCGCTGCGGACGGAAATGGGGCAAGAGCGAGAAAGCCACCAGGGGAATGGCCGCGGGAGACAATCCCCGTGTGAGGCTCTCGGAATACGCCATGAATGCCATGCGCTTCCCGGCGTTGAGGAACAGCATTCCGGAATGCGCGTCGTGTCTTAGCTCGAAATCACCGTAGGGCTGACCATTTACGCTATCGGTCGCTCTGGGCAGGACATGAGCGCGATTGAATGCGGGAACGATCACGGTGAATTGAATGGTTACGTCGCGTCGGCATAGTAGTTCCTGTACTGGTGGCCGTAATAGCGCGAGTAGTAGTACCGATTGCGATCGAACTCGATTTTGTTGAGCACGACGGCCACGTACTTCGGGTGGGCCAAGTGGATCGTTTCGAGCGCGCGCTCGGCCAGCCGGTGGCGCGTCATCTCGGCGCTGACAACAAAGGTGACGCCCGAGACCTCGGGCGCCAGGATGATCGCGTCGGCCACGGCAAGCACCGGCGGCGTGTCGATGATGATCCAGTCGAACAACATTTTCGGGAGCTCGGTCAGCAGCGTCATCATGCGCTCAGACGCCAGCAGTTCCGACGGATTCCTCGGCGCGGGGCCGGCGGTAATCGCGAACAGGTTGTCCTCCACCGTGCGCTGGATCACATTGCGCATACGCGCCTGCCCGGTGAGAAGCTGCGACAGACCGCGGTCGTTGACCAGGCGTAGCGCGCGATGGAGTCCGGGGCGGCGCATGTCGGCGTCGACCAGCAGCACGCGTGCGCCGCTGCACGCGAGCGCCATCGCCACGTTGGCCGCGATCATCGTCTTGCCCTCGAGCGGCTCGGCGCTCGTCACGAGCACAATCTTGTTGCCCTGGCGCGGGTATTTTGACACAAGCGATGCGCGCAGCGTGCGGAACGCCTCCGCGAAACCGGGTGGCACATGCCGGGAGGTGAGCAACGGGTACTGATCGCCGGACGCGCGCCATCGCACGTGCACACCCGGCTTCTCGCTGTGCGTCAGCACCGACAGCGAGCGTCCCGTGCGGACCGACGGCACGAGGCCGAGGAGCGGCATCTTCAGGCCTCGTGTGATGTCGTCCGGCGTCTTGATCGTATCGCTCAGGTAGTCCAGGCCAAACACGACGCCGAGCGAGACGATGAGGCCGACGGCGATGATCCTGAGCCAGGTGCGCCCGTCGCTCGGCGCCAACGGCGCCTTCGGCACCTCGGCTCGATCGACGATGCGCACGTTGTTCGAGCGGCTGTTGCTCGAGATGCGCATCTCGTTCTCACGCTGTAACAGCGCTTCGTACACTTGCCGATTGCTGTTCGCCTCGCGCTCCATGACGTTGTAGGCAATGCCCTTGCGCGTCAGGTCCATCGCGTCGGCCTTCGCCGCCTCGAGGTTCATCGACAGCACCCGCTCTTCGATGACCGCCGTTTCGTATTCGTTCTTGACCGACTGAAGCGCCTTGGCGGCTTCGAGCTCGAGCTGATGCTGTGCATCCTGGATCTGGTTGCCGATGGCCACGACCGCCGGATGCTTGAAATCGTACCTCTCCGACAGACGGCCTTTCTCGCGCTGAAGCTCGACCAGCTTCGACTTGATCGCCTGGACCTGCGCGTTCTGCGCAATCGCCGGAATGGCGTCCGGGGCGGTGCCCGCGGCGATCGACTTCACCTGATCGAAGACCGCTTGCTTCTGGATGCGCGTCGCTCTGATCCTCATCAGTTCGTCGTTGTTGTGATTGAGGCGAGACGCCACGAGGTTGTTCTTGTCGTCGAGCGACAACGCATCCTGCTTCTCACGGTATTCGGCGAGCTGGCGTTCGCTCTCCTCGACTTTTGTCTCCTGCTTGGCGACCTCGTTGTCGATCCACTCGAGCATATTTTGAGTGCTCTGCAGTTTAATCTCGAGGTTTTGCTCGACGTACTCGTTGACCAGGGTGTTGACCGCCTCCGCGGCGAATCCGGGACTGGTCGACGTAAAAGAGACGTCGACGAGCCGGCTTCCGCGGACCGGCTCGACCGCAACATGCCCGATGAACGCCGTCACCAGCGCCGATTCGTCGGGCGTCTCAACGGCCTTGGGTGGCCCGAGGGACGGCTCCTTCCCGAAAAGGCCCTGAACACGGCGCTCGAGGCTGCGCACCACCAGGAGGGGTGCGGACGGCGGCGTCGCGGTGCCGTTGAACTCGGGATTCGCCTCAAGCTTCAGCCGCGGGACGATGCGGCGCACCAGATCGCGTCCTCTGAGAATCTTGTATTGCGTCTGATAATAGGGCTCGACGTCTTCCTCGTAGTACGCATCCGGCGCGCTGGTCAGGCCCGGAATGGTGGCCGCGCGCTCGTTCTCGATGAGCAGCCGGGCCTGTGCCCGATACTGCCGCACGTTCGTGTATCCCTTGATGACCATGGCCAGCGTGGTCAGAATGAACACGCTGATCGCGACGCCGCGGAAGCGCGCGATCACGGCCAGCCGATCGAGCAGATGGACCTTGCGCTCGACCTCGAATGCCGGCTTGGGCGGCCGGCGAGGGCCAGGCGGCTGAGCGGCGGATTCCGACGCGGCGATCGGATGGTCCGTCATCGCGCGCCTGACCCTGGACCTGTCGACGGGAACAGTCGAGCCATCATCCTTATCGGTGGTGTCGGCCTGAGAGGCTCCGACCTGTAGCCGACTCTATGGGCGTGTACGGCAGACGCTGTCGCCCCCGGATTAGCGTGATTTCTTCACACGCGCTTCAGGCGGACCGTGGCTGGACCGGGCCCGAGCCGAGGCCGAGGATTCGCTTGAGGGTCGCCGCGTCGATATTGCCGCCGCTCATGACGCACACGATCTTCTTGCCGGCCAACCGTTCGCGCAGCTTGGTCGCTGCTGTGAGCGGCGCCGCGCCGGCGCCTTCGGCCAGGTTGTGCGTGGCGCGCAGCGCGAGGCGCACGCCTTCGGCGAGCTCCTCTTCGCTAAGCGTGACAACATCGTCGAGCTCGCGCTGGAGGATGCCGAAGGTGAGATCGAAGGTCACGCGCGTCGCCATGCCCTCCGCGAAGGTATCGGCCTTGTCGCCGACGAAGCGCGTCGCACCGTCCCTCGACCCGCTCGGGGCGCCGTGCGCGTGCGGGGAGGCGCGCCACGAACGCGCGAACGCGTCGGCGCGCTCGGCCTGGACGCCGATCACCATCGCGCGGCTGCCGATCCCGCTCCGGACGATCGAACAGCCGCACGCCCCGCTGCCGCCGCCGATCGGCACGAGGATCACGTCGACTTCGGGCAGCTCTTCAAAGATCTCCAGCGCGAGCGTGCCGACCCCGGCGATGAGCAGCGGCTCGTTCGCCGAGTGCACGTAGCGCAACCCGCGCCCTTCGGCACGCTCAGGGCGCCCCGAGCCTGTCGAGGGGCGCTCGGCCTGCAGCTGCTCGACCCTTTCGCGCGCCTCGTCGAAGTCGCGCCCGAACTCGTGAACGTCTGCGCCCAGCGCGCGCATCGCCGCATTCTTTTCCGGGTTGTTCCCGACCGGCGTGACGATGGTGCACGGCACGCCTTCGCGCTGACAGGCGAACGCGATCGACTGCCCATGATTGCCGGTTGTCGCCAGGATGACGCCGCGGCGCTCGTCGGGCGACAAGCTGCCAATCAGATTGAGTCCGCCGCGAATCTTGAACGCGCCGGTCGGGTTGTGGTTCTCGTGTTTGACGTAGATGTCGAGGCCGGTCTCCGCCGTGAGCAGCGGATGTCGCATGAGCGGCGTGGGCTTGACCACGCAGTACACGCGCTCACGGGCTGCGTAAACGTCTTTGAGCGTCGGTGGCTGCATACCGAATCTACGATTT
>JAHFUJ010000079.1:12862-16481 GCA_023265105.1 Acidobacteriota bacterium
GATCGGCAATCGTCGATCGGCAATCACAGGTGCGAACGCACGAGGGGCACGATGATATCAGGTCGATCGGTAATCAACGCGTCGACGCCCCACCCGAGCAATCGCCGCGCGTCGTGTTCCGTGTCGACCGTCCACACCTGGACGCCAAGGCCCGCCTCGTGCGCCGTGTCGACAAAGCGCGGCGAGACGACCCGCGTGCGGCCGGCCCGTTCGGGTACCTGGTAACCCGCATATGCAACGCGCGACACGGGCCACCGGCACCGGGATCGATACACCGCCCACCGCACCTCGTAGCGAGCCGCGCTCGTGGCGATCGCCGGCTCCAGCGTCCGCACCGCACGAAGCACGCGAACGCCGAACGACCCGAGACACACGCGGTCGACCGCGTCGGCGCGACGGACGACCTCGATGGTCGCCGCCGCGAGCGCCGCGCTGTTGACTTTCAGCTCGACGATGATGGGCACGTCGCGGTGCCTCGCGAGCACCTCGGCGAGCGTCGGCACGCCGATGCCCAGTCCGCGGAATGGAAATGCGTTCGCGCGACGAAAGTGATGGCCGGCGTCGGCGCGCGCCAGCTCGCCTGACGTGCGCTCACCGAGGGCGCCGCCGAGGTTCGTCGTCCGGTCGAGCACGCGGTCGTGGTGGACGACGACGACCCCGTCGCGCGCGAGGTGCACGTCGAGTTCCAGACCATCGGCGCCAAGCGTCAGCCCCTGATCGAACGCCGCGAGGGTGTTCTCGGGTGCAAGCGCGCCGCCGCCTCGGTGCGCAAACACGCGGGGTCGTTTTCCGAAGAAAAAAGGATGGGACACGAGCTCCGTGCCAGTGTACCGCGCGTTTGACGCCGACTGACCGCCGGCGGTGGGCGCCTTCGCAACGCTTCGGCGACCCTGGACGAAGCTCCACGAGCGAAGTCCGGGGCCCCGGCATAAAGTAATAATTGATAGAATCGGGTCATGGCGGTCCCCATTCAAACCCTCGGCGAGCTGCGGCGGCAGGCCGGCGCCCGCACTCGATCGGTCAAGCAGGAAATCCGCGACAACCTCGTGCGGAAGCTCCGGGCCGGCGAGCGGCTCTTTCCCGGCATCATCGGCTACGACGAGACGGTCATCCCGCAGCTCGTCAACGCGATTCTGTCGCGCCACAATTTCATCCTGCTCGGACTGCGCGGCCAGGCGAAGAGCCGGATCATGCGCGGCCTCATCGATCTGCTTGACGAGCAGAGTCCGGTCGTCCCAGGCTGCGAGATCCACGACGATCCGCTCGCGCCGATCTGCGCCGGCTGCCGCGCGCGCGTCGCGAAAGACGGCGAGGCGATGGCGATTGGATGGCTGCCGCGCGAGGCGCGCTACGTCGAAAAGCTCGCGACGCCCGACGTGACGATCGCCGACATGGTCGGCGATATCGATCCGATCAAGGCCGCGCAGGCCGGGCTGAACCTCGCCGACGAGCTGACGATGCATTACGGATTGTTGCCGCGGGCCAATCGCGGCATCTTCGCGATCAACGAGCTGCCCGACCTGGCCGGAAAGATTCAGGTCGGCCTGTTCAACATCCTGCAGGAAGGCGACGTTCAGATTAAGGGCTATCCGATCCGGTTGAAGTTGGACGTGCTGCTCGTCTTCACTGCGAACCCCGAAGATTACACGGCCCGCGGCAAGATCATCACCCCGCTCAAGGACCGCATCGGGTCGGAGATTCGGACGCACTATCCGGTGACGCGCCACAACGGGATGGCGATCACGAAGCAGGAGGCGTGGACCGATCGGACCGGCGTGCTCACGGTGGAGATTCCCGACTACGTCCGCGAAGTGGTCGAAGAAGTCGCGTTCCAGGCGCGCGCCGATCGCAAGATTGACAAGCGGTCGGGAGTCAGCCAGCGCCTGCCGATTTCCACGCTCGAGCTCGTCGTCTCGAACGCCGAACGACGCGCGCTGTCGAGCGGCGAGAAGCTCGTGGTGCCTCGCGTTACGGACCTGTACGCGGCGCTGCCGTCGATCACCGGTAAGTTCGAGCTCGAGTACGAAGGCGAGTTGCGCGGCGCCGAGCAGATTGCGCGCGATCTGATTCGATCGTCGGTCGGCGCCGTGTTTACCGGCATGTTCGACGGCGCCGACACCCGCGCCGTCGTCGAGTGGTTCGACCTCGGCGGGTCGCTGCCGCTCAGCGACACCTCGTCGGCCGACGAGGTGGTCGCGCGGACGCGCGGCGTCCAGGGGCTGCGCGAGTTGGCCGAACACGTCAGGGTCGCGCCGGGGGCGCCGGCGCCGCTCGTCGCGTCGGCCATCGACTTCGTGCTCGAGGGCCTCTACGCGCAGAAGAAGATCAGCCGCAACGACGATCGCGGCTACTCGGCCGCCGAAGCTGCGCCGCGGCGCGGCTCGCGCCGTGAAGAGGCTGCGCTCGACGAGGGTCTCCCGCTGCCTGGCGGCGGGAAGAAGAAATACTACAACTAGGGATTGGGGATTTGGGATTGGGGATTAGTTGGGATTGGGGATTAGTTGGGATTGGGGATTCGTTGGGATTCGGGCTGCGTAAATTCTGCCCAATCCCAAATCCCCAATCCCTAATCCCATCTTTATGAAGTACCGCTACACCAAATACACCGGCGACCCGCTCGACGACCTCGACCTCGAAGATCTCGTCGCGAAGCTGTCCGACCTGCTGCTCTCGAGCGGCTTCGGCAATCCCTACGCGATGGACGATGAGGAGCGGACGATGCAGGCGCTGCACGACGCGATTCTCGACGCGCTGTTCAACGGCGGCGTGCTGCCCGAGGAAACGATCGAGCGGCTGCTCGGGGATCCGGCCGACGCCGATCAGGCCGACGCGCGGTCGAAGCTCGAAGAATTGATTCAGCAGATCATCGAGCGGATGGGCGAGCAAGGCTACATTACGACGCCGCCCGACCTCGAGGCCGAGCGGGAGCGCCGAGGTCGGCGGGGCGGCGCGGGCCCCGACCGGCCGCCCGCCACGTTCGAGGTCACCGACAAGACGCTCGACTTTCTCGGCTACCGCGCACTGCGCGATCTGCTGGGATCGCTCGGCAAGAGCAGCTTCGGCCGGCATGACACGCGCGAGCAGGCGACGGGCGTCGAGACGACCGGCGCGCCGAAGCCGTACGAGTTCGGCGATACGCTGAATCTCGATGCGGCGAGCACGTTGCTCAATGCGGTCCAGCGCGAGGCACGCGACCAGGCCCAATCCCCAATCCCCAATCCCGAATCCCGCCGGCGGATCCACGTCACCCACGAAGATCTCATGGTCGTCCAGGGCGAGTATCAGAGCTCGTGCGCGACCGTGCTGATGCTCGACTGCAGCCACAGCATGATTCTGTACGGCGAGGATCGCTTCACGCCCGCCAAGCGCGTGGCGCTCGCGCTCGCGCAACTCATCAAGACGCAGTATCCCGGCGATGCGCTGAAGGTCGTGCTGTTCCACGATTCGGCCGAAGAGATTCCGCTCGCCCAGCTCGGACGGGTGCGAGTGGGCCCCTACTACACGAACACGCGCGAAGGGTTGCGGCTGGCGCGGCGCATTCTCGATCGCCAGAGCAAGGACATGCGGCAGATCATCATGATCACCGACGGCAAGCCGTCGGCGCTGACGCAGCCAGACG
>JAHFUJ010000383.1 GCA_023265105.1 Acidobacteriota bacterium
GGGATCGTAGGAACCGGTCAACCACGTCGAACCGCCGCCGGTCTTCCAGCTGTCCTTGCCGCCCCAGGTCTCGTTGCCAGGTTCGCCCGGCGCCGGGATCGTATGTCTGCGCCACAGCCGTTTCCCCGTCTTCGCGTCGTACGCGTCGACGAATCCGCGGATGCCGTTTTCCGCACCCGACACGCCGACGATGATCTTGCCGTCGATCGCGAGGGGCGCCAGCGTCAGGTAGTAGCCCAGCTTGTTGTCGTCGACGGCGAGTTCCATCAACTCGGCGCGCGTATCGACGAGGAGATCGACGAGTGGCAGATGGCGCTGGGCGGAGGGAATCAACTTGGTGCGATCGATCGACTGTGCGAGACTCTCGTTTCATGGCGGCTCCTAGCTGGCGGGCTTGCGCCCTGGCTTAGACACCGGTCGTACAGCACGACCAGTGCGGAGCCGCCGCTCTCAAATTTCAACAGCTACTGGGACATCCCCGCCCGCGCACAGGACACCAATAGGAGGCTGAATGAAGAGGGTCACGGTTCTCACCACGTTACTGATCGCCGGCGCCTTGTCGCTGGCGGTCATCGCGTCTCAGCCGCCGGCCGCCGGCGCAGCCGCGCAGGCGGCGCCGAAGGTCGTCGAGGTCGAGAAGCTCCGCGACAACCTGTTCATGCTGAAGGGCGGGGGAGGGAACACCGCTGTCTTGGTCGGCGCGTCGGGCGTGGTGGTCGTGGATACGAAGAATCCCGGGTGGGGCCAGCCGATCCTGGACACGATCAAGGCACTGACGCCGAAGCCCATCACGACCATCATCAACACGCACACGCACGGCGACCACGTCAGCGGGAACGTCGAGTTTCCGGCGACCGTCGAAGTCATCGTGCACGAGAACACCGCAGCGAACATGCAGGAGATGCGCGCGTCGACGCAGACCGCGCCGAGCGGTCAGCCTCCGAACATCTTCAAGGCCAACAACGGCCGCGGCATGCCGAAGAAGACCTTCAAGGACCGGATGACGATCGGGACCGGCGTCGACCGCATCGACCTGTATTACTTCGGCCGTGGCCACACGAGCGGCGACGCGTGGGTCGTGTTTCCGGCGCTGCGCGCCATGCACGCCGGCGACATTTTTTCGGGCAAGAACATCCCGGGCCTCGATGCCGTCAACGGCGGGAGCGGTCTCGCAATCGCCGACTCACTGACAAAGGCCGCCGACACAATCAAGAACATTGACACCATCATCACGGGGCACGACAGGACGATGACTGTGGCGGATCTGCGCGAGTACGCGCAGTTCAATCGCGACTTTGCGAATGACGTGCGTACGGCGAAGGCGGCCGGCAAGTCGGCGGAAGAGGTGGCGAAGGCCTGGACCATTCCGGCGAAGTACGCGGGCTATGCCACGCCGACCCCGGTGAGACTGCTGCAGAACGTTCAGGTCGTCTTCGACGAGTTGAAATAGAGTGGCGGCTGCCGACAGCCGCAAGGAGTAGTCATGTCCAAGTTGAAATACGTGATCATCGCAGCGCTCCTCGCAATCCCCGCTGGGTGGGCGTTACGCGCCCAGACCTCCAAGCCAGCGACGCTCACGGCCGCGGACTACCTCGAGATTCAACAACTCGTCGCGCGCTATTCCTACGCCGTCGACATGCACGGCGGCGACGGATCGGCGTACGCCGCGCTGTTCGCGCCCGACGGCAGCCTCGGCACGCAGGCCAAGGGTACGGCCCAGCTCGCGGAGTTTGCCGCAAAGACCAACAAGGATCGGTCCGGCCCTGCGTTCACCCGTCACTTCGTCACGAACGTCGTCATCAAGCCGGCGCTGGAAGGCGCGACGGGCCGCTCGTACCTCGTGACGCTCGACGCCGCCGAAGGTGGAAAGCCGACCACCATGCTGAGCGGCGGGCACTATGACGACGTGTATGTGAAGACTCCGCAGGGATGGCGAATCAAGTCGCGGAACTATGTCCGATCCGAAATCGGGCCTCAGCAGTAACGCACCAGGTGGCGGAGGAGACTTCCATGCGTCAAAGAACAGTCGTCGTCCTGATCGCCCTCGCGACCGCCCTGACGGGTCTTGCGCTCGTCAACGTCGTCGCCCAGTCGAGACCCGCGCCGGTCCTGACCGCGATGGACTACGTGCAGATCCGGCAGCTGGTGTCGCGCTACGCCTATGCACTCGATACCGGTGGAAACAACGGCTACGACTTCGCGGATCTCTTCACACCGGACGGACAGTTCATCGACCCGAACGCCACAGGCCGCGAGCAGCTGGCAGCGCTCGCGCGCAGCAGCCTCATGGGGCCGCTGAACACGATTCACTACGCCATGGGCCTCGTGCTCGAGGCGACTCCTGACGGCGCAATCGGGCGTCAGTACGTCATGGAGTTCAACTTCGACGACAACGTGCCTCCGCTCGGCAAGCGCACCCAGTGGGAGGTGGTCGGCGACAAGCGCGGCGATCTGCGCAAAGACGCCGGACAATACAAGGATGTCTACGTGAAGACGGCCAAGGGCTGGCGGTTCAAGAGCCGGCAGGTCGTCCGTTCGAAAAGCGGGGGCGGCACGGATCCGGAGCTGATGGCCTTCCTCAAACGGCCGGTGCGGCTCACATCGGAGCCGTCTGACAACGTCACGGCGCCAAACGGGGCGCTGTCGGCATGGGATTACATGCAGATCGAGCAGCTCGTCTCGAGCTACGGACACGCGCTCGACTCCGGATTCGGGAAGGGCGACAACGGCGACGCGTACGCCAACCTGTACACGAAAGACGGGCTTGCGTTCCTGAACACCAAGGGCTATGAGGCGCTCGCGGCGCTGGCGCGCGAACAGCCCAGGGGGCCGAATTACGTGCGGCACTACATCACGCACCACCTGATCGATCCGTCGCCGGAAGGCGCGACCGGCAAGGCGTACCTCGCCGTCCTCGACATCGGCGAACACGGCAAGCCGAACACGGTCTTTCTCGGTGGGCACTACGAAGATACGTACGTGAGGACGCCGGACGGCTGGCGCATCAAGACGCGTAACCTGCTGCCGCCCAAACACGGGCCGCGGCCGGCCCAGGCGGAAGCGCGTTAGCGCGCGGCCTGCCGCGTGACTCTTCGTACGTTCCTTGCAGAAAGTCCTTGACTCCACCCGCGCCGGAACGATAATCGACACCCTCCTCGCTTGCGTCTCTAGACGTCAGGTGCAGGGGAACGGCGTTCCGAAGGACCGACGAATCGAGTGGGGGACGCGATGAATTTCGCAGGTGGGGTTGCGCTTCAAGAATTCGATGCGGCGCGGGTGAAAACGTGGATGCTGTGGGTTGGCCGCATCCTTTCCGCCTTTGGTGTCTTCATCTGCTTGTCCAGTATCTTTGCGAAGCTCACGCACAATGGCAGCTACGTCACGGCATGGGAAAGACTCGGCTACTCGGAACGCATCCTGACGGGGGTCGGTCTGGTTCAGCTGAGCGGCATCGTCTTGTATCTGATTCCGTCGACATCGGTGCTGGGCGCAGTGGTGATGACCGGTTATCTCGGCGGCGCGATCGCCTCGTGGGTCCGGCTCGGAGAGCCCACCCCGATGATGGTGCCGCTGTCGACGTGTTTGCTCCTCTGGGCGGGACTCTACTTGCGAGAGGATCGCCTTCAGTCGTTGCTCCCACTCCGCAAAAAGACGGCGCCTTGATGTGATCGGCCTACGTTACATCGTTCTCATTGGCGAGCTCTTCCTGACTGCGATCTTTCTGGTCGCGGTCGTTGCAGGTATCCGTTCGTTGCTGTGGAAGGTCATGTTGCCGGTCGCGGCCGGATGTCTGTGGTATTTTGCCGGCTCGTTTTACGCCCTCCCGCTCATGCTCCTCGTCGTCGTGCGCATTGCCACAACAGTGGCATCATCAGCGCAGAGTCGGCCCGCGAAGGACGGAGTTTCACCCAGGGCCTAATTCGACGAGATGGCTAATGTTTCCTC
>JAHFUJ010000384.1 GCA_023265105.1 Acidobacteriota bacterium
CGTACGCGTGTCCGATCACGGCTATGAAGAACTCGCCGCCGACCACGTGTTTGTTCGTGACGTCATCGACGGCCTCGGCGGCGCCGTGGTGGTCGAAGACTATCCGGACTACGCGAAAGGCCCGTGCGTGCTCGCACTGGAACAAGATAGAAACGGTCAACCGATTCATGTAGTCTGGGGTATCCCCTTGGGGAAGGAGTCGCCTGCGGTCGTGGTCACGGCCTATAGGCCCGATCCGGCGAAATGGGACGAGACTTGGCGAAAGAGGCGAACATGAACACCAAAGCCACCAAGAAGCTCGTGCGCGAGGGAGATCTTGTCGCCGAGGTCGACGTCAAGCTCGTGGACGCCGAGGGCGGCTGGGCCCCCTATCTATCTCGGGACGACGCCTACAAGCTCGACGAGGTGCGAGACGCGCTGCGGGCCGGAGACGTCAAGCGAGCCTCCCAACTTGCCAGCCGAGTCTACCGACTCACGCCCGTAACGGCCTGAACAAAACATAGGCCCGCTAACATCGAAATGGAGCCGACGCTTCTACCGGTCCGTGCGATCATGTCGCCGCGGCGCGCGGCTCATTTCGCGCGTTCGGCCTCGGATTCCACTCGGTAGGAAAAGGAGACATGCCCCGCTGAAGCTGGGGGGATGAGCAGCAGAACGTCTCGAGTACCCCCACCCGTGAACTGAAAGAGGTTCCAATGCTCGGACAGATCCTGCCGTGCGCCGCCGCCCGGTATGGCAACAAGCCGGCGCTCATCACCGATACCCGCACGCTGTCTTACTCGGAGCTGGATGCGCTCTCTGATCGCGTGGCCGCCGCCCTTGCCGCGCGAGATATTGCACCAGGGAACCGCGTGTCGCTCTATTCGCAAAACTGCTGGGAGTGGATCGTGACCTATCACGGGATCCTCAAGGCCGGGGCCGTGGTCAATCCGCTCAACGTCATGCTCACGGCGCAGGAGGTGCGCTACGTGTTGGGTGACTGCGAAGCCCGGGCAATCTTCTGCGGGGCCGACAAAGCGCCGTCGGTAATCGAGGCGGTCCGCGGCGTGCCTGGTGTCGAGCACGTGGTGAGCTTCGGCGAGGCGCCGGTCGGCACGCTTGCCTTCGGGGCGTTGCTGGCGGAGCGGGCGCCTCGACTGGACGTGCCCGAGGCGGCCCCCACCGCGCTCTCCACCATCGGGTACACGTCGGGCACGACCGGCCATCCGAAAGGCGCCATGCAAAGCCACCGCGCGGTTTTCCTCAACTGCGCGCTGACCGCTTCTATGCACGTGCGGACCCAGCGAGACATCGTGGTGACGGCGCTGCCTGCTCCCCACGTCTACGGGAACGTCGTGATCAACAGCATCTTCATGGCGGGAGGGACGGTGGTGCTCATGGAGCGCTTCGATCCTGAGGGGGCGCTGGAACGCATCGCTCGCCACCGCGCGACGCTCTTCGAGGGTGTTCCAGCGATGTACATGACCATGCTCGCCCAGCCGAACCTGGGTCGGTTCGACTTGTCGTCGCTCACCCGCTCGACCGTGGGTGGGCAGACCATCGCCGAATCAGTGTTTCGCAGCTGGGAGGAGCGAACGCACGCACCGTTGCTCGAGTTGTGGGGCATGACCGAGCTGGCTGGGCTCGGAACGACCCATGCGCTCTACGCGCCCAACCTGCACGGCTCGATCGGTGTGGCGCTGCCCGGCATCGAGGTGCGGGTGGCCGCGTTCGACACCCCCGAGCGCACTATGCCATCGGGTGAGCCCGGTGAGCTGATGGTCCGCGGACCGATCGTCATGCAGGGCTACTACGGCAATGAGAAGGCCACACGGGATGCGCTCGAACCCGACGGTTGGCTGCACACGGGCGATGTGGCCGTAGCCGACGACGCGGGCTATTTCCGCATCGTCGACCGCCGCAAGGACATGATCATCACGGCCGGCTACAACGTCTACCCGGCCGAGATCGAGCGGGTGCTCGCGGGGCATGCGGCAGTTGCCATGTCGGCGGTGGGGGCGGTCACCGACGAGATCAAGGGTGAGCTGGCCCGCGCCTATGTCGTCCTGCGGCCAGGGGCCGCGGCGACAGAAGCGGAACTCATCGAGTTCTGCAAACCACACCTGGCTGCGTACAAGCTCCCGCGCTCGATCCGGTTCGTTCCTGATCTGCCGAAGACATCGACTGGCAAGATCATGCGCCGTGCGCTACGGACGCTGGGCTAGCTGCCATGTTCTGGTCAAGTAGATGCCGAGGCGGTGGCCAAACGAGGGCGGGACAGACCATCCACGGAGGCGGTCCCTGTCCCGAGCGAGGCCGAACATCGGCTTGGAGCCGTCGCGCCGGCTGCCCGTGCGATGATGTCACCGCGGCCCGCGGCTCAAGCCGCGCGTTAGACCGCTGAACGCCCAGAATCTGAATAGACGAATTCAA
Organism: Acidobacteriota bacterium; assembly: GCA_023265105.1. Classification (GTDB taxonomy): domain Bacteria; phylum Acidobacteriota; class Vicinamibacteria; order Vicinamibacterales; family CAVVIG01; genus JAHFUJ01. The sequence continues at coordinate 2,413 of JAHFUJ010000384.1, forward strand.
TAACAGAGCCGCACATCTGCCTGAATGGGCGTTCCCGGACTCGGCGCTCGGTCCTTGGCGCCGACGACGATATACTGCGCGCGTGCCCATCATCTCTACGTTCTTTGGCATCATCATCCGGATGTTCTATAGGGAGCACGAGCCGGCACATTTCCACGCGGAACACCAGGGACAGCAAGGCAAGTTCGACTTCAGCGGTAAGATGATGGTCGGCAATATCCAATCGAAAACGGCGCTGGCGCTCATTCGGCAATGGGCAGCGCTGCATCGGGCGGCCCTTGAGGCGAACTGGGCCAACATGAAAGGCGGGAAGCCGCTCGACAAGGTTCCCCCGCTAGAGTGAGCGACAGATGACCTTCCTACCCTTCGTCATTCGGGCCGAGCATCGAGGCGGGTTTCGAATTCACTTGGTCTTTAACGACAACTTGGAGTCGACGCTCGACTTTGAGCCGTGGTTGGAAGGTCCGGTGTTTGAACCGCTGAAGAAGCTCAACTACTTCCGGCGGTTCTTTATCGATGGCGGCACCGTGGTCTGGCCCAACGGGGCCGATATTGCACCTGAGACGCTTTACGAAGCAGCGCAAGCCACGCGGTCTAACAAGGCGCTGCAGCCGTCGGCGCCAGGAAAAATGAGGCGCCGCGGCTGAGCGCCGAACGTTGATATGGCAGGACTGAAAACGCACGTGGAACGCAAACGGAGGAATCCTGGCGATACGACAATGGCCACCTTGGTGGACGTGGGAACTGGAGTTGAGCGCCCATCTTCTGAAACGCATGGAGGATCGCGCGTTCAACGAAGTAGATCTGCGTCGCATGCTCGAACACGCGAGCGGTCATCGTCCAGACATCGTTGAAGGACGGTTCGTCGTCGAGGCTCGGCACGCGGGACAATCCTGGGAAGTTATTGTGGAGCCAGACGAAATTCGTCAACTCCTCGTGGTCATCACGGCGTATCCTGTAGATCAGGCACAGTCATGAAGGAGCCCTATCTTGAAGTGACGTTTCGGCATGGCCGACCGATCGCTGCGTACTATTACCTCCCACGGGACACGAATCAGAAGAGTGTGCGAACCCGTCGGGTCGAACCCGGTTTGGTCATCGATTTTACGGCCGATGATCGGGCGATCGGGATCGAGATCACGACGCCGGCCAAGGTCTCGCTCGTGGCGCTGAATGCCGTTCTCCGAGAACTCGGGCATCCTCCGGCAAGCCAGGCCGATCTGGCTCCAGTTCTCGCGGCGTGAGTCCCACAGTGAAATCGTCTGCCTAACATCGGCCTGGAGCCGACGGCGGAAGCTTCGCGGGCGTGCCGCGGCTCAGGCCGGAACGTTAGAACACTCGAAAGCGTGTTGATCCTTACCGTGTCAGGCGGGCGACGATTTCGAGGATGATCGCGGCGCCGGCGGCCTGCATCCACAGCTCCGCGCGCTCGCGCAGGCTCAGGACGCCGAGACAGAGGAACCCGGCCGCGGCGGCGAGAAACCGCCAGTAGAGCTCGTCGGCGCGCTGCTCGA
>JAHFUJ010000080.1 GCA_023265105.1 Acidobacteriota bacterium
ACGCCGCCGAACGACGCGCCCGGCGGCAGCCCCGTGGTGTCAATCGGCACCGGGTCGGTCGCGACAGACGTCCGCGCAACCGCCGCCCCGCACGCGGTGCAGCGGCCGGCGTCGACAGACACGGAGTGGCCGCAGTGAGGGCACGCCATATACGTAACGGGCGAGTGATTATGGCGCGACGCGCCCGTTGTGCCAATGGCGTTCGCCTTGGAGCGTCCCAGGCCGCCAGGGCCGGACCTCCTGGACTCCGGGGGCTGCCGCCCAGCCGTATGGGTTGTTTCGGACGCGCTGACTTGAACTAGGATCTACCGACCGGCATTCCTCAGCCTCCCGTCTGCTGCCGCACTGCCCGTTGAGGGGAAGAGCACGCGATGACGATTGACCAACGAACGTCTGGCGGTGTGATCATCCTGGATGTGCAAGGGCGCATGAATATAGAGGTGCTGGGAGACTTGCTTCTCGCCAACAAGGTACGCGAGCTCCTGCAGCAAGGACACAAGCAGATCTTGTTGAACTTGGGCGGCGTCCCGTCCATGGACACGACCGGTTTATGCAACCTGGTGGAGGCCTATCTTGCAGCGATACGGCGAGATGCCTCTCTGAAGCTGCTGCATTTGACACCACACGTCCGCAAGCTGCTGCTGATCACGAGGCTCTTGACCATTTTCGATGCCTACGAGTCGGAGCCGGACGCGATTGCGCGCTTTCAATCGAATGAGCCCGTCTGAGAACGCTCCAATAAAATACCCACGCCTCGTGCTCTCGCCGCACGAGCCGTTGGTGGAGGGTGGCGCCGCCGAAGAATTCGAGCGCCGCGTGCAAGCGCTTCTCGCCGAGGGTCACCGTCATCTCGTCGTTGACCTTGTCGGCGTCGTTCGGATCGATGACGAGGGCATCCGGGCGCTCGTGCGCGGCTACACAACCGCGCGGCGTCTTGGCGGCAGCTTCCGGCTGGTCGGTGTCAACGCCGACGTTCGCGAGTATCTTCACACCGCGCGCCTCGATGATGTGTTTCCGACCTTTGACTCGATCGAGGCGGCGCAGCAGCGCGAGTGGCCGTGGGAAACGGTCGCCCTCGTTGCCGGTGGCAGCGCGTTCTGCCTGGCGCTCGTGTGGGGCGGCAGCATATGGTCCGGTCCCCTGTCGAGGATTACCGCGCTGCCGGAGCTCGGCCCCGAAGGCGTAGCCCTTCCCATCGGCCTGGCGTTCCTGGCGCTGCTGAAGCTCATCGTCGCCGCCGTGATCGGCCTGCTCGTCACCGTCGTGCATCGTCCGTCGTCGCGCGACAAGCCGCTCAAGCAATCGATCGAGCACGCGCAGACGCTGTTGTGCGTGTCAGGCGCCATGGTGATGATCATCATCGGCAACTCGACCGCGCGGGCCTTCGGCATCGCCGGTGCCGCCACGATCATCCGATTCCGGACGCCAGTCGAAGATCCCAAGGACGTGACGATTCTGTTTCTGCTGATGGCACTGGGTATGTCGGCCGGCCTGGGCGCCTTTGCCATTGCCGGGCTTGCGACGGCGTTTCTCTGTGTCTTCCTTCTCGTGCTCGATATTCTGCCGTCGGACGAGAGGCCCCGCACGATGATCGTTGAGCTGGTGGCCGAGGGGCGTGAGTTCCCGACGGTTCACGTCGAAAGCGTGTTTGCGCGCAACGGCATCATCTTCGAGCCGCGCGACGTCTCGCAGGGAAAAGAAGCCTCGGTGAAATATCAGGTCGCACTGGACAGGCGCCTGTCGCTCGACGAGGTGAGCGTCCAGCTCACGGCCGGCGCGACGGGCGTCAAGTCAGTGACGTGGAAGAACCCCAAGAAAAGCGCCCGCTGACCGTCGTGAGCACCGATTCTCTGGAGCGCATCATCCTGGCGCCCGAGGAGCGTCGTCCGGCAGTCGTGAACCTCATCGAGTCGGCTCGCGAGCGGCTCAGGCTGTCACTGTTCCGGTGCGACGACCAGGCCGTCCTCGACGCACTCGCGGCGGCGGTGCGACGTGGGGTGCGTGTGCGGGCGCTCCTCACCTCCCGCGCCAGAGACTCGAAGCAACAGCTGAAAGGACTGCACAGATCTCTGAAGACATTGGGCGTCCGTGTTCGTCGCTACGCCGATCGGGTCGTCAGATATCACGCGAAGTACATCATCGTCGACGATGGCCCGGCCCTCATTACGTCCCTCAACTTCACTCGCAGATGCTTCGAGGCGACATGCGACTTTCTGGTCGTGTCGGGTGACAGCGACGTTGTCACCGGCCTGGGGCGGCTGTTCGTCGCCGACTGGCGTGGGATTCGGTATGAGCCGTCCGACGTACCGGGTCATCGGCTCATCGTCGCGCCAGAACAGGCACGCCGCCGATTCGCCGACCTCTTCGAGCAAGCCACCCACAGTATTCGCATCATCGATCCGAAGATAAGCGACCCGGCGATGCTGATGAGGCTGAAAGCCAGGGCGGCCGCAGGTGTCAATGTCGTGGTTCGAAGCGAGCGGACGCTTGGTCCGCTCGTGTCGCATGGAAAGCTGTTGATCATTGACGACTCGGTAGCCGTCGTCGGAAGTTTGTCCCTGTCGACGCTGTCGCTCGAATTTCGCCGCGAGCTGGCGGTGGTGATTCGCGACCAGCGCTCCTTGAGCGCTCTCGATCAGTTCTGGACCTCGTTGCCCGGAGGACTCACCGGCGGCGCGTCTGGGGTCTTGTCAGGCGAGCCACCTCACCCGGGGTGAAACGTATGCAGCGGCGCCGGGCTTCCAGCGAATTCAGATACTCGGTCGAGCGCGCGCGCAGCTCCGCCGGGTCAGTGGGGTCACCATTGGCCACCAGCGCGCTCGTGAACGATTCTGAATAGCCGTTCTGTCGGCCGCTGCTCTCGCGACGGCGAGGCTCTTTGACGCGGTAGCAGACATGGGGCTTGGGCGCGAATCCGAACACCTCGTCGAGCCAACGTCGCGGAAGGCCGGCCGCGATGCTCAGCGCCTTCGCGCTCTCGATATAGGGTGCGACGACAACCGACTCTCCGGCGTCGAGAGCCGGGGCGATGTGCCACCGCACGCGAAAGGCGAGATCGGCGGCGTAGAGGAGCGTCAAGGTGCGAGCCGATGGGCCGGCGATGCCCGCTTCGGCTGCCGCAAGCTCGGTGAAGATCCCCGAGGCGTCCCATGCACTGACGCCGCCGTGTCCCGTCGCGTCGTGAAGCGCGCGCGCCAGACTTCGGGCTGCCGCGGCCACTGCGGAGCCGCTGGTGCCCTCGACGGCAATCAATTGGCCTCTCCTGACGGCCATGCGTTACACGTGCGCCGCGCGCGGCATCGCGCGTGGCGCGTCAGGAGCGCGCGCGAGCCAGTCCGCGATTGCCTCGACGTTCCAGTCCGGCCATGGCCGGCGCTGCGCCTGCTGGAAGTGTTCCCGGATCTCCCGATGTTGTTCGTCGATCGAACGCTCGGCATCGATGGTAATGAACTGAAAGACGATCGCAAGCGATTCGTACTCACGGATGACGCGGCTGATGAACGTTGTATAGCTGGCCAGCGGATCGTCGATCCCGGTGATGTCCTGGCCGGCTTCGTAGTACTTGGGCTCGCGTGTCGCCGCAATCCGCATGCCCGACGTCTCGGGCGATACAGCAAAATAGAAGACGATGTCGGGCCAGAGGATCGGTTCGTAAATGTGGAGCAGCCAGTCGAACGGCAGGCCGCGTGCCGCGTCGCGCGCAAGCGCCGTAAACAGGTATCGATCGGCCACGACCGTCGCTCCCCGCCACAGAGCCGGCAGGACTTCGGTTTCGAGCCGATGGCGGAAGTCGGCCGCGTGCAGCAGGCAGAATTCTTCGGGACTCAACGCCCGTACCTGCTTGCGTACCTTGACGAGCGGTTTGATCAGCGGCGAGGAGTTCCACTTGGTGGTCACGGCCTCGCGTCCCTCGCTTTTCAACCACGTCTTGAACAGCTTGCGCTGCGTGCTCTTGCCCGAGCCGTCGGGGCCTTCAAAGGCCACGAGCAGACCCCGGCTCGCTTCCCGGCGCTGCAGCAACTCCCGCCACCTGCGTCCCTGCCGATCACCCATCGATGAGTCTCAATGCCAGCGTGCTCTGCCTGAATCCGGAAACGTCCGCGTGCTACGCGACGACGGCGAGTGAATAGCCGCGCTCCTGCGCGCGGTTGACGGCGACGATCCCGGCCGGTACCAGCCTCGCGTTGCTCACCAGGTTCGCGACCATTTCGTTGTAGATCGCATCGGCCGTTGCGCCCGTCGCCTGGGCGATCGCTCCCGCATTCCCGCGACTCGATACCTGGCACACGCCAAGATGCAGGCCGCGCTTGAGCAGGCTCTCCAGCGTGGTGCCGCGGTTGGTCAGCGAGGCGCCATACGTCGTGGAATTGAAGAGGTTGATCGCCGGGGGTTGTTTCGTTTTCGGGTCGTTGAAATTCGTCCGCTGCGTGATCGGGCCGCCGTACTTCGACCAGATCGTATCGTTGTACGCGAACAGCGTGGAGAGATGGCGCGCGATCAACACGACCGCGAGGTCGCTGTCCTGGAGGCTGTAGGCGCTCTGGTTAGCGTTGAAGTAGTTGTTCAAGAATGCGAGCGCATTCCCGAAACCTTCAGGCGTCGAGGTGTCGAGCACGAACCGGTGCTTGCCCGGGATCTGATCCAGCCAGTCATCCTGGGCATGCCGGACCGGCTGCCAGCGGCCGGCCTCTGCGGTTTGCGCCTGCGCGGCCGACGTCCCGGCCCCGACAGCAGCGCCGCCTGCGGCCAGGCCGACGCCGAGCTTCGAAAAGAACGATCGGCGCGCGAGCAGGCGCCGGAATTCAGATCCTGACATATGTGGCCTCCACCTCCTGGAAATCAGGAGATCGCGTCGGAGCGGATGGTAAGTCGCCGTGGCGGCGAGGTCAAGGTTGTTACAGCCGTGGCAGAATAGCACGACGAATCGTTGCCCGTGCCAGATCCAAAACAGCACAAAACTGTTCTTGCCGTCATTTTGACGGTTGCTTTTGTTGAGCTTATTCGTACGGCTTGGATTAGCGATGACGCTGCAATCACTTTGAGATGTGTGCTGAATTTTGTCAACGGATACGGAGCCACTTTTAACATAGATGAGCGAGTTCAGCCCTACACACACCCATTGTGGTTCTTGCTGATTTCCGGCGCGTCGGCACTGACCAACAATATCTTTGCTTCAACATTTGTTCTCTCTATCGGGATTTCTCTCGCGGTCTTTTGGGTACTGGTTACGCGCGTTGCAAGTACGTTCTGGGCTGGAGTGCTTGGGGCGTCCGTCTTGGTCTTGTCCAAGGCGTATGTCGATTTCTCTACATCCGGTCTGGAAAATCCCCTTTCTCACCTGCTCATTCTGCTTGCGATTGTCCTGGGCGTGAAGGCCAGCGAGGGGCGCAGCCTCGCCGCGGTTACGGGATTCTTTTTGACATGTTCGCTCCTGTACCTCAGCAGGCCGGATCTTCTCGTCTTGATATGTCCGCCTTCGCTGCTGGTGATGATCAGACATCGCCGCGCGCCTGGCGTGTTGATCAAGGCCATGAGTATTGGCGCACTTCCAGCGATCGCATGGACGTTATTTTCCCTCTACTACTACGGCTTCCCTTTTCCGAATACGGCGTACGCCAAGCTGGCTGCCGGCATCCCGATTGGAGAGCGTGTCATCCAAGGCGGCATATATCTCCTGGATTCTGTGAGCCGCGATCGACTGACCCTTGCCGTTGTTCTTGGCGGGACCATCATTGGCTCGAGATCGTCTCTCTATGACAAGACCCTTGCCTTGGGAGGCGTCCTGTATCTTGCCTTCGTGGTGAGCATTGGCGGGGACTTCATGTCAGGTCGTTTCTTGACCGCGCCGTTACTCGTTGCCGCGGCTGTAGTTGCCCGCTCACACATGTCAAGACAGACGTTGCAGGTGATCGCGATTGGCGTTGGTGTGCTGGCCGTCGTCGGTATCAATGCCACGTTATTCAGTGGTTCAAGCTACGAAAATACGAGAATCGGCGATAACGGGATCGCTGATGAGCGTGGATATTATTTTCATCGCTATGGTCTGGTGGCGGCTCCACAGAACACCTTTGCGCAACCAGCGTGGGAGATGAACGAGAGATCTGTGTCTGTTCTTTGCGGAAATCTGGGATTTACCGGGATTGATAAAGGTCCAGGCGCTCATCTGATCGATGACTGCGGTCTTGCTGATCCGTTACTCGCTCGCCTTCCGGCAGAACGCACTCGGAAATGGCGCATTGGCCATTTTCAACGTCAACTGCCTACTGACTATCAGGAAAGTATCGAACAAGATGCCAATGTGCTCGCTGATGACCGAACTCGAACCTATTACGAATCCATCCGAACAATCACGCGTGGAAAACTCAATAGCTTGGACAGATTGCGGGAAGTCGTGCGTATGAATCTCGGGCGGATTCAAGAGCCGGACTGGGACATGTATCACCATACAAAGGTGCCTCGATCATCAAAACCCCCCGTCGATTGATGTGGCCCATCAGGGCGCCAGCCAGATCCGCTCCATCGTGCGATCGGCGATGACGGCCCAGAACATCACGTGCACGAACGCAAGAACAACCCATCCCTGGAAAGCGGTCCGCGGCGTGCGGGAGGCGAGCCAGGCCGCCGCGCCGGTCCCGGCGAACGCGCCCAGCAGAAGGTCCATGTCGCGACCGACGCCTGCGCTCGGCCACCAGATGATGAGAAAGAGGAGTCCCGGCAACGCGTAGAGCACAGCGGCATGCCGCTCGAGTCTCGACTGCGTGCGCACCAGCGCGAAGACCAGGAGCGGAACCCCAATCGCCAGGCTCGCCATGCCGACCTCGGCCACGCCGTGCCATGAGAACAGCGGGTGCACAAAACGCCTGTCGAAGTAATAGCTCATGACCAGGCGCCTGAATGCGATGTGCCCGGAATACGGATCCGACACGACGGACAGTTTGAGCCCGACGACGTACACCAGAATCCACACGAGATAGCCGGCCAGCGCAAACACACTGAATCGAAGCGCTGTCGATACCGGCCGATCCGGCGCGCGCAGCGCCGCAACTGCACCGCCGGCGATCCCGAGCAGCCCGAACCCATGGAAGGCGGTGTGCAACCCCTGCACGCCCGCTCCGATGTCGAGGGCCTGGCCCTGCGCGCGATTCCGGAGCGAGTGCAGCAGCAACGGAAACGCCGCCGCGCTCACCGCCATGTAGCCCACCTCGTAGTAGCCGAAGAATCCGATGACGAGCGGGATGGCCAGGGCCAGTCCAACGAACCGGCACGCGCGCCTGGAGCCGCGCAGCACGACGAGGACCAGCGCCAGCTCGCCGAGGAAAAGGAGTCCACCGAGGCGCGAGAGCATCTCGTACGCGGTCGCCGGGGACGTATCGGAGCGTCCGAACATTCGATCGACGCCGGCCAGGAACAGGTCTCCGAGATGGCTCTTGAAGTGGATCTCCGGATGGCCGGCCGCGACCGGGATGTTCCGTTCGAACTTGTCGCGGTTCTGAGAGTAGTCGGAACCGTCGCCCATGAATCCGTTGCCGGCGAACTGAAAGTCGAGGGGCGCAGCAACGGTCGCGAGGCCGAACGCCGCGAGGACCGCGGCCATCGCGATCATCCGCCGGCGGCGGGACGCGCCGTCGATCACTCGAAGCAGCAGGGCGGAGGCGCCCAGCGCGCACGCCGACTGCAGCGGCGGTGGGTGAAGGTTCTTGAGCACGACGACCGCGGCAGCGCACCACGCCAGGGTATGCAGCGCAAGTACGGCCACGGCTGCCAGCAGCGACGCAGTTATGACAACGCGCTTCACCGGGGATACAGCAGCACGCCGGCGAGCGCCAGCCAGGGCCACGCCCAGAATGGAATATCGACGCGCACGCGCCGTAGACGCGGAGGAGACGACCCCACCGGCACGCTCCAGGCCGCCCACAGGATGCCGGCGAAGACGATCCACGGCACCACGTAGTCCGGCCTGCCGTCATGGCGATCCCGCCACGCAGCGAGCAGCAGCGCGGCGCCCGGAAGGGCGAACTGCCACAAGAAGGCAGCGACGTACCTGCGCATGCGAAATCCTGCTTCGCGCGGCCCGCGAATATTTACGGCAGCCAGAGCTGCACGCCGGCGCGCGCGGCGCGCGGCAGGCCGGTCGTGAGGATCGGCGTGCGGCCGACGTCGTACTGCTTGTCGAAGACGTTCTCGACCGCGACGAACGCGCCCACCTTGCCTGCGAAGCGGCGGCTTCCGAAGAGATCCAGCACCGCTGCGCGGCGCAGCGTAAACAGGTTCAGGTCGTCTTCGAACTGTCTTCCCGTGACGCGAAGCTGACCGGAGCCGGTCCACGCCGCATGGTTGTAGCGCACGTTCAGCCCAACGTTGTAGGTCGGCACCTGCGGCACGCGGTTGCCGCGCAGGCTCGTGTTGCCCTTGAAATGCGAGTTCACGATCGCGCTCGAGAATGCCACCGAGAGCGACGCCGGCAGCCGCACCTCACTTTCGAACTCGACGCCTGTCGCCCGCACCTTGTCTGCGTTCGCCCGCTGCTTGGTGATGAGCTGCGGCGTAATCGAGAGAGTGATGTTCGTGATCGTGTCGTCGAGCACATTCCAGAAGCCGGTCACCCGGCTCGATGTCCGGCCGCGCGCGAACAGGATGCCACCCTCGCCGCCAGACAGCCGTTCCGGCAGCAGTGCCTCGTTCGGCCTCGTGTCGGTGCTTCCGACGCGGAATCCGCGGTGCAGCTCGTTGAGCGTGGGCGCGCGGAAGCCCTGGTAGACCGAGCCGCGCAGCGAGAGCCCGGTGTTCGCGACGCGGTACGCCACCGACGCGCGCGGATTGAACGAGCCGAGCGTCTTGTTGTACGTCGTGCTCTTCGATTCCGAATGCCAGCCGTCGGCGTGGGCGCTAAAGACCATGGTGAGGCGGTCGCTCATGGTGAACGTACTTTCGGCGAATGCGGAGCCGACGCGCTGCGTGCCGCCCGTGTCCGTCGTCGCGAGCGCCCGGCCCGCCGCGTACGGCGTCTCGATCGTGCTGCCGTTGATGAAGCGGGTTTCGGCGCCAAGCAGCAGGCTGATGCGGGCCCAGGGCCGGATCCATTGTCCAGCGAGGCCGACCGCCTTCGTCGGCACGCGCTGAACGCGGTTCAGCGCTTCCGAGCTTCGGTCCGCGCTGACCGCTGAGGTCAACTGGTCGTAGCTCTGCGTGCCTCCGAAGATGCGAACCGAGAGCAGGCCGCCGGCCGCCCCTCCGGCGATCTCTGCCGCCCCCTGCCGCGCATCGGTGTCGTTGGTACTGGCCGGTGTTCCGTTCTTCCGATCCTCGCCGAAGACGTTGGCGCGGGCTTCGAAGCGCCAGCCGTTGCCGGCCTGGTATCCGATCGAGGCGAGCGCCGATCGATGAGTGGATCCCACCTTCGAATCGACCGGCCCGCGCGGCGCGATTCCGGGATCCTGTTGTGTCGCGACGGGGATGTATCCGTCCATCGTGAACCACTCGCCGGCTGCGGTGTAGGTCCAGGAGCGAATACGCCCGCCGCCGAAGAGTGATACGCGACCCGTGCCCAGGCTGCCGCCCTCGACGAGCGCGCGGACCGTCCGGCGGCTGGGACGCACCGTGAGGATCTGGACGACACCGCCGACGGCATCGGCGCCGTACAGATCGCTGCCGCTGCCGCGCTGCACCTCAACGCGGTCGATCGCCACCTGCGGCACCTTGTCCCAGTAGACCCAGCCGCCGAACGCATCGTTGAGCGGCACGCCGTCCGCGAGCACGAGCGACCGGCTGGCCGCGGTGCCGCCAAGCCCTCGCAGCGTGATGCCCTGGCTCGTCGGGTTCGCCGTGCGCGACGATGTCCGGCGAAAGAGCGTGAATCCCGGCACCTGCTTCAGCGCGTCGTCAAGCGTGGCGGCCCCGCTCGTCAACAGCTCAGACGCTGGAATGACCGTGATCGTGACCGTCGGATCGGCCCGCGGAACATCGGTCCGCGAGGAGGTGACGTTGACGGCTTCGAAGAACGGCGCCGGCTGCAGTGTGACGCGCAGCTCCTGCGTGCCGGGCGCCACGGCTTGCACCGCCTGAGCGAATCCGGCGGCGGTGACGAGAACACGCGCGGCGCCCGACGTATCCGGCGCGGTGAATTGGAAGCGCCCGTCGCCGGCCGTCTGATACTCGGCGATGGTGGTACCCGCCACTTCCAGCCGTACGGTCGCGTCGGGCACAGGCGCGCCCAGCGGATCCAGTACGGTGCCCGTCACCGTGGCGGGGGATTGGGCCTGCCCGACCCCGGCTGCGAGCAGGGTGAGCGCGATCGCGGAGAGCCACGTTCGTGAAATGTGGTGCGTCATAAGATGGTTGGTTTGACCGACAAAGTGTAGCCCCGGTGGCCCCGAAATCGGCTAAAATGCGCCGGGCCGGGCTGAATAAGGAGAATTGCTGTGAGCAGGACGTGGACGATGACGATCTTCGCGGTGGCCGTGGTCGCCGCGATCGCGGCCGGGTCCGAGGTCAGATCTGCCGCGGCTCAAGCACCCGCGGCGAAAGCGGCGCCGGAAAGACTCGTCGTGTACGGCGACCTGAGCGTGTTCTACGGTCCTAACAAGCCGAACAACTGCACGCTGAAGAGCCGCTACACGAGAGGGGAGCCAGTCGGATTCCGCATCTTCGCGGTCGATCGTCAGACGGGTCAGAGAATCGACCGGGAGGGAGCGAACCTCGTCGTTCATCTCCAGTTCGCGGGCACGACAAAGGACATTCCGATGCGCTACCGCGGCACCGCGCAGCAGCCCAACCTGGATTTCTGGGTCGCCAAGTGGATCGTGCCCGACGATGCGCCGGTGGGAATCGTGCGCTACACGGTGACCGTCACGGATAAGAACGGCAGCACCGGCTCCTTCAAGCCGTTCGACAACGACCAGTCGCAACTGACGATCGTCGAGTGAGGGTTTTCCCGGCTGCGGGAATCGCCGCCATCGCGGCGCTCAGCGCGTTCGCCTGCGGGCGCGCCCAATCCACGAACAGCACGACTGCAGCCGCGCCTGCCGCCGGCGTCCAGGCGGCCAAGGCGCCTGCCGTCGCACCGAAGCCGCTGACACTTCTCTACGACAAGGCGAAGCCGTTCGGCGGGACCGCTGTTCAGATTTCCGCCGAGGGTCTCACGCCCAATCGAACCGTCGATCTCGCGTGGGGCACTGTTAACGGCGGATGGGTGATTGAAGACTATTCTCATTTCCGCGGAAAGAAATTCACCGAGAGCACGCGCTCGCTCGGTCAGGCGCAGGTCGACGGCAGTGGACGACTCTCGGCTCACTTCACCATCCCCGAAGATTACGGCGGCGTCCACGAGGTGATCGTCTCCGATGCCGGCGTCCCGGTGGCGCAGGGAGGCATCGACGTCGGTCAGACATTCGAAATACATCCCACCGAGGGTCCGATCGGAACGCCCATCGAGCTTCGCGTCAAAGGCCTTGGATGGCGGACGATGGAAAGTACGTGGGTGGTGAACTGGGACAACCAGGAGATCGGGTGGGTGTCGGCGACCGACACGCGGGGAACCGCGGTCGCGCGCTTCAGGGCCACGGGCCACGTCGGCGATCACGAGATCAAGGTCTATACGGGGTGGATGGGCCAGGGCTACCTGAATCACGAGCAGGCGCCCAATGCGTACTTGCCGAGGCCTGGCTTCGTCTTTCGCGTGACACCGGGGACGGCGATCACGTCCGCCGCCTACGCCGAGCCGTACATGGAGCAGACGGTGCCGGCCGCCGCGAGGAGCGGCGCAGCGAGCGCGCGTATCAATCCGGCGCAAGGGCCGGTGCTGACGCGCGCATCGATCACTGGAACCAGCCTTCCCGCGAACACGCCGGTGTCGTTGATATGGGAGACCCAGGCGGGGAGTCGCGTCACTGACACCGGCTTCGCTCCGAGGGAGACGCAGCTCGCGACCGTGACCGTCGGATCGGACGGGAAGCTGACGGTTCCTCTCACCATCCCCGACGATCTCGGCGGCCTGCACGCGATCTCGATTCGGTCCGGCGACAAGACGCTCGCGCGCACCTCTTTCGTCGTGGAAACAAGCATCGTCGGCATGTCGCCCACGTCGGGTCGGGCTGGAACGCCCGTGAGCATCCACCTCAAGGGTGTCGGGTGGACCGACTACGACAACATCTACGTGGTGACGTACGACAACGCGTACATGGGGTATGCGTGCGGGTTCAACAGCCAGGGCGATGTCGTGGTGAACTTCACCGCGGCCGGCGCGCCCGGCATTCATCTGATCGATTTCTATCCGGGGATTTACCAGGGACCCGACGGCGGCCAGCAGTTGTATCGCTTGCCGCAACTCACCTACGCCGACGATCACCCGGGGAACCGCATCCCTGCGCTGCGGTTTGCGTTCGAGGTGACCGGATCTCCGGCCCGCTGAAAAGGAAAAGGCCCGAGCGCCGGATCCGGCGCCCGGGCCAGGCAGGCCTACGACGACTTCTTCGTGAGCTCCGCGTACGTGATATCGACAAAGCCCGGCACCGGCCCGCGGCCGCCGGCTGCAGGCGCCGCGCCGCGTCCACCCGCGGCCTGTGCAGCGGCAGGCGGCGGTGCGCCTGGAGCGGGACTGTCCGGTAACGCCGCCTTGATGTCGGCGAGTGACTTGCCCTCCTTCACCATCGCCGCGACCTTTGCGCGTCTGTCAATCGTCGCGTTCAGCTTCCGCTGAATGTCCGCCTTCATCTGCAGGTCTCCGTGCCCGGGGACGTACACGTCGGCGTTCAGCCCGACGATCCCCTTCACGTTGGCAATCCAGCCTTCGGCGGACCCGTTCTTCTCGGAATGGATGTTCGGATTGTCGTCGGCGCGGTTCGCCGCGATGATGTCGCCGGTTGCGGCGACCTTCTGCGCGGGCAGGTAGACGATCAAATCGCCGCTCGTGTGGGCGGGCGCCCAGTGATACAGCTCGAGCTTGACGCCGTCGATCGTCATCGTCTCCTTGTTCTTCGTCACGACCTGCGACGGCAGGCGATCGGGCGGCGGAGCGCCGCGACCGCCGCCGGCGATGGCCGCTTCCTGCTCCTTCTTGTTGTTCTCGTGGGCGATGACCTTCACGCCGGCCGGAAACGCCACGAGCCCGTTCACGTGATCGCCATCGCTGTGGGTGATGAATACCGTGGTGACCGGCTTGGGCGTGATCTTCGCGATCTCGGCGAGGAGATCCTTCGCGCCGGGCTCGGTCTGCTTGGCGTCAACGACGATGACGCTGGTCTTGCCGACGACGATCGTGCTGTTGCCGCCCGCGCCGCCGATGGCGGCCCACACGTCGGGTTTCAGCTGTTTCATCGTGATCGGCGGTGGTGCCGGCGCCTGGGCCAGTGCCGGCACCGCGCACGCGATCGCTGCGCCCATCGCCGCCGCGACGACGCGAACACTCTTCGAATTCAACATGGCTGCGTATCCTTTCGTACCAACCGGAAGAGGGCCATTCTACACGCGGTTCTCAACCGCGTGCAGAGGTTCCTCGCCCAGCGCTGATCTCAACCACGAAGACGCGAAGGACTACTGCAGGCTCAAGCCGGTGACACCTGCACAAATTTTCACGCCCGGTCTTGACCTGTTCGTTCGCTAGACTGTACCGTCGGTCAGCCTGCCGCGGCTCCCGCGGTCGCGATCCACCTGAACTGGAAAACCCGACATGCTCGGAGGGCTGATGCACCGCGACGGCTGCCTCGGCGACCAGCGCGGAATGCGCGTCATCCGACACCCTGTGCGCCTGCTCGGCGTCCTGGCGCTCGCGGCCTCGTGGGCGGCCGCCGGACTTGCGGCCGACACCGTCGTCTTCGGTCCTGAAACGTACACGCGCCGCGCCGGCAAGCCGGTCAAGTTCAGGAAACAGTTCACCGTCCAGAAGCCGTCCGGCCGCTACGTCATGCGCGTCGCTAATCGTGGCGTCACGAGCGCGGTCATTACGCTCAACGGGCGCACCGTCTTCGACCCTGATGATTTCACGAACGAGCGGAGAGCCGGCCGCGACGACGATCGCGATCGGGGCCGCGAGGGCGACGACAACGACCGGGATCGCGATCGGCAGGATCGCGATCGGGGCGGCGACGACCAGGAGTATCGCGGACGCGCGGTCCAGTCGCTCGCGCGCCGGGTCGCACTGCGAGCCGGAAAGAACGAGGTCGTCGTACAGCTCCGGAGCTGGCCGGGCACCTCGCTGACGGTGGAGATCGTCCAGCAGGGCGGCGCCAGCGACACCACGCCGCCGACGATCACTGCTGCTGCGGATCCGCCAGCGAACGCCATCGGCTGGAACAACAAGCCCGTCACCGTCACCTTTACGTGCGCGGACACCGAATCCGGGATCGCCACATGCCCTGCCCCAGTGACCATCAGCGCCGACGGCGCGAACCAGACCGTTTCGGGGACGGCATCCGACAACGCGGGAAACACCGCGACGGCGAGCCTCGCGGTGAGCGTGGACAAGACCGCACCGACCGTCACGGCAACCGTGTCTCGAGCACCCAACCCGAACGGCTGGAACAATACGCCCGTCCTCGTCACCTTCGCTGCGAGCGACGCGACGTCGGGGGTTGCGGCAGGAAGCCTGAGCGCACCTGTCCCGCTGTCTGCCGACGGCACGAACCTGTCCGCATTGGGCCAGGCCACCGACCTCGCGGGCAACGTCGGCTCGGTGACGCGGGCCGGGATCAACATCGACACGACCCCGCCAGTGATCACCGTCGATCTCACCCCGGCTGCTGGCGGGTGGGTGACCACGCCGGTGACGGCGCGGTTCACGTGCAGCGACGACGGCTCGGGCGTCGACGCCTGTCCACTGGATCAACGCATCGCCACGGAAGGCGCGGCCCAGACGGTCACAGCGTCGGTCCTCGATCGGGCGGGGAACAGCGGCACCGTGGTGAGCGCACCGATCGACATCGACTTTGGACCGCCGGTGATCACGGTGACGCTGAACCCGGAGCCGAATGCCCGGGGCTGGAACCACACGCCGGTGACCGCACGTTTCACCTGCACGGACGGGACCGCAGGCGTCGCCATCTGCCCGTCCGACGAACTCTTCACGACTGACGGCGACGCGCAGGACGTCACCGGCACCGCGGTCGACCTGGCCGGCAACGAGGGCACGGCGACGGCGACGATCAAGATCGACACCACGCCGCCGACGATCTCGCTCAGCTCCCCCGCGGAGGGTTCGGTGCTGTTCAGCGCGTCCGCGGCGGCGACCGGCACGATTGCCGACGATCTGTCCGGCGTCGCGGGCGCCACCTGCAACGGCGCGCCGGCCGTGTTGAACGGCGGCAGCTTCACGTGCGCGGTGACGCTCGCTCCCGGCCCGGGCTCGCTCGCCGCCTCGGTCTCCGACGTCGCGGGCAACACGAGCACGGCCACCCTCGATCTGACCTACAGGCGCGTGCCCGTGGTGACGATCACATCGCCCGCGAACCTGAGCTTTCTGAACATCAGTCCCACCACCGTCAGCGGCACGGTGGACGATCCGGACGCGACGGTGACGATCAATTCGATCCCCGCACCGGTTGGCGGCAGCTTCAGCATCGCGCTGCCGGTGGCGGAAGGGCCGAACGTGATCACCGCGACCGCGGTGACGCCAACCGGTGGCGTCGGCACCGCGAGCCTCGAGGTGACGCTCGACACCACGCCGCCGCACGTGACGGTGACGTCTCCGCCCGACGGATTCGTCACGCAGGAAGCCGTCATTTCGATCGCTGGCAATGTCAACGACATCGTCGTCGGCACGGTGAACGATCAGCAGGCGCAGGTGAAGGTGAACGGCACGCCCGCGCAGGTCGCGAACCGGACGTTCCTCGCCACCGCTGTTCCGCTCAACGAGGGGCGGAACGACATCGAGGTGGTCGGCACGGACCGCGTCGGCAACGCCGCAACGACGCGGATCACCGTAGTACGGCGGACGCTCTCGCAGGCACAGATCCGGTTGCTCTCGGGCAACAACCAGTCCGCCCCGATCGGCTCCGTCCTGTCGACACCGCTCGTTGTCGGCCTGGTCGACGCGTTCGGGCTTCCGGCTCCGAACACGCCGGTGATCTTCACCGTGAAGCAGAACGACGGCCTGCTGGCGGCTGACGCCGCGACGGCGGCAACGGTGATTGTCACGACCGACGACCGCGGCGAGGCACGCACGCACTGGACGCTGGGCACGAGGGCAGGCGCGGGCGGCAACGTGGCCGAGGTGTATGCCGTCGGGTTCGAGGGAACCGCCATCTTCACAGCGACCGGCACGCAGGGCGC
>JAHFUJ010000385.1 GCA_023265105.1 Acidobacteriota bacterium
GTCATGAACTTCGCGCTGCTGGCAGGGGGCTGCTCCACGCGGCTCCTGCTGCGGACTGCCGCGGGCGACCCGCTTGGCCTCATCGTACTCGGCGGCATGGCTGCCGGCGTGATTCTTGCGACCCTGTGGCTTCGGTGGTGGGTCACACGATGACCGCGGGGGTCGCCACGCTCGTCATCGGCGTGATCGTCGGCTATCTGGCGCAACGATCCCGAATGTGCTTCGTCGGCGGGATCCGGGATTTCATACTCGTGCGCGACACGTCTTTGCTGAAGGGCCTCGCCGCATTCGGGTTGACCGCGTGGATGGCCTTTCCCGTCGCGCGTCTCCTCGGCGGAAGCGGTGTCCTGTCCTTCAGTCTTTCTGATGGGGTCACCGTCGCGCTGACGATCATCGGAGGTTTTGGCGTCGGCTGTGTCTCGTTGCTCGCGAACGGATGTCCGCTGCGGCAGCACGTACTCGCCGCTCAGGGCATGAAGAGCTCGATCGCCTATCTCGCCGGGTTCTTGAGCGGCGCCGTCATCTTCCACGTGTGGAGCGCGCCACTGATGCTGCGCCTGTTCCCCTGAGGCGGTGTGAAATTCGTGGTGCGGACAGGGATGAGCGCGTTGATAATATCGGCCGTCATGCTTCTCGTGATGACATCGATCCTGGCGTATGCCGAGGGGCCCCCGGCAGCAGTCACCGGCGGCTTCGGCGAAGGCACGTGCGTCACATGCCACGGCAGCTTTGAGGTCAATGCCGGGCGCGCGTCGGGCCTCGGCGACATCGTGGTCTCAGGTTTTCCAGGGGCATACCGTCCCGGCGAGACGTACACGGTCAAACTGGAACTCACGCACGTCAAGGACCGGGGCGTGTGGGGCTTTCAGCTTGCCGCGCGCGCGAAAGAGGGCGGAGGGCAGGCGGGCCAGTTGAAACCGACGGACGGGTCTACGCAAATCGTGGAAGAAAAAGGCGTCCAGTACATCGAGCACAGGGCGGACGGGAGTTTTTCGAACTCATTTGGATTTACCTGGGTCGCACCCGCCACCGCCGTGGGCGACGTGGTCGTCAACGCCGCCGGGAATGCCGCCAACGGCGACGCCGATTCGGGTGGCGATTACATCTATTCAACCAGCGTGACGATTCCCCCGGCATCTGCCAAGGAGTAATGGATATGAGCACCCGCACGCACATCGTCGGCGCCGTGATCCTGACGGGCATCTGTGTCGCCGCGGGCATCGCCTGGGGCATCGGGTTCACGAACAAAGGAATCGTCTTGGCGCAGCAGGACACGTGGTCGACGGCCGAGGCCCAGCGACTCGGCGTCCGGCTGATCGAGACGCGCGATGCCAGCGGTCGGCCGGCCTACCCCGTGGAGCCGGGCGACGTGCTCTTCTTCACGAATTCAGGCACGGGCTACGCAGCGACCAATCCCAAGAACTCGGTCGTCGTGATCAATGCGAAAACCAAGAAGCCGATCGGCATGTCGGACCTCGATCCGAAGTACTCGGCGATGCTGAGCAGCCACGGCATCGGCATGTCGCTGGACGGTCGATACACCTACTTGCCGAGCATGACGAGCATCGGCGCGGCCGAGGGATCCACGCCGGAATTCATGGTGATCCTCGACTCGCTCACGCTGAAGATCTACCAGGTGCTCGCCACGGGCGGCACGCCGCATCATGCCAAGGCGTTCCGCGACGGCATGGGCCGGGAGCGCGTATTCATCGAGCATTTCAACTGGAACACCGCGAACTCGGCGGGCAAGGGCTTCTACGTCCTCGATCCCAAGGACAACAATAAAGTTGTCGTCGGCATGCTGACCGGCGATCTTCACGGGAGTCCCTATTCGTGCTTCACGACGCCGGATGGCAGGTTCCTCTACTGCAGCGTGCCGCCGCCGAACCGCCAGGAGCTCGGGCGCGTCGTCGACGGGTGGCTCGCGAAGATCGACACGGCGACGTGGAAGGTCGTCCAATCCGTTCCGATGAACAAGTACCCGCTCTGGACGGTCTTCTCGAACGACGGCAAGTGGGCGTGGGTGACCAACTCCGAAGACGATAAAGTCGTAAAGGTGCAACGTGGCGTCGCGGAGCGCGAGCGCGACAAGGTCGTTGCCGAAGTGCCCACTGGCAACGGACCGTACGGTATGCGTATGAGCATCGACGACAAGGAGCTGTGGGTCGCCGACAAGGGTGAAGGCGGGCCGGCGGGCAAGACGCTCACGATCATCGACACGGAGAAGAACACGGTCAAGGCGACCGTCGACACCGGATGCCTGCGCAACGATCACATCATCATGTCGCCCGACGGCGCCGAGATGTGGGCCACCTGCAACGAGTCGCACGACATCGTCGTGGTGGACTCACGGACTCGTGCGATCAAGGCGCGGGTTCCGATGCCCAACGGCGGCGACAGCCACGGCGGCGTCTTCGTGGCGTACTCGCGAAACGGCAACGGTGTCACGGCTGAACTCGTGTCGGACCAGAACGGCCTCCATGGCACTGCCCTCGACGCCTCACTGAAGTCCACCCCCTGGGCGGCGCCGGCGGCCCGATAGTATGCAGACCGCCGTCATCGACCTGTCGCTCCCGCTCCCGCGTGTTGAACGGGGCGGCCGATCACGCTGGTTGCGCGCGGCCGCTCTGACGCTTGTCGGCCTCGTGGCCGCGTGGTCGTGGCTGTTCATGGTGTCGAAGTGGGGACCCGCCAGCCGTATCGACATCATGACCTTCAAGGCCGGCCTGACGTCGCAGATCATGCGCACGCTCCTGAGGGACGGCCAGAGCGCCGGCCACCACAGTCACGCGTCCACGATGATCTCAGGGGTGTACGCCACACCGACGTACTTCGCGATGACGGAGCAATCGCGCGAAGCCGACAAGTACCTCCCGGATAAGTTCACGGTCTTCTATCTGTTCGAAGATATTCATGTCGGCGAAATCTCCAGGACGCCGCCCCTTGTCTCGCTTCGCCTGGCCGACGGCACTCAGCTCCTGCCGGTCGATCGCCAGGTACTGAGGGATTCGTTTCATCACAGGGCGATGGTTGTTCGTTTCCCGAAGGTCGAATCGTCCTCGCTGACGCTGCTGGCGCACGACCCGACCGCGCACGCTGAGCAGACGATGCAGTGGAACCTCCCGATCTCGTATCCCAAGGACCTGCAGTCGGGCACGGACCTCTCATGGCCGACTCTCCTGGCGCTCCTGGCGGGGCTCCTCGCGGTGCTCTCACCGTGCCTGCTGCAGCTCACGATCTATTACACGTTCGCCCTCGCCGGGATGGCCATGCAGCAGCAGTCGATGAGTATGGCCGCGGCGCGTGCCAGAGTGATGAAGACGGCGCTGTATTTTGTCGCTGGCTTCACGCTCGTGTTCACGGCGGCCGGATCACTGGCAGGTCTGGCCGGCGAGAAACTGGAGACATCGGGACTCATGGAGGCCTGGAATCGCCCGATCGCGATTGCGGCGGGCTTCGGGATCCTCCTGCTTGGGATCTGGGTCGGCGCGAACTCGGGCGCGCCGGGGCTCTGTCGCCTGCCGGTCTTCGCCACCACCCGCACCTCGTCGCGATGGCTTGACGCAGTCAAGGCGATGTTTCTTGGCTCCGCCTTCGCCATCGGTTGCTCGACGTGCTTCGGCGGCGCGCTCTTCATCTCACTGATGATCTACGTAGGGACAGTCGGATCGGCGTCGATCGGCGCGGCCGCCCTGTTCCTGTTCTCCGTCGGGATCGCGATTCCCTATCTCGCCGCCGCGTTCTTCCTCTCGCGCGCCTTACCGCTGCTCGGATCGCTACAGCAGGTGGCCTCAACGGTCGGGCTCGTGTGCAGCGTGGCGCTGACGTTTTTTGGCGTGATCCTGATCACGGACAATTTCCACATACCAAGCGACTTGCTCTATCGCCTGTTTCTGGCATTCTAGTCATCGAACACG
>JAHFUJ010000386.1 GCA_023265105.1 Acidobacteriota bacterium
TCAACGTGCAATGCACCTCGCCGAGATCGTTGAAGATGCGCACCAGGTCGCCGTCCGCCAGGCCTCGCGCCTCCGCATCGGCCGGGTGCATCAGCAGCTTGACGTCGGGCCGCGGCAGCTCGCCGAGCGTCGAGCTGATCGTCCGCTCGCTCGCAGGTGAGATGAGCGCCAGAGGATATCGCTCGGTCGCCGGATCGGGCTGGAATCGATAGAGGCCGATCGGCGCGCTCGCCTCGAGCGCCGCCGGAAACAGATCCACCTTGCGGTCGGGCGTGTTCGGAAACACATCGACGAACTGAATCGGCGCCGAACCAAACGGCGGAGACGGCGGCACGCCGGCGCGCAGATCCTCGCCGATTGTTGCCGGCAACCGATCGAGCACGCGCACGACCAGGTCGAGCTCGCCCTTCGGCTCGTCGTCGCGCAGTAGCCCGAGCCGCGCGCATAACTCGCCAAACACGTCGGCGTTCGATCGCGCCTCGCCGATCGCGTCAACGACGGGCTTCGCGAGATCAAGATAGATGGGGCCGTACGCCTTCGCGAAGTCGTAGCCTTCGAGAAACGTCGTCGCCGGCAGCACGACGTCGGCGTACAGCGCCGTATCGGTCATCACCTGTTCGAAAACGACGGTGAACAGATCTTCACGCTCGAGACCGCGGACGACACGCCGCTGATCCGGAATCGTCGCCGCCGGGTTGCAGTTGTAGACGAACAGCAGCTTGACGGGCGGATCGTTGTATTCAGTGAGCGCACGGCCGAGATGGTTCATGTTGACGAGACGCGTCTCGGGCTCGGGCGAGTCGATCCAGGTGTTGTTGACGCCCCACGACGCGGAGTTGCTCATCGCGTACCCGCCGCCGCGGACGCCGAACTTGCCGCCCACGGCAGGCAGCGCCAGCACCGCCATCGCGGCGTTTCCACCATTGCGGTTCCGTTCGAGCCCCCATCCGCAGCGAATGAGCGCCGGCGAGCTTTCGGCGTAGAGCCGCGCCACGCGTTCGAGCGCGGTGGCCTCGATGCCGGCGACTTCCGCGGCGCGATCGATCGTCCACGGCTCCGCGCGCTCGCGAAGCCGATCGGCACCGTGCGTGTGGGCGCCGAGAAACGCTTCGTCCGCGTGCCCGCTCGTGAACAGATCGCGATGGATCGCCAGCGCGACGGCCACATCGGTTCCCGGCTTGACGGCCAGGTGCACGTCCGCCGATCGCGCGAGCGCCGTCGTCCGCGGGTCCACGACCACCAGTTTGGCGCCGCGCTGCTGCGCGTCGCGAACATAGGGGACAAGATGAATGCCGGAGGCGGATGGATTCACGCCCCACAAGATGATGAGCGCGGCCTCGGGATAGTCCTGAAACGTGACGGACGGCATCTTGCCGTAGAGCGCCGTGTTGGCCGCGCCGGTCGGCGCCGCGCACACGGTCCGCGCCAGCCGCGACGTGCCGAACCGCCGCCACAATTGCGCGTCCAGATTGTCCTGCGTGAGCAGGCCGTTCGATCCGCCATACGAGAAAGGAAGAATGGACGCGCCGCCGGATGCGGCTTTCGTCTTGCGGAACGTCTCGGCCACGAGCTCGAGCGCTTCGTCCCACAACACGCGTTTGAATCGGCCTTCGCCTTTTCGTCCCGTTCGAACCGCGGGGTGGAGCAGCCGATCGGGGCCGTACACGCGCTCGCCGAACTTGCGGACCTTCGCGCAGATGAACCCTTCGGTGACCGGGTTCTTGTGCGATCCGTCGATGTTGATCACGCGGCCGCTTCGCACCGTCACCGTCAGGCTGCACGCGTCCGGACAATCGAGCGGACAGGCGGTCTCGACGACCGACGTGGGCCCCGTAGCCGCAGCCTCGCGCAGGCGGCCGGACGTTCTGTTCAAAGGAGTGGCCATGGGCGTAGCGCGGGACTTCAATCCTGCTCGCGCGTTCTGTGAAGTATTATGCCCCAGCCCCGAGGACAGGGATCACGACAATCAACGCGGAGGCCGCAGAGCACGCAGAGAAAACCGATCTCTGCAAACTCTGCGAGCTCTGCGTTGATCGTCGTCGCGAAGCGCGAGCACGATGCCAGACGCGCCACACGTTGTGATCATCGGCGGCGGGTTCGGCGGCCTCGACGCGGCGCGGGCGCTCGCAGGCGCACCGGTCCGCGTGACGCTTGTCGATCGTCACAACTACCAGCTGTTTCAGCCGCTCCTGCATCAAGTTGCGACCGCATCGCTGTCGCCGGGCGACATCGCGCCGCCGATTCGCTGGGTGCTGCGGCATCAGCGGAACGTGCGAGTGTTGCTGGCGGAGGCGCGTGCGATCGATCCTTCCGCGCGGCGCGTGGTGATCGATTCGGGTCCGACTAGCCGCCTTCGCGCGTTGCGCTCCGGCGAGCCTCGCCGAAGCGAAGCGGCGGCGGGAAGCCGGTCGCCACGTACCAGGCCACGAATACGACGGTCCGCCTAAAAGGCGGACACTACGTACGGAGGGCGGAAGCCAGACGCCACGTTCCACGGTCCGGCTAAAAGCCGGACGCCACGTACGACGGTCCGCCTGAAGGGCCTGTGAAGAAACCGATAACCGCCGAGCCCGCCGAGACCGCGGAGAAGAGAATTCCAAGGATTCTCGGCGAACTCTGCGTGCTCTGCGGTAAGACGTCGTATTGTTTTACACGCTCGAAAGGCGGACACGACGTACAAATGGTAGAATCTTGAAAATGCACCGTCGGCTGTTGACGTGGTTCGGCATGCTGTCGCTGGCGATCGCAGTCGCGTCTCTTGCGACCCGCGCGCAAACTCCCGCCGCGAGCCAGCGGACGTCGACGTCGCCGCGCACGCCGTGGGGCGACCCGGACCTCCAGGGTGTGTGGGATTACGCGACGATGACGCCGCTCGAGCGCCCTCGCGAGCTCGCGGAAAAAGGCGTCCTGACCGACGAAGAGGCGGCCGCATACGAGCGGCAATTCTTCGAACGGCAGAAGGTCGGCTTCAACACCGCCGGTCCGGTTTGGTGGGACAAGGCCGGCCTGGCGAACCGGCGAACCTCCTTGATCGTGGATCCGCCGAACGGGAGAATCCCGGCGCTGACGCCCGAGGCGCAAAAGCGCGCGGCCGCGCTCGCGCAGGCCAGGCGCGAACGCGGTCCGGCCGACACGGTCGAAGATCTCGGATTGGGTGTGCGCTGTCTCCAGTTCGCGACCGCGGGCCCGCCGATGCTGCCGGCGATGTACAACAACAACGTCCAGATTTTCCAGACCCGTCAAGTGGTCGCGCTCTTCAACGAGATGATTCACGATACCCGCATCGTGCCGATGGACGGGCGTCCGCATGGAACAATCCGGCAGTGGATGGGCGACTCGCGGGGCCACTGGGAGGGGAGCACGCTCGTTGTCGACACGGTGAATTTTACCGACAAGACGAGCTTCAGAGGGTCGGACGAAAACCTGCACCTCGTCGAACGCTTCACGCGCGTCGACCGGAACACGATCGAGTATCGGTTCACGGTCGACGATCCGACGGCGTGGACTCAATCCTGGAGCGCCGCGTTCCCGATGCATGCGACCGCGGCGCTGATTTATGAATACGCCTGCCATGAAGGCAATGCGTTGAGCCTCCTCGGCATCCTTAAGTCTGCTCGCGCCGAGGAGAAGACCGCCGATCGATAATCCGCTAGTCCTCTCCGAAAAGCTCTTGTGTTGACGTAGCTTTCAGCTCTCAGCCTTCAGCTCTCAGCAGGACGCATTGGCTGACAGCTGACGGCTGATAGCTACGCCAAGTCAAGTGACGTCCGGGATTAAGCGGCCCTCCCCGTGCCACCTGTGCCAAGGAGCGTGCTGTGCCTTGCAAGTGTGGGACGGCCCCATGCTACGCACGGCTCCCGCGTGCATTCTTGCGGTGCGTATGCTGTTCTTCATGAGTGAAGGCTT
>JAHFUJ010000081.1 GCA_023265105.1 Acidobacteriota bacterium
GAAACGATCGAACTTGGGCGAGAGCAGCTTCGTCATCAGCTCCCGCAGTGTGTCGGCGGTGGCAATGAGTTGGCCGCTGCTGATGGCGTGCTCCACAGCTCGAGCGGGCGTCGACGTCGTTGAAAACAGACCGCTGATCAGGACGTTGGTGTCGAGGACAACCCGCTCACGCTTCATCGCCGGTCAGGAGCTTCGCCAGCCGTTCGTCGGTGAGGCCGCTCGCGGCGGCTTGAGCGGCGACTTCGTTCCTGAGCTCGAGGAAGGCTTGGATGTTCCCGGCTCGAAGCCGCTCGTAGTCGGCCATGGAAAGGACGACGGCGATGTCGCGGTCCTGCCGGCGAATCACAATGGGTTCCCGTTGTGCCTCATCGAGGATTGCCCCTAGCCGGTTCTTGGCCTCAGTTGCTGGGACGCTCTTCATACCCCCCTCCTATCAGCTAACTTAGCTATTATAGCTACTAAAAAGGGGCCTGTCCGACAGGCTGAACGTGACCCCCACCCTGCGGGACGCTGAAAGCCGAACGAACGCTTATGAAGTTTGGGGGGTGGCGGTACTGGGATCGACCAAAATGCGCCTGAAATCGATCGATTTTGGGTAGTTGGCGGGTTGTCGGCTTAGAAGTTCCATTCTCTTCCTCTACGGCAGTTCTTCCAATGCGAGGCTACGGCGTACGTCGAGGTGGAGGCGTCCTCTGCCGGCGGGGATCAGCCTCATGAATTCACAACGCTCATCCAGACGGCGCCGCAGCAAGATCAGCCGGGTCTCCAGGTTGTCTTTGATGTCCGGTAACCCCATGCTCGCATCGAGCCGGATTTCCTTGTTCGTGAACGCCGCCCGCCCGGTGCCGACGAAGGCCTGGAGCAGCTTCCAGAAAAGTCGTCCGGGAATGCCTTTGGTCAGATACGCGTCATCGATGAAGATGCTGTCATCGGACCGGTAGTGCTTGACGACGGCATGACTCGCGGCTGGTGCCGCGCGGTCGGACCGCAGCGTCGCCACCTTGGGCTCGGCCGAATCCGCGGCCATCGTGCTTGCCATCGACGCCGCGAGGTGCCGGGCGACGATCTGCATCACGCGCTCGTCGGTCTCGAGGAAGCGCCCCGGATCCGCGCTTTGAAGGCACAACACGCCGAGTAACCTGTTCCGGGACAGGAGGGGCAGTACGAGCTGGCTCCTGGTATCCGGTAGCCCAGGCAACGCAATCTCTTTTTCGAGGATGCTCTCCTCGCCACGACGCTCAATCCCTGATCGCACCGCCCGCGCGACGACCCTCTCGAGGGCCAGGTTCGTGACCCGCACGACGGAACGGCGCGCGGCCGAGAGGCCCAACATCCCTTCGCCGACCACGACTTCGGAGCCGACGCCCGACGGATCGAATCCGTAGCTGGCTCCGGTATAGAGACGGGTCCCGTCCTCGTCTGGAAACATCACGAACGAGTGACGGTGCCCGAAGAGATCGGCGAGGGCTTCGAGCGCCGTGCTGAGAAGCGCGTCGAGGCCTTCGCAGCTACCCAGCCGCTCGGTGAAGGCCTCGAGTTCCCGCATTGACTCGGCCTGGGGAACGATCTCGGAGCGGCCTCCCTGGTTCACAGACCGGCAATCGAGGACCTCGTAGACGTCCACCCCGCGCAGTCTGAACACGCGGCTCATTCCGGTTTGCGATGCGACGGCCTCCAGCCGCGCCCGCATGCGATCGAAGGCCGGTCCGTCGGTCTCCGTCCGCAGGTACCGCAGGTCAAGCCGGTACTGATCCGCGGTGCCGGGCGTCACGACAATCACCTGTGCGCGGGGATTCTCCTGCATGTTCTTCCGAGTCTTGTTGAAGAACTGAAAGGAAAGCCCCACATGGTTCTCGTCCAGGCGGTGGACGATGGAGAGAAATGTCACGTTCGGCAGACCCTCGCGGGAGCACGAGCACACGGATGCCGGAATCACGCCTTCGAAACACGGCGCAATGCTGTCGAGAGGAACGCTGAGAGCGCGGACCTCGCTCATAACGGCGAGCCCGCGTCCGGTCCGGGCGTCTGGTTGAAGATCTGCTCGGCCACGAACCGGATTCTGACCATAACCGGAGATCCTGCGAGCTCGCGCTGCCACAGGGCTTCGATGAAGGGAAGCGGCACGCCGATGCCTTTGTTCACTTGAGCGAACGTATCGCGATGCTGCTGGACCGCGGTCAGATCATCTCGATGCGGCGGCCCAGTCCCGATACAACGGCCCCACACCTGAATCGCGTTGGAATTGGCGGGCAGCGCAAACGTCACGGCCACGCGAGCGTTGTCCCGAAGGTTCCCGAGCGTCTTCACGCCGGCGGCCATGGCGACGCATACGCTGACGTGTTTTCGATCCCGACTGACGCGCGGCCCCCAGGCGCGAACGAGTTCCGGAACGAGCTCGGAGTCGCGCGTCCCCACCATCACGGACGCGCCCCGCTCGATAAGCGCCTTGAGTTCCGGAGGGATGGGAATGGCGGGATCGGCGCGTGGCACGCCCTAGTTCTACACCAAATCGGGCGAACCTAGCGCGCTAGGAGAAAGTTAGCGTCGCGATAGGGAAGATTTAGGAACGCGCGCGCGCGCGATTCGGTACTGTGCATGACATGAAGAAGATCTTGAACGTCATCAAGTGGTCGCTTGTAGCGCTGGTCGCAGCGCTCGTCGCCGGAATTACCTTCACCATCGGGTGGCGGCCGTTTGTAGGCCCGCGGGCGCGGCCCCTCACGGCGCGACGATTCGCGCCAACGTCCGAACGGCTGGCCCGCGGCACGTATCTGGTCGAGCACGTCACGCCGTGCATGGAATGCCATTCGCCGCACAAGTGGGGCGAGCACGATGCGCCGATCGAGTCGCAGTTACTCGGCGCCGGCCAGGAGATACCCGTGAAGGGGCTGCCCGGACGCGTGGTTGCGCCCAACATCTCTCCCGACCCGGAAACCGGCGCCGCCAACTGGACCGACGATCAACTGGCACGCGCGATTCGCGAAGGCATCGGACACGATGGCCGGGCCCTGTTTCCGCTCATGCCCTATCAACGCTACCGGTCCATGTCCGACGAAGACGTCGCGTCCATCATCGTGTACCTCCGCTCGCTGCCGCCCGTGCGCCGGCAACAACCCGCCACGCAGGTCATCTTCCCCGTGCGGTACTTGATGCGCACAGTGCCGGAACCGCTCCCCGCGCCCGTTCCCGCGCCCGACCTGTCCACGCCTGAAAAACGCGGCGCCTACCTGGTGACCATTGGCGCGTGCGGCGAATGCCACACACCGCAGGACGATCACGGCCAGCCGATTCGCGGAATGGAGTTCGCCGGCGGATTCGTCTTCGACGGCCCGTGGGGCCGGGTGGCCAGCGCCAACCTCACGCCGGACCCGAGCGGCATTCCCTACTACGACGTTGCGCTGTTCAAGGAAGTGCTGCGCACGGGGTACGTCAAAGCGCGCCGCGTCAACCAGATCATGCCGTGGCACGCCTTCGGCGGCATGACAGACGACGATATTGCCGCCGTCTTCACGCATCTCACGACGCTCAAGCCCGTCGTCCACCGCGTCACCAACGACGAGGGAGTACCGCCGACGTTCTGCAGGATCTGCCGGCAGCGGCACGGCTACGGCGATCGGAACTGAAATCGTTCTCGCAAAGCTTCCACATCGATTCATCAAGGAGAGTGTGATGACAACGACAACAGCAGATCGCTCGACGCTTGGCTACGCGCTGGCGCACGACGAGGGCGAGGCATTCTGGCTTGCCGGCATGCTCCAGACAGTGAAGATTGGCAGTGCGGACACGGGAGGACGGTACGGCCTCATCGAGGTCCTCGTTCCGCCCGGGCTCGGCTCCCCGTGGCACGTCCACACCGACGAGGACGAATGGTTCTACGTGCTCGAGGGGAATCTCACAGTCTACGTCGGCGACACGCGCGTGGATTTGACGCCGGGCGGGTTCGCCTTCGGCCCGACGGGCGTGCCGCATACGTTCATCGGTGCCGGTCCTGATCCGACGCGCGTGCTCGTGGGCCTTTCGCCGGTGCAGTTCGAGGGATTCCTGCGGGACGTCGGTCACCCGGCGCCCGCGCGCGTGCTGCCGCCGCGGCCGGCGGGTCCGCCGCCCGACCCCGCGCGGCTTGCGGCGATCGCGAAGCGCCACGGGGTCATCATCCTCGGCCCGCCCGGACCGCCGCCTGGACGCTAGTCACGACTAAGTACCGGCTCGTGAAGTAACTCCCGGGCGTGTTCGGCTACATATTGCAGCGAAATATTGGCGGCGTGCGTGAGTCACTACGAGCGGCGCTCGCGTGAGTGCGGGTGCCGCTCTCGTCCCGCAATCTGCGCGCGTGGGTAGGTCGCGTGGGTAGCGCCGCAAGTCGGCGCGGCCAGCCCCTTCGCGACCGTGTCGAAGTAGGCGAGCACCCAGTCCGGGATCGGTACGCGGCAGCGGCGCGCGACGTAGGCGCGCCAGACGTGAACCGGGTTGGTCGCCTGCAGATAGAGTCCAGTGTGCTCCGAATGTATCAACGCCCACGTCAGCCTGGCCCCACGGGCAGGGGAAGGTTCCGCTAGCTGGCGACGGCCTTCAGGCGCGCCAGGGTGTCCGGATACCTCCTGACCAGCAGAATCAAGGCCGCGGCCTGGTCGTTCGGCTTGCTGCGCCCTTGTTCCCACCGCTCGAGCGTTCGGGGGTTCACGCCCAGGCGCGACGCGAAGGCATGGCGGGACATCCGCAGGCGTTCGCGCGTACTCCGAATCATCCGCTGATCCACTCGGGGCAGCGCAATCGGCGTCACGCGATGGGATCGCATCGTGATCCGACCCTCGCGGTGAGCGCGCATCGCCGACACCCCTTCCATGAGCTCTCCAAACAGGTGGCGTTTCTTTGTCGTGCGGGTTCTAGGCATTATTACCTCCGTGGTGTCGGCGAGCGGCGGGCCCGAATCTGCAGTTCTGCGTCGATCGCTGCTCGCAAGTGTTGTTTCTCCGCCGGTGTCAGATCGGCCATCTCGCCTTTTCCATAGATCGTGAACAGCCACATCAGGTGATTGTCGGCCATCAAGTAGTAGATCACGCGGAGACCGCCTCTCTTGCCCTTCCCACGCGTCTTGTCGCCCCAGCGCAGTTTACGGAATCCGCCGGTGCCTGGCATCACCGCGCCCGCTTCAGGGTGCTCCGCAAGGAAGAGCTGAAGCTCCCGGAATTCCTCGTCGTCCAGGTACCGATCAACGTATCGGGTGAAGGCCGGCGCCTCAAAGAACTCCACCTGCATCAAGTCTACGCGAACTGCGTAGTATACGCAAGTCGCGTAGTCTTTGGTCCGTCGGTCGCCAATTTCGCGTGCAAGAAAATTTGCAGGCGAAGCTTCATCGAACAAAGTGACCGGTCTTGCGAGTGTGCGCCAAGATTCGCGGATTTCATGATCGTCAATTCTCGGCGCAATTCACGACATGCCATCGTTCGTCGCATGGAACCGATGCCGAAAAGTCATCGTAGCCTCCCGCCGTGCAGGCCGGAGGTCGCTTTACGACCGACGACGCGCATGGCATCGTGTGGCGAGCGATGAACGCTGATTCGCGCTCTTGTCGGGTCCCGTGCTCGGCCGAAATTACGGTTCCGACCGGTCACGGGAGACGCATGAGATAGTATTCAGCTTTAGCGGAGGCACCGTGGTGCGCATCCTTCTACAAATCCTCAAGTGGCTTGGATTTGCTCTGCTGACGGTTGTCGTGGGCCTGTCGTGGTACGTCTATCGGACCTGGGATCGCGTCTGGGACGCGCCGTTGCCTGAGCTGCACGCGTCGAGCGATCCTGCCGTGATCGCGCGCGGGCAGCATCTGGCGTACGGTCCGGCGCACTGCGCCGAGTGTCACACCGCGTCGGCAGAGGTCTTCGAGCGCTATGTCGAGACAGGTGTGCGACCCGCGCTCAGCGGCGGATACGCGTTTCCCGCGGCCCCGCTCGGCGTGGTCCATTCGGCGAACCTGACACCTGATCCCGAGACAGGCATCGGCAGATACTCAGACGGCCAGATCGCGCGCATGCTCCGGTATTCCGTCAAGCCGAATGGCCGCGCCTCGATCCGACCGATGATGCCGTACGGTGACATGAGCGACGAGGACGTCGTGGCGATTCTCTCGTTTCTGCGTGCGCAACCGCCGGTGCGAAACGTTGTATCGAACGCGGAGTGGACGCTCGTCGGCAAGGTGATCAAGAGCCTCGCGCCGACGTTCAAGCCGCGCACCGATGCGGAGATCCATCCGCCGAAGGTCTCGCCGCCGCAGCAGATTACCCGCGAGCGCGGCGAGTACATCGTCCGCTCGCTCGGCAACTGCAGCGGGTGTCATTCGCCGCTCGACCAGTTGACGTTCGTGGTGAACGGACCGGAGTTTTCAGGCGGGATGCCGATCGAGCCCCGCGGCATCCCCAATGTGGATCACACGTTGTGGTTTCAGCCGCCCAACCTCACGCCGCGCGCGGGCAGCGCGCTCAATCGATTTCCCGACCGCGAGACGTTCGTGGCGCGGTTTCAGAAGGGCGGGCGGAAATATCCGGCATCGCCGATGCCGTGGAACTGCTACGACCACATGACCGCCGAAGACATCGGCGCGATCTACGAGTTCCTGCATTCGCTGCCGCCGGCGGGGCAGCCGTCGCCGCAGGAGCCGACGGTCAAGCACGAATAGAACAGCTGTCGTGAAGGGGAGGGCTGACGAGGGGCTGAGAACCGGCGTTATGCTTCCCCCAGAACGGCCCTAATATTTCCTATCGTCTACTTCCGATCGTCTCAGTATCGACGGCCGATTTGTCTTTCGCACGTTCCATTCTTCGCCCTCCCCGTGGCCTCGAGGGTCACGGGTCGCGAGCAAAACGGTCGGTGCGACCGTTCATCGATTTCTATTTGCCAAACCGGTAGGCCAGGCCGCCGCTCCAGGTCAGGTCGAACTGCGTCTTGTCGAAACCGAACCGGTCGAGTTGGTAGACCCAGCCGCTGCCCTCGACAAAAACCGACACGGCTGAGTTCGGCATCGTGTAGCCGAGGCCCACGCCCGCCTTGCCCGCCGGCTTCGTGAAGCTGGCTTGCGAAGGTGTGGTGTCGGGCTTGAACGTCACCGCGCCGGCGCCGGCCAGGAGGTATGGGGAGAAGCCACCCGGCAGCGGCGCATTCAACTGCAATTCGCCGCCGTAGAACTGACGGTTCGTCTTGGTGCCCGCCGGAAGCGAGGACGGAAGTCCTGTGCCGCGCGTTTCCGAGCGCTTGAAGGAGTACGTGCCGCGGAGCGTCACGACGCGATGGAACTGATACCCCAGCTCACCGCCAACGGTGAACCCCAACTTGAGGTCGGCCGTCCCGGCGTCATTGAAATCCGTGACCGTCTTCACGCCGCCGGCCTGCACCGCGACCACCACGCCCGTGCTGGAAGAAGAACCGCTGGACTGTGCGTAGACGGGAACCGCGAGAGCCAGCGTGGCCACTGCGGCCGCCAGCGCCAGCGCCAGCGAGAGCGCCGTCGTGAGTATCGTGCCCCAACGTGTCATCGCTCACCTCCGCGCTAGTTGAGACTGCACTGTGCTGATCGAGCAAAGGACACGCCACGCGATAGCCCCGACCGAACGCCATTCCGTGACTGAAAGAACCGGAAAGACGACAGACGTCCCGGGACTCCGGCAGATCGCCGCCGCCATTGGCGCAGGGGTTCAACCAACTTCGCGAACTCCGTCGTTCCATCGATTTGGGGCAACGCGAGTTCGCCGCGCTGCTCTCCGTCACGTGAGAATCGGGTTTGCGTGCGCTGGTTCCTGGTTGGGGAAGATTCCACCTCGCGCGTGGAAAAATTGCCCTCCAGCAGCAAATGGCTCCTGCCAACCCATTCAGCTCGATGCAGCGGCATCTCACTTGCTTCGGCCCAATCCCTCCAATCGACCGTAGTCAGGGTCCGACATGCGGGTGCCGAAACGGACTCCTGCATTGAACACGTCCAGCGGAGGGTCGCCCAATGCGGGCGTGACGCGGCCGGATCCGGCGGCGGTTCGGCGCTGCCTGCGGGATTTCCGGCGACCCCCCGAGGAGGGGTGGCGTGATCCCGGCAAGCCAATGTTGTCGAAGCTCGAACGAAGCTGTTCAAGGACTACGCCGACAATCACTTTATGACGTTTTACGGAGAGCCGATCCCACAGCTCGTCGAGCTGTCGAAGGCGACTCACATGGAACGACACATCAAGTGGTTTTCGTTCGTCAAGGGACTTGATTCGTCGAGCAGCTGAAACGTGCGCGCCAGCTGGTCCGCCACCAACCCGTAGATAGTGACCCATGGCCAAGATTCCGAAATCAGTCGCTACGTTTCTTCCGAGGAGGAGCCATGAGCAGACGACTAAAGCAGGCCGCCGTTGTCTTCGTCGTCGTCTTCGCCGCCGCTCAACTCGTTCGTCCCGAGCGCGCGAACCCGGCGACTGACGTCAGCCGTACGATTCAGGCGCAGGCAGGGACGTCGACCCTACTCGCCGCTGTCCTGGATCGTTCGTGTCGCGACTGTCACTCCAACAACACCGTCTGGCCCTGGTACACACAAGTCGCACCGTTGTCCTGGCTGATGGCTCGCGGCGTGGTTGAAGGACGGAAGGCCGTCAACTTCTCGGAGTGGGCCGGCTATCCGCCGGCCACGCAGCGGACGCTGCTGTCGGCGTCGTGCGACGACGCGTCCAGCGGCAAGATGCCAGGGCCCTACGCGCTGGTGCGTCCTGAAACGAAGCTCTCACTACAGGACATCGAGACGATCTGCGCGGCGGCGCGGCAGGCCGACGCGGACGTAGCCGACGGACGGCGGCATCGGTGACGGTGACGTTGTCTGCTCCGCAGCTGAGTCGAGTTCGCACGTTTCTTTTCGGCGGGCTCGCACTCGTCTGGTTCGGCGAGATGATGTTCACGGGTGTTCACGCCTTCGCCGAGACGTGGACGAGATTCTGGAAGATGTACGCTCCAGACAATCCCCAGCTGGCGACGGCGCTCTACATCACCCACGCGTTTGAAGCACCGCTCAAGGCGCCACTTCTCATTCTGGCGCTGTTCGGGCTGCTATCTACGAACGCATCCGCCCGAACCGCGCTGTTCGTGTCCATGTCTCTCGTGCCGCTGATCAACATCGCGTTCCACTTCCGGGCGCGAGGGTTTCCCTTGAGCTCGATGACGATCGCGACGATCTTGAGCACCATCCTCTGGGTGTCGTTCTTGCTCATCAGGGAGCCCGCGCAGCAGGCGGAACGAAGCGAGACGACAGGGCCGTGGGAGATTTTCCGGTATGCCTGGTTTGCGCTCAGCGCTACCTTCCTGGCTGTCCTGGCGTCCCTCTTTCTGCTTGCGCCGAACACCGTCCTGTACTGGGAGTTTCCCTGCCTGTCTGATTTGTTCGATGCGCATCAGGGAGAGCTCGCAAGCCTGCGCGTCAGCACGCTGGCGGCCGGCAGCCATCTGACGGCGCTGCCGACGGCCACCTGGTTTGCCACGGCGCCCAGTCGAGGCAATCGAACGCTGCGGCAGGCGATCGCCCTCGCCAGCATCGCCTATGCGGGCCTCGTCTGCCTCTTGCCGTTGCGGCAGATCGTGTCGCACGCCGGCTGGAACTGCACGACATCTCCTGTCCTGATTCCTTTTGTCCCGCTGCTTGTCGGGTGGGT
Organism: Acidobacteriota bacterium; assembly: GCA_023265105.1. Lineage (GTDB taxonomy): Bacteria > Acidobacteriota > Vicinamibacteria > Vicinamibacterales > CAVVIG01 > JAHFUJ01. The sequence goes on from JAHFUJ010000081.1 coordinate 9,657, forward strand.
GATTTATGCAGCGGTCGGCAGAACGCGGGGGGATTTATGACGACACCGACCCTCGAAACCAAAGTGCACGACTTTCTGACGCAGAAGCGCATCGCCGTGGCGGGCGTGTCGCGCAACCACAGCCACCACCCGGTTGGCAACCTGATCTATCACCGGTTGAAGAGCACCGGGCACGAGGTCTTCCCGGTGAATCCGCACATGCAGACCTTCGAGGGCGATCGCTGTTATCCCGACCTGCAATCAATCCCGGGTGGGGTCGACGGCGTGGTGATCATCACGCGACCTGAGGTCACAGAGCGCATCGTGCACGACTGCGGCGACGCTGGGGTCCGCCGCGTCTGGATGCACCAATCGATGGGGAAGGGATCGAGTGTCTCGCCGGAGGCAGTCGAGTACTGCCGTCAACACGATATCAGCGTGATCGCTGGTGCCTGCCCGATGATGTACGGCGACGGCGTCGACTTCGGACACACGTGCATGCGGTGGATCCTCAGATTCACTGGCGGACTACCCACGTAAGCGGTTGGGGAGGAGACCATGATCAAGCAAGCGCGCGGCGCGCCGCCTGGCTTGTCATCCTGATCGTTGATGCGGGGTTCCTCTTGTGGGGCGCGATGGCGGCTCTCGTGCCGGAACACCTCCTCGGACCGGGTTCGAAACCAATCCTAACGGCCGGTTACGAGGGCTTCACTAACGGTTCGTGGTCAGAACTCGCGCAAACGTCTCCGAAGACGGCCGTAAGCTCCTTTGCCGGCGTGACGTATCTGTTCGCGCTCGTGGCTGTGCAAGTCGGGCGTGCGGCGGCCGGCTATCTCGTCATCGTGTCGTGCGGAGACGACATCAGTCCACGTCAGCCGCAGGAGATCGCAAGGCGCTGCAGCGAACGCGCCCTCATCTCGCGGTTCAGGAGCGTGCCGGTCGCCGCGACGCGTTGCCCGACATAGTTCGGCAGTTTCAGCGTGTTGGCCGCGTCGACCAGCTCGATTTGCGACGAGCGCCTCTTCAGAAAACCCGACCTCCAGCTCCGCGACTTCGGCGCATCCACACCAGCCGCGTCCTTCAGCCAGAACGTCGCTTCGTCGAGTTCGAGGCACCCGGTGATCGTGACAGGCACCGAAAGGACAATCGCCCGCGTGTTGACTGCCCACGGAAAGCGCATGAACTTCTTTGCGTGCCCAGGTTCCTTGGATCGAATCGATCGCGGCAATTTCTTCCCGTTCTTCACGCGCACCGATATCCTCCTCAGTGAAAGTTTCTTGAGTGTCGGATCTGCGGAGAGCAGATATCGTATCGGCTGTGGCTGGTTCCCGTTCTTCGCAGGCATCGATATCCTCCCCCGCGAAAATCCTGCGGACTCAGTGCACAGAGCAAATGGAGTACCCGAGCGCGATTGGCGATCGCCGCCCACAACCCACGGTGGAACCCCGGGTTGGCGGGCGCGAACAGAACGTGCTACGGCAGTGGTGCAGGATGAAACACCCAATTTCGTGATCGCGCAGCTAATGCTGCGCAAGGGAGGCAGCCCGGAATACCTGTGTGTTGCGCTATAGTTCGTGTACGAGGAGGACGCCGATTATGGATCCCATCAGACGCAAGCTCTTGAAAACGGGCGCCGGCGTGGCGGCTATGGCTGCGGCAGCGCCGCAAGCGTTCGCGCAGCAGAGCGGGCAAGGAGGAGCCGCACGCTTCTACGAGAAGGGCCCCGTTCGCATCCGCTATGAGGAGGCCGGTTCCGGTTTCCCGCTGTTGCTGATCGCCGGCGGGGGATTGAACTCGGTGATGGCCGGCTTACCGCGCAGCCCCTTCGACCCGATCGCGGAGTTCAAGGGCGAGTACCGCTGCATCTACGCGGACCTGCGCAACGCCAATCCCGGCCAGTCTTCCGGCCCCCTCGAGATCGACCGGCCGTGGGATTCCTACGCCGATGACCATCTCGGTCTGATGGATCATCTGGGCATCGACAAGTTCATGGTGCTGGGCTTCTGCATTGGCGGCCCGTTCATCTGGAACCTCCTGAAGCGGGCGCCAAATCGCGTCGTCGCGGCCGTGCCGGCGCAGCCCGTCGGGTTCCGGCCGGAGATGCCCAACGTCATGTACGACGCCAGCATGACTGGCTGGGGTCCGGAGCTGACAAAGCGCCGGCCCGACATCACGATGGAGATGGTCGACAAATTTCTGACCAGGATGTACCGCACCAACGCCGACTTCGTCTTCACCGTGACGCGCGATTTCGTGCGCAATTGCCAGACGCCCGTACTGGTCCTGCCCGATGACGTCCCGGCGCATTCATACGCCGTCGCCATGGAGTGCGCGATGCTCGCGCCGAAGGCCGAAGTGAGCATATTCCCGTGGAAGGAGCCCAAGGAGCGGATTCCCCTGGCGGTGCGCCAGATACGTTCTTTCCTTCGGGCGCATCGGCCTGCTTCTGCTTAGACGGCGGTGTCCATGAGCTAGAATGGGGCGCCAGCCAGACGTGCGTGACGAAGCCTCGAGGACTCGGAGGGACCGGAGCCGCACGCACCGGCCGCAACAATGATCGAGGAGGACACCTTATGGATCCGATGAGACGCAAGATACTGAAAGCGGGCGCCGCGGCGACGGCGATGACCGCAGCGCCGCGCGTGTTTGCTCAGCAGACAGGGCAAAGAGGAGCGGCCATGTCCTTCTACGAAAAAGGCCCCGTTCGCATCCACTATGAGGAGGCCGGTTCCGGCTTCCCGTTGTTGCTCATCGCCGGCGGGGGATTGAACTCGACGATCGCCGGCTTGAACAATCCCTTTAACGCGATCGAGGAGTTCAAGGGAGAGTACCGCTGCATCGCGTCGGACCTGCGCAACGCCAATGCCGGCCAGTCCTCCGGCCCGCTCGAGATCGACCGGCCCTGGGATTCATATACTGACGACCATCTCGGTCTGATGGATCACCTGCGCATCAACAAGTTCATGGTGATGGGCTTCTGCATTGGCGGCCCCTTCATCTGGAACCTCTTGAAGCGGGCGCCCGATCGTGTTGTCGCGGCCGTGCTGGCGCAGCCCAGCGGGTCGCGTCCGGAGATGCGCGATCTCTTCTACGAGAACAACATGACCGGCTGGGGTCCTGAATTGGTCAAGCGCCGGCCCGACATCACGATGGAGACGGTCAACAAGTTTGTCACCAGGATGTACCGCACCAACCCCGACTTTGTCTTCACCGTGACCCGCGATTTCGTGCGCACTTGCCGGACGCCCGTCCTGATCCTGCCGGATGATATCCCGGCGCATCCGTATGCCGTCGCCATGGAGGCCGCGATGCTCGCGCCGAACGCCGAAGTGAGCATGTTCCCGTGGAAAGAGCCCAAGGAGCGGATTCCCCTGGCGGTGCGCCAGATACGTTCCTTCCTTCGGGCGCATCGGCCTGCTTCTGCTTAGATACATCCACGACCGAGCTTCGAACCTCATTGGAGAGCATCGCCATGAAGGCCGCACTCGCCATCGTCGCTGCAAGCGTCGGCTTGACAGCCGGGGTGCCACTGGTCGCGCACCATGCATTTTCCGCCGAGTTCAACGCAGAAAAAGCGATTCGACTCACAGGCGCCCTGACGAAAATTGAATGGACGAATCCACATTCCTACTTCTACATTGACGTGAAGGGCGACAATGGCAATGTCGTACCGTGGATCTGCGAAGCGGGTGCCCCAGGCGCGCTGTCTCGAAGGGGGTTCAAGCGAGGCGACGTCAAATTGGGAGATGACATCATTGTCGACGGCTATCCCGCCAAAGACGGCTCACACCTCGTGGATGCAAGGCGGGTGACGCTGCCTGACGGACGGATCTTATCTGGCGCATCGGCAGGCGATGGTGGCCCAGGCGAAACTGGCCAGAATCGATAACGAACCCGGACCGAGCCCGAATCCTATGACAAACAACCATCTTTCCCGATTCGCGGTTGTGGCAATTCTTGCGACGCCGGCCCTCTCCTCCGTCGCGGTTTTCGGGCAAGTGGACGGCAGCCTGACCGCAGTGGACGTGAAGTCCGCCAAACCAAAGCCCGCTCCTCGAACAGCAGGGGGACATCCGGACCTCAGTGGATACTGGAAAGGGACGCGTGACACGGTGCCCGGTGGAAACATCGCCAAGGATCTTCCGGGATTGAAGTTGCCGCTGACGCCCGCCGGGGACGCGGCGCTGCAACATAATCTTACGGCCACGATCGACCCCGAGAGCCTGTGCATCATTGGCGGAATCCCTCGACACAATGCCAGCGGTCTCCCTTTTGAAATCCTGCAGGGAGCCAAGAAAATCGCATTTTTGTACTGGTACAGTTACTACCGGCTGATTCCTGTCGACTCCAAGCGAACACATTCGGAAGACCCCGACCCTTCCTTCTTTGGCGAGGAGATTGGCCGTTGGGAAGGAGACACCTTCGTGATCGACTCGGTTGGGTTCAAGGACCAGAAAGTCTGGATTGACGAAAACGCCAATCCCCACAGTGACGCACTGCACGTTGTGGAGCGCTGGACCAGGCCGGACGCCGATCACATCCACGTCGTCACGCTCATCGATGACCCCAAGTTTTACACGAGGCCCTTCACGTACTCGAGAACATGGGTCGCCGGGAAACCCGACGAGGCGGTTCAGGAATACGCGTGCAGCGAAAACAACGTGGACCAAAACCATCTGGGGTTCGGGCCGGGACCCATTCGGCCCGACGGAAGCCGCGGCTATGTCAATCCAGCGCCGCTTCTTCCACCAATCGAGCGGCCGTCGGTGCCGGTGAAATAGCGAAGCGCGCGCGGAAGGGCACAACACTCAGACTTACCAAGAATAGGCTCCGTGGCGACTGGCATGGCGAGTCGGTCGTAGAGCGGAAGAAGTAGAGGCAGAACGGATTGGGGCCTATAATTTACTTGATCAGACGCGGCATGCTGATGTGGCTGCCGAAAGGAGCTCCAATGCGACAGTGGCTGATGGCAGCGTTTCTGGCGATCGCGGCCGGCTCGAGCAGCCTCCCGGCCGCTCAAACCGCTGCGACGCCCAGGGGGCAGGCACCGCAATCACCGCCTTTCAAGGCCCTGGCCAGCAACAGACTGCTCGGGGACGCCGTGCACGAACCGGCTGCGGTCCTCATCTGGAATGCGGTCGGATCGACGGTGACCGCCGCCGGTGTCCAAGACGTCGCGCCGAAGACCGATCAGGAATGGCTTCGACTCCGCGACGCCGGCGTCATCCTCAGCGAAGGGGCGAACCTCCTCATGCTGCCGCCGCGCGCCATGAACAACGACGAGTGGATGAAAATGTCGGTGGCGCTCGTCGACGCGGGTGAACTGGCCCGAAAGGCTGCCGAGGCCAAGGACCCCGACAAGCTGCTCGAGGCCGGCGCCGAAGTCTTCACGGCCTGCGAGAACTGCCACCAGAAGTACACAGGCGCCGCCATCCAGACGAACCCACGGACGAACCGATAAGAGCCTCGCGCGGGCCCGGGGGGGCGCAGGTTCGAGTTATGCGACGAGCGTCCCAACGCTCCTGACGGAGTCGGAATGGCGGAGTAGAAAGCGTCTCTGAGCACCACATCCCGCGGGTCTCCGGTCACCCTCGTCCCCATCCGGCTCGTCACGTACGCGTAGCCGACGCCGGCCTCCGGGTCGGCAAAGCCAATTGCGCCGGCCAGCGCACTGGGCGACGGCTGCGTGTGAAACTGAAGGACTCGATCGCGCGGAATACTCCGCACCTCTTGGCGGAATTTCGGCGGCCGCGTGGAACACCAATGCGACGGCGCCAAGCTGCGTAATCGCCCCCAAAGCAGTTTACAATCCCCCAATTATTGCGTTGAGTGAAGGAGAGGGAGTGCTCCAATGAATCCAAACAAGGCACTTTGGGAAAAAGGCGACTTTACTCGCATTGCGGAGAGTATGCGAGAGAGCGGAGAAGCGCTCGTCAAGGGACTCGGAATCAAAAAAGGGCTCAAGGTGTTGGATCTCGGATGCGGCGATGGAACGACGGCGCTGCCAGAGGCGAGACTCGGAGCGGACGTGTTGGGCGTCGATATCGCAAGGAACCTTGTTGAGGCTGGGAACAAGCGTGCAAAGGAGCAGGGTCTCACGAACTGCACGTTTCAGGAAGGCGATGCGTCCAATTTGCACGAGCTGAACGATCACACGTTTGACCTCGTCGTGAGCGTCTTTGGAGCCATGTTCGCGCCAAAACCGTTTGACGTGGCCAAGGAGATGGTGCGCGTGACCCGGCCCGGAGGCCGGATCATTATGGGGAACTGGATTCCAAATGATCCGACATTGGTGGCGCAAATTTTGAAAATCAGCTCTTCATACTCGCCGCCACCTCCGGAAGGCTTCATTAGCCCGATGACGTGGGGGATCGAGAACAACGTGATCGAGCGATTTGCAGGCGCGGGGGTTCCAAAAGAGAAGATCTCATTCGTCAGAGACACGTATACGTTCAATTTTCCCAGCGCACCATCAGAGCTCGTTGCCGCATTCAGAAAATACTACGGGCCAACCATGAATGCATTCGAAGCTGCGGAAAAGAACGGTCGAGCCGCTGATCTGCTGAAGGA